>NZ_JBVHLW010000028.1:0-95936 GCF_055558795.1 Streptomyces sp. NPDC025618 | reverse complement strand
GGCCGCGCCACAGATGCCAGCGATCCATCACCTGTGTGATGGTGGGGTCGGCGTCGGTTATGGCCTGGGCGAAGTCCGAGGCTCCGTCCCGGCACGCGATCTCGACTCCGTGATGCTCGCGCAGCCACGCGGTGAGTGACTCCATCTTCCGGCCGGGCAGGACGTCGATGCGCTGTCCGCTTTCGGCATCGATCAGGATGGTTGCGTACCGCTTCCGTCGGCGCAGGGCGAACTCGTCGATCCCGAGCACCCGGAGCACCGGCCGCTCGGGCAGGAGGATGCGCAGGAGGCAGGTCAGCATGGTGGCCCAGCTGAGCACCTGGTGCAGGTGCAGCAGCAGCCGGGCGCCGACCGTGCCCGCCAGGGCGTGGGCCACCGCCTCCACGACGGCCTGCAGGGCCGGGGTCCGGCGCTGGTAGCGCACCGTCAGACCCTCGATCTGCTCGGCGAACGTCAGCTTCGCGCAGTCCGGGTTCTCGCAGTACATCCGCCGCACCGACAGGTCGATCGTCACCGGGCAGCCGCCGACGGCCTCGTCCGCGACATGCCGCACATACCGGCTGTGTTCCCAGTCCGAGGTCTGCCCGCATCCCGGGCAGACCACCGGAACACCGGCATGCGTCCGCGCCGTGATCCGCACCAGATCCTCGCCGGCCTCAACCGTCTCGACCTGCACCGTGGCCAGCTGCGGCAGCAGGTCCTCCAGCTCAATGGCACACGCGGTCAGCGTGCCACCGTCAACACTCTTAAGCCACAGGTCAGTTCACACGATCACTGGCTACGAAAATCTTGGAAGAGCCGTTCTATTTACAGGCCCCGATAGTGCGCTCAGGGTCCATCAGGAGAAGGCCGGCGGGGACGGGCCGGGTGAGTCCTGGGCCGTTGTAGCGGGGCGCGGTGCGGTGTACGTGGAGGTTACCCGCGATCACGAGTTCGAGTGCGCGGAAGTGCGGGTCATCTCCGGCCGCTGGGCGGGGTGCAGCGTCTTGAGGCGGTCGGGCCAGGCGGTCGTGAATTGACGGACCCGGTCGTTGATGAACGTTCGAGATAGTCGACGGCGTCCTGGAATGGCATGCCTTCGTTGATGTGCAGGCAGTGCAGGACGTTGGTCTTCCCGCCGGTGAAGTACTCGCGGCGGAAGGAGTCGAGGTCGTTGGTGAGGATGAGGGCGCCGAAAACCAGTTCATACAGGTCTTCGATGTGTTCCCACACATCCTCCAGGGAGAAGTCCCACAGACCCTCGGCCAGTGCTGCGTTGAAGAGACCTCCGCCGTTGCGGAGGCGGAACTCCACCATCTCGGAGAAGGTCATGGTGGGGGAGATTCCGTCTGCGAACTCACGGTGGACCCGCACCATGGCCCTGAGCCATTCAGCGACTCCGTCGACGTATCGTTGCGCTGTCCAGGGTGTGGGGAAGCTGGCCCGTACGCCATCGATGCAGTACTGGTATGCCTGCTCCGTCAAGGTGATCGCCTTGCGCGTCCCTTCGTGGATCTCCAGGGCAGCGACGGTCTGATCCGCGAAGGTGCGCCGGTCGGTCGCGCTATCGGTCAAGTTGCCGGATGAGTTGTCCTGGTTGTCGAAGGCGGCCATGAGAGCCAGGAACTTCGCCATCACCACGAACCGGTCGGGGTGAGCGCATCCCGGGGCGTACAGCGAGGCGAACCACATTCCTGTTCCGACGTGTTCTTCAACGCGGTCCGAGGGGATCCATTCGACTCCCCATGCGTGCACGTCGGCCACAACGGCGCGGTCGCTTTCCAGAGGGCTCCGCCGATACGGGACAGGGGCGTACAGCTCGGGAAACCAGAATTGGCGGATTGTCTCCATCGCATCCTCTGTCAGGCAGAAGCGGGCATAGTGCAGGAGGGGCCGAATTCAGGGGTGACGGCGGTATTTCCGGGCATGCGAGCCGGGAACCAGTCAGTGGTCATCTGCGTCGTGAGGGCGAGGTGCTGCACAGAGCCCGGAGCGGTCATCGATGCGCTGCGGTTCAGCAATCACCGGTCAGTCCGTCACTCATAGCGGTACTTCAGCGAGTCCTCCTCCGCCCGCTCGATGTCAGCGATCGTCAGCTCCGGCATCCTCAGCTGAGCCAGCGTCACCTCGGCCGAGGTCGGCTGGGCGTCCGCCGGCAGCCACTGCTCCGGCTTCCAGGCCGCGCTGCGCAGGAGGGCCTTGGGGCAGTGCGGGTAGATCTCCTCGATCCCGAGCACCAGCGCACTGGCCGGCGGCTTGCCCACGGCGGTCAGCTG
The DNA here is from genome assembly GCF_055558795.1 of Streptomyces sp. NPDC025618. Lineage (NCBI taxonomy): Bacteria > Bacillati > Actinomycetota > Actinomycetes > Kitasatosporales > Streptomycetaceae > Streptomyces > Streptomyces sp. NPDC025618. Next base: position 93,681 of record NZ_JBVHLW010000028.1, on the reverse strand, counting down.
TGACAGCAGCTCCGGGCGGGTGGAGACGCAGGCCCGGCCGTTCACCCTGAGCGTCGTGGTGCGGCCCGGGATGACGAACAGCAGCCCGGCTCGTCCGGTGGCGACGACGTTCTGCAAGGTGTCCAGGCGCTTGTTGCCGGTCGCGTCGGGTATCGCCACCGTCCGTGCGTCCAGGACGGCGACGAACCCGGCGGGGCCGCCGCGCGGGGAGACGTCACAGTTGCCCTCGGCGTCCGCGCTGGCGATCAGGACCAGCGATGAGCAGGCGATCAACTGCCGTGTTTGTTCGGTGAGTTCGGTCATCTGTTTCCGCACGGCCGCGTCACTGGGGGCATCGTAGGCCCGGCGCAGCGCCTCTTGGTCGCGCACGGCGTCGAGGCGGAGTGAGTCGAAAGCGCTGCTGGCAAGGTGTGTCGTCATGCCTCCGACCCTAGTCCGCGGGCCTGAGACGGGTCTTCACTCGGTGAGTGCGGGGACATATGAACAGCCACACGAAGGCTCCGGCCATCCGGAGGCAGTCCGTGATTACTCGTCAAACTTCGGGCCGGGTTGGAGAAGTATGCCCGATACAGGCTGGGCGAAGGTTGGCCGGGAAGCCGGTGCCGTCATCGTGGCCGGCTCCATACGCTGTGCGCTGTCACGAGGAACAGCAGCCGCCGACGGGCGGCCCCGGCGGCAGTGCGTACCGCACCGCGCGATTGCCTCCTCACGGAAGGATGGAGCCGACGTGGCGCTCCTCGACCTGCAGATGCTCCCCCTGGGCAAGCCTGACTGTCTCGCTGGAAATCAGGCCAAAGCGCCCAGTCACGCGAGTCTCTTTCTCTGCCCCAGCATGATGACCGTGATCTTCTGCTGACGGCCGGTGGCCTTCCTGCGCCCGCACGAGCGCGGAAGGCCACCGCCCGCGACGAGAGCGGACACCGGGAATGACTCTGATCAGCATCCCTGGGTGACCGGGCGCGATCGGTTCATGGGGTGAAGGGGATTCGGCGCAGGGAAAGCCGAAGTCGGCTCGTCCGTAGCCGCCTTGACGGTGGAGGAATTCGTCCGGTTCACGTGTCCCTCGACCATGCCGCTGGAGCAGGGGAGGGTGAGACCGCCGGGGGCGGTCACGGCGCCCGTGGGGGTCAGCGGGCGGCGGATGCCGTACTCCGAGAGCCCGTCCAGCCCTGTTCCGTCCGCTCATGGTGGCGGGGCCTCGACCTCGAGCCACCGGTGCCGGCGCGCGCCCCGGTACTCCAGGACGTGCCAGCCGAGATCCTGCAGGGCGCGGGCGCAGCGCTGGAGTTCTTCGTGCTGCTGGTAGACGGCACCGCTGCCGGGCGGTCCGGTCCATTCGACGCGGACGATCCGGTTCTCACGGAGCAGGCGGTAGCCAGTGGCGGTGCGCCGGCCGTCGGCGTCCAGGGCGGATGCGGGAATCCCGGCGTCCTCCAGGGCGAGGGCGATCGCGCGCAGCGGCTGGAGACGCTCCCACGGCGCGGGGACGGTCACCGCGCGGCCCGCCGGCGGGTTCGTGATCGCGCGGATCTGCCGAAGCCCCGCCATGGCCTGCCGCACGGTGGCCGCCCGGTCCTCGGCCCTTGCGCCGAGGCCGGAAGAGCATTCGTCTCCGGTGAGCACAGGGAAGCCTGCCGGTGCGTCCGTCACCTCGCACCCCCTCTGCGTCGCGGCGGTAAGCCCGGAGGCCGGGCGTTCCTGCGGTCCCTGGCCCCCATGATGCCGCCCGGGGCTGACATCACCGGGCGGATCGGCCCTGTCGCCGGTGGCCGTGGTGCGCGGTTCGGAGGTGATGACGGGGCGGGGGCCCGCGCCGTCGCCCGCCTGGCGCCCTCCTGCGGGTGTCCAGCCCCTTGCCCGTCAGGGCAGGCGGCGCAGGAAGATGTCGCCGACCTTGTTGGTGTCGCCGGGGACGAGGTTGTGCGCCCAGCTGTCGAAGACCACGCGGTGACCGGACCAGTCGACCGAGGCACCACCCGAGCCGGAGTCGCCCTCGGCTCCCCCGTCGGAGACGTCGAGCCGCTCGATGACGCCGGTGCGCAAGTCCCGCATGTAGAGGCCCCGCCAGCCTGGGGAGCCCGGATTCATGCTGCCGGGGACCGAGGTGAAGAACACCCGGCGGCCGTCCGGGCTCATGACCGGTTCGTCGCAGTCGCCGTCGGTCGGGGAGCCGTCCCGGGCGAGGTTGACCCGCCGGGTGGCGCCCGTGCGCAGGTCCGTGACGTAGCAGTCCCAGCGGCCGGTGCCATGGTCGCGGCCCGGAGCGATGTCGGGCGTCCCGGAGGAGAAGGCGGCGTACCGTCCGTCGGGGGTGAGGCTCGACTTGAGGATGGTGTCGGCCGCCTTGCCGTCCCGGGTCCGGGCCGCGGGCACGGTGCGTCCGGTGCGCAGGTCGTGGACGTAGAAGCTGCCCGTGGGCCAGGAGTGGAGCCTTGCCGCCCCCAGGTTGTCGGCCACTGAGCCGAAGCCGATCCGGCTGCCGTCGGCACTGATCACCGGCCCGTAGGACAGTGAGTTCGCCCGGCTGCCGTCGGAGGCGACGCTCACCCGCCGGGTGGTGTGCTTCCAGCGGTCGCGCACGTACACGTCCTGCTGGCGCGGGCCTCCGCCGGGGACCAGGTCCGTGCGGTCGGAGGAGAAGGCGACATAGCGGCCGTCGGCGCTGATCGCGGGGGACGTCGCCCAGCCCTTCCTGTTCCCGTCCCCCAGGAGGGGCTCGGTCCGTCCCGTCAGCCGGTCGCGGACGTAGATGTGCTGGTCCGTGACGTGACCGGGGCCGTTCTGCTCGGCGGTGGAGGAGAAGGCGACGTACCGGCCGGTGGCGCTGAGCGAGAAGGAGTACACCCAGAGCAGGTCGGGATCGGGGTCGTTCGCCACATTGGCCTGCTCGACGGCCCGGGTCCGCAGGTCCTTGAGGTAGAGCTTCCGGGTGCTCGGCGCGCCGGGCAGCAGCGTGCGCGCGCGGGAGAGGAAGGCGACGTAGTGGCCGTCGGCGCTGATCGCCGGCTCGGACGACACACCGTCCCCCTGGGTGCCGTCCGCGGCCACGCTCACGCGCTCGATGCGCGGATGGTGGGGCCGTGGGGTGTCCGCCGAGGCGGCGGGTACGGCCGTCGCACAGGCCCCTAATGCGGCGGCGAGCACAGCGATTCGTCTGAGGCGCATGCTTTCCCTCCACGGTGCCGCTCCGGTACGCACCAGGGCAGCCAATCCCGCGGGGCGCGGGCAGTCAACGGGGGACGGAGCGCCTCCGGCCATGGATTCCGGCCATGGATAGGGCCGTTGAGGGAGCGGGCCCGGGCGAGGGCCGCCGGCACGCCGGTCGGGCAGCGTGCTCGGACCCTACGAAGCCCCCTCGGCTACCTGGTCCGCACGAGCCGCGGACTCGGTGTCCCCTCGCGACGGACGGGGAGGGGTGTCCTCGTTGGGGGCGGACGAGGTCATCGTGTGGCGTCGCCGTCGGGTGCGTGCTGTCGACGCAGTCCCTGGAGGAGGAGTTCGACCAGTCGGCGGGGGTCGTAGCGGGGGTCGCCGTCCCGTCCGACGCAGAGGTTGCCGATGCCACGCATGAGTTCGTAGGGCTGGATGCCGGGTCTGATGTCACCGGCGTCGGCCGCGGCGTCGAGCAGTTGGGCGCAGACGGGCATCAGGCGGTCGAGGAAGTGGGTGTGCAGCGCGGCGAAGCGGTCACCGTCGGATTGCAGGGCGTCCGCGAGTCCGTGCTTGGTGACCAGGAAGTCGACGAACAGGTCGATCCACTGGCGCAGCGCGTCGAACGGGGAGGGGGCGACGGCCAGGAGGTTCGGGCCGGCCTCGGCGCATGCCTCGATCTGGTGGCGGTAGACGGCGGTGACGAGGTCCGCCCGGGTCGGGAAGTGGCGGTAGAGCGTCCCGAGTCCGACGCCCGCGCGGGCCGCGATCTCCCGGATCGGCGCATCGACCCCCGAGGTCACGAACACCTCCGCGGCGGCCTCGAGCAGCGTCTGCTGATTGCGCATCGCGTCCGCCCTCTTGCTTCGGGCAGACGCCCCTCCCGACCGGCCCGCAGTGGGCATCGCGCTCTCCTTCCGTGGCCGTTGACGAAACGGATCGCTGTTCCGTATTTTAAGTGGAACAGTGATCCGCTTTCAGGTTAGCCGAAGCGGGCGCTCCGCCTTACCCGCCGCCGGCCGCACGCGACCGGCGGCAGGGCCATCGAAAGGCACCCTCATCATGAGTAATCCCGCTTACGCGGCCGACCTCCCCGGCCCGCCCGCGCCCGTGCTCTCGGTCAGCCCGTTGACGCTGCCGGCTCCCGGCCGCGCCGTGGACCTGCAGGTGCGCGTCTCCGCTCCGATGACCGGGAGCGGGCTGCCGGTCATCCTCCTCTCGCATGGTCTCGGCTTCTCGAACAACCTCTCCTCACTGAACGGCTACGCCCCTCTCGCGAACTTCTGGGCCGCGCACGGCTTCGTCGTGATCCAGCCGACCCATCTGGACTCCAGGACGCTGAGCCTGGATCCCGCCACGCCCGGGGCTGGAGCGCACTGGCGCACCCGGGCCGAGGACATGAAGCGCGTCCTCGACCAGCTCGACGCGATCGAGGCCGCCGTCCCGCGACTGCTCGGGCGCCTCGACCGCAGCCGGGTCGCCGTGGCCGGGCACTCGATGGGCGGCCACACCGCGAGCCTGCTGCTGGGCGCCCGGCTCACCGATCCGCACGACGGAACCGAGGCCGACCTGGCCGATCCCCGGATCACGGCAGGTGTGCTGCTCGCCGCGCCCGGCCGAGGCGGTGACGCCCTCACCGAGTTCACCGTCGAGAACTACCCGTTCTTCCTGACCACGGACTTCTCCACGATGACGAAGCCCGCGCTCGTGGTCGCCGGCGACAAGGACGACTCCGCGTTCCTCACCGTCGCCGGCCCTGCCTGGCACGCCGATCCGTACGCGCTCTCCCCGGGCCCCAAGTCGCTGCTCACGCTGTTCGGCGCGGAGCACGGGCTCGGCGGGATCTCCGGATACGACGTCGCCGAGACCACGGACGAGAACCCCGAGCGGGTCGCCGCACTCGCGCGGCTCACCTGGGCCTATCTGCGCAGCGAGCTCCACCCCGGGGACCCCGCCTGGCAGACCGCGCGGCACGCGCTGACCGCCGGCCCCGACTCGCTCGGACGGGTCGAGTCCAAGTAGGCCGAGCAGAAGCCGCCTTCGCGCCGGACCAGCGGTACGCGAGGGCCTGCGGGACCCTCCCCTCCGAGGCGGATTACCTCTCCATGCCACACGCGGAAATCTATCCCGGCGAGAGTAGACATTGGGCGGCAGCGTGGCTATGGTTTCTCTCGTAACCCAGAGAAGTCCGATGGGCCCGGCAGAGACGAACTGCCGGGCAGCAGTACACGCAGTTGCAGTGCGCAGGACGGTGCGGTGGTGGAGTTCCGGAGCCAGAGCGGTTGCAGGACGGCGACGGGGCTGACGACCGGACCGGGTGGCCCGTAGTCATCAGGGGCCGCCAAGGCAGTACCGCAGTATCCGCAGGTGGAAGTACCCAGCAGTGAAGTAGTGAGCAGCACCTCGGTGAAGGCGTCGGCTGCGGGCGCGCGCACCGGGAAGTCCGGCAGTGGGGTTCCAAGCCAGAGCAGACGCAGGACGGGCGACGGGGCTGGCTGCCGGAACGTGGCGCTGGGACAGGCCACAGCAGTACAAGCGGTTCGCAGTACGCCGCTTGGCAAGCAGTTGATCACCAGAGGAAAGAACGGAGGAACCAGGCGCCATCAGGATCGCCCGGACGCCACGCGGGTCCGGGTACCGCAGGACATCGATAGTGAGGTGGTCTCCGGTCAAGCAACCGCGATCCCCGCAGCCCCGACGCCGTTCCGGTCGGGCAGGCGGAAAGAGAAAGCCGGCGCAGGATCAGGGCCGGCAGATGGTGTAGCAGTTCCTTCGGGGCCCGGGTGCCGTCTGGCACCCGGGCCCCTCCACGCGTTCCGCAGAGAGAGGTTCCATGACAGCAGACGACTCCTACGAGCGACTCGATGACGACGACTACCCCGCCTACACCATGGGCCGGGCCGCCGACATACTCGGCACCACCCAGGGCTTCCTGCGCGCGATCGGCGAGGCCCGTCTGATCACCCCGCTGCGCTCCCCCGGCGGACACCGCCGCTACTCCCGCTACCAGCTGCGCATCGCCGCCCGCGCCCGCGAACTCGTCGACCAGGGCACCCCCATCGAGGCGGCCTGCCGCATCGTCATCCTCGAAGACCAGCTCGCGGAAGCCCAGCGCATCAACGCCGAATACCGCAAGGCGGCCGGGCCCTCGGACCCTGCGGCGTCCACCTGAACGGGCTGAGGCACCCCACCACCGCGGCGCCTCCCGGCAGGGGACACCGGCAGAGCCCTGCTCCTGATCGCCCTCGTCGAGCCCCGGCCCGGCCGCGTCCGGATCCCGCCGCCCGGTAGCCCCGCCGACGGGCCCGCTCACGGAACCGCGGACGGGCCGCCTATGAGATCCGTTGGGGCCAACAGGTCTCATAGGCGGCCCGTCGTCGTGGTGACGAGGACGGGCCGCCGGTCGTGGGGAAGAGCGGGGGGCTCTGCGCAAGGTGAGCCTGGAGACGCTGCTCACCAAGCGGTGGGAGGCAGGAGGCAGGAGGCACCCAGATGCTTCCCTCTCTCCCGCAGTCGTCATGTCGTGCGATTGGCACCGGCTGTCTGAACGGCTTCCTCGGGTCGCCGATCCTGAGCGTCTCGCCCACCCGCGCGGTCCATCTCGCGCCACTCCGGCCGCAGCCCGGTCAGGTTCGTGGTGAGGAAGTACGCGGCCCCGCCCGCGAGCAGCACGGGCGCAAGTCCGACAGAGGCCACCGCGGCCCCGGCCATCAGTCCACCGAGAGGGATGCCGGCCCAGGCCAGCGAGTCACCGAGTGCGCTGACTCGGCCCAGCATCCGGCGCGGTACCCGCTCGAAGAGGACGGCCCCCAGCACCGGGTTCACGAATCCCGCTCCGAACCCGCTGACGGCGAACACCGCCAGGACCGCCCCCATCGGCGCACCGGAGGCGAGAATCAGGAATCTCGGCGCACCGGCCAGCAGGAACCCGGTGAAGAACACCGCCCGGCGTCGCAGCCGGTGCGCGGCCAACGCAGCGATCAGACTCCCCGCGGCCGCCGCGGCTCCCATCACACTTCCCATCAGGCCGATCGCAGCCGGGCCGTTGCCGGACTCTTTGGCCCATACGGGCATGAGCACCGTGGTGAACCCCGCGTCCAGCAGGTTGGTGATCCCGACCATGACAATGACGGTCAGCAGCAACAGCTCTCCACGCAGGAAGGTGAAGCCCTCGCCGAATCGTCGCCAGTAACCCGCTCCCGTCTCCCCGGCCTGGGAGGGAGCTTCCTCGGCCGCATGCCCCATCCCGCGAGGCAGCGCCAGTGCGATGATCACTGATCCGAGAGCGAAGCAACCCGCGTTGACGACAAGCCCCGTCAGGGGTCCGAGCAACGCGACCAGGGCGCCGCCGGCCGCCGGACCAATGGTGGATGCGAGCCGCTCGGTCACACCCGACAGACCGGTGGCCCGCTCCAGCGGCACGCCGCCGCGTTCAGCCGCCTCGGGGACCATGACCCCCTTGGCCAGATCGCCGGGGCCGCGCACCGCGCCGATCAGCGCGACCAGGGCCAGCAGGAAGGGAAAGGACAGCAGGTCCAGGGCGTGGAACAGCGGGACCGCGGCAGCGGCGGTCGCGCTGGCCAGATCAGTGGTCCAGGAAACGGCCCGCGGGCCGACCCGGTCCACCAGCGGCCCTGTCAACGCCTTGACCGCCACGTAGGGAGTCATCTCGCAGAAGGCGACCAGTCCGGTCTGCGTGGCGCTGCCGGTCGTGACGAGCACGAACCAGGGCAACGCGACGGCAGAGACCCGAGTACCGGTCAACGACACGGCAATCGCGGCCAAGACCCCGCTCAGCGGTCGTAAGGACCGTTTCCCTGGTATGCCGTCACCCGGGGCGTCCTCCGTCATGACGTCTCCGTTCCTGCCGCCTTCTGAGGACTGGCAGGGGTCACCGGCGCGGCGCGGGTATCCAGTTCAGGCAGGAGATGCGTGACGACGGCGACGCGCTCGGCTCCCTCCGGAGCTGTGACCGCGGCCTCCGGGGTGTCTCTCCGGTAGCGGGCGACAACGGCCCGCAACTCCTCGCGCAGAGCAGCGGTCTCCTCAGGCGTGAGCCGCAAGGCCCAGTCGCTCATGCCGAAGAGGTCCCGCCACACGCGGGGCATCGTCTGAAGCTCGTTGACTGCCCGCTGTGTACGAAGGGTGTAATTGGCAGCCACGGACTGCAGGTAGGACAGCGCCGCCTCGGGCTCCCGCTCGGCCAGTTCCGGGTCGTTGAGCTCCGTCATCTGGTGCAGCGAGCGCCACCAGCGCTCCCGCGCATTGCCGCGTTCCGTGTCCTCCTCAACGAAACCGGCCGCGCCGAGCTGGCGCAGGTGGTAACTGGCCGTGCCCGAGTTCACGCCGAGCCGCTCCGCGAGGCGGGTAGCGGTCGACGGGCCGTACTCCCGCAGCAGGCCGACCAGTTGTACACGTACCGGGTGCGCCAGGGCGCGCAGCCCCTTGGCGTCGAGAACGATCGAGTCCGCTTCGGACTTCGGGCCATACGGCTCCGTGCTTGTGTCCGTCATATCGCGCACTCTAGACCGCAAACAGTTCTTTGCGAAGATGTATTCGCGAAGAACTGTTTGCGGTTTGAGGGCTTCGCAGTGTGCTCAAGAAGGGGCACCCTCTTCTGTGCGATCCGAGGGGGGGCACCCCCAGGACGACGACACGGCGATTTGAAGACGAGCGGCCCTCCTCGAGCGTGCACTCAAGTAACCAGTGCGGCTTGCCCAATTCGACCTCTGCGTGACTATCCGGCCTCGGTGGACCGGCAGTCGCCGGCCTCCAGTTGGTCGAGCACGAGAAGTGCCGCTCGCTCGGCCTGGTGTCGCCGCCGTTCGTCGACCACGTCCTGCATGCTCAGTGCCCAGTGGCCTTCGAACAGGCAGGCCAGGCTGTAGGCCGCCGTGGAGACCGCGTCGTCGGACGCCTCGGGGTACGCCTCGGAAAGCTGAGCCTCCAGTGCGGGCAGCCAGCGGTCGGCCCACAAGACGTTCAGGTGCCGGCGGGCTTCCTCGTCACGGGCGCTCAGGGCGACGAGCTCGATCCACACGGTCAGGTCCTCGCGGGAGCGGTACGCCTCGGTGGCGAAGACCGACCGGACGCGCTCACGCAAGGACTGCCCGGAGCCGCGGTTCAGGATCTCGGTGCCGATCGCGGAGACGGCGTGGTCGATGAACGCCCCGATCAGCTGGTCACGCGAGCCGAAGTAGTGGTGGACCAGCGTGCGTTGAAGGCCGGCGGCCTCCGCGACCTTGGCGAACGTCACACCCGCCAAACCCTCATGCGCCACCACGCTGACCGTGGCCTGCATGATCTCGGCGATTCGTTCAGGTGCCTTGCTCGGCCGACCACCTCGGTTTACTGTCATGACAGTAAATCTACTGGAGTGGAACCTACCGGATCAAAGTGGTAGCCATGAGGATTCTCGCGCTAGGGGCAGCCGGAGAGATGGGAGCGACCACTTCCGCGGCCTCGTCGCCGACGAAGCCGTGACGGAGCTGGTGGTCGCCGACCGCAACCACGGGCAGGCCGCCGCGGTCGCGGACGCCCTCGGACCGAAGGCATCGGCACTGCGGGTCGATGCCACCGACCACCGTGGCCTCGTCTCCGCGATGAAACGATTCGACCTGGTCGTCAATACCGTCGGGCCGTACTTCCGGTTCGGCGTCCCGATCCTCATCGCGGCCATCGAGGCGGGCTGCGACTACGCCGACATCTGCGATGACCCGGAGCCGACGCTCCAGATGCTGGCCCTGGACGAGAAGGCCAAGTCGGCGGGAGTGTGCGCCCTGATCGGTTCCGGTGCCAGCCCCGGCATCGCCAACATGCTCGCCGTCACCGCGGGCCGGGAACTCGACACCGTGGACACGCTCCTCACCGGCTGGAACATCGCCGCCGCCCATCCGGAACAGGGGCACTCGGGCGCTGCCAGCGCCGCCATGATGCACCATGGAGCAGATCAGCGGCACCATTCCCGTCACCCGCGGCGGCCGGCTGGTGCACCGCCAGGCGCTGGAGAAGGTCACGGTCGACTACCCCGGCCTCGGCACCTTCACTGTCCGCTCGATCGGACACCCCGAAGCCGTCACCCTGCAGCCCGCCTTCCCCGGACTGCGCGACACCATCAACGTATGCGTCGGCGACAAGTTCACCATGGCGGCCCTGGCGTCGTTCCGGCGCCTGATCGACAAGGGCGCACTGACGGTCGACCGCTCCGGGGCGGCGCTCGACAAGCTCTTCGGAGTCCTGCCGACCAGCCCGACCGACTTTCTCAAACCGGGCTCCTCGCCGCCGCTCTTCGCCGTCGCCACCGGCACCCGCCAGGGCCGGCCCGGCACGGTGGCCACGGCACTGGCCCAGGTTCCCGGCTTCTCGATGGCCGCCACGACCGGGGTGCCCCTGGCCGTATCGGCGCTCCTCATGAAGGAAACCCGCCGTCCCGGCACCCACCCCATGGAAACACTCATCGACCCGGACGTCTTCTTCGCCGCCCTGGCACCGCACTGCTTCGGCAACCCGGCACCCGAGGTCATGACTGCCACCACCACCACCAGCTGGGCGTCCGCGGAGGCCAACGGCCGGGCCTTGGAGAAAACACTCCTGACCGCACTGTTGAAGGCCGGGGCGTGACCTGGGGCGTCACAGGGAAAGACGCTCCGTGCCTGCGGTGACCGTCGCGCCGGGCGACCACGGGCGTAGAACACCGGTACAGCGGTCAACGCCAAGCCCGTGATCACGGCTGAGGGTCACGTGGCGGCGTGCGTGCCGGGCGCCTCCCACTTCCTGGAGTGGGAGGCGCCTGCCTTGCTTCATCCACGACGGAAACGCCGGCACCGTCGGCCCTACCCACGCCGCCCGCCCTCAGTTCGCCACCCTCTACCTCGCCCCGGTCAGCATGGGGCCCTGGCAGCGGCCCGCCCCGAGGAGCAACGCTCGCCCGCGTATTCAGTCCGTCAGCAGGGCCTTGCGCAGTCCGGCCAGTGTCTGGTCGTCCAGCCCCAGGCCCTCGTGGAGATAGTTCTCGAATGTGCCGTACCGGCGGCCGACCTCGTCGAAGCTGGCGTTCAGGTATCCGGGACGCGCCTCGAGCACCGGCTTCAGGATGGCCGCGTCGTGGGGCGTCGCGTGACTGAGGGTCTCCTGCACCTCCCGCGCCCGGTATTCGTTGGTCGCCAGGTAGTCGCGCATGACCGTGTCGCGGTCGACGCCGAGCGCGGTCAGCAGGGCGGCACTCGCCCAGCCGGTGCGGTCCTTGCCCGCCGTGCAGTGGTAGGCCAGCGCGTACGCGGCCGGGTCCGCGGCGTCGCGGAAGAGGGCGCCGTAGGCCTTGCGCGCCGAATCCCTCGAGACGTAGGCACGGTTGCCCTCGGTCATCAGCTCGGCCGCCCGCTCGGGGGTGGGGGGCAGGTCCGCGTCCTCGCCGGTGACGTCGGCGACCACGTAGCGGGTGCCCTGCGGGATGCGGTCCGGCGCCTTCGCCCGCTCCCCCGGGGCGCGCAGGTCGTAGTCGGTGCGGATGCCGAGGCGCTGGAGCTTGGCGACGTCGGCGTCGGTCAGCTTCGACAGCGCCTCGGTGCGGTACAGCACGCCCATCCGCACCCACTGCCCGCCGGAGGTCCGGTAGCCGCCCGCGTCACGGAAGTTGGGGGCGCCCGTCAGGTGGAGCGAGCGGTCCGCGAGCGTCAGCGGGTCGCCCTGGTCGGGGACGAGGCGGAACCACTGGCGGTCGGCCGCCGGCAGGCCGCGCACCGTCACGCTCGCCTCGGCACCGCCGCGGGCCACCTCCCGCCCGTCGGCGTACACGGTCACCGACCGCACGCCCGGCGCACGCCAGTTCACGGAGTACGAGCCGTCGTCGTGCTGTGTGACGACGGCCTCGGTGAACGGGATGGCGTGCCGGGCCGCCTGCGGTTGCGTGGCCGGGGCGACGGCCGTCCCTGCGGCGGAGTGCGGCGGTGAGGCGAGCGCTGCGGGCGCGGCCAACGCCAGCGTCGTGACGGCGGCTGCCAGGACCGTGCCGGTCCGGCGCACAACTTGAGAAGTCTCCATGCTCAGACGCTATGCACCCGCCAGTAGGGCATTCCGTAGTATTCCCGTTCGGAATTCCCGGTCTCCCGGCGCGGAAAGCGCTGAGCAGCGCCCGCAGTTCACGGGCGCTGCTCACCGGGGGAGCTTCGGGGTGCCGCGCGGGGTCACCAGGTGACGGGCAGTTCGTGCACGCCGTAGCGGACCATGCCGGTGCGGAAACGAAGCTCTTCCACGGGCTCGGCCAGGCGCGGGGGCGGGTAGCGCCGGAACAGCGTCCCGAAGACGATCTACGGCTCGATCCGGCTCAGTTGTCGGCCGACGCACTGGTGCGAGCCGAAGCCGAACGCCAGGTGACGTTGCCGCCGCGCGAGATGTCCGCCGCCCTGCCTCCGGCACGGCCCGCTTCACACAAGTGCCCGCCGAGGCCCGGTCCGCCACTGATATACCGGTCTTGATCCGAACGGTTCCTTTCCGCCCGCTCGTAGGCGGCGAGGGAGTTGGAGTGGCAAGGAGTTGCTTGTGCGGCGAAGTGGCAGTGGAAGTACTCACGGGTGCGTACAGGCATCCGGCCCCGAGAGCGCTGGGGAGCGGTGACGGTGGTGATGCGGGCATTTCCGCTGGTGGGCGGGGCGGTTGAGATACGGGGTGCGCTGGATCTGGAGAGGACGCAGGCGGGGGTGATGCCCCGCCGGTTGCCCGCGTGGACCAAGGAGCAGTATCAGGATCCGTCGGTCTACGGGGTGACGTTGATGCCTTCGGGGGTGCGGCTGGTGTTCCGCACCGATGCGCGCACGTTGGAGTTCGAGGTACTCACCTCCACAGGGCAGCTCGACAGCGACCCCCGGCCCCGCCCGACCGGCATGCTGGAACTGCTGGTAAACGGTACTCATCTCGCCCGCAAGCAAGCACCGTTGGGCAATGTGATGCGGATGGCCGGCCCCCGGGCCGCGCAGCAGCTGGTTCCGGGGGTGCCGGGGACCGTACGGTTCGCGGGGCTGCCGGCCGGCATGAAGAACGTCGAGCTGTGGCTGCCGCAGCAGACCCCCACGGAACTGGTGGCATTCCGCGCCGACGGCGAGGTGCTGGCACCGCTGCCGGACGGCCGGCGCCGCTGGGTGCACCACGGCAGTTCCATCAGCCACTGCCTCGAAGCCGACGGCCCGACCGGCACCTGGCCGGTGGTGGCGGCTTCGCTCGGGGGCGTGGAGGTGATCAACCTCAGCCAGGCGGGCAACGACATGCTGGACCCGTATGTCGCCCGTACCATCCGCGATATGCCCGCCGACCTGATCAGCCTCAAGGTGGGCATCAACATCGTGGCCCTGGGCACCTTCCGGCTACGGACGTTCGGCCCGGCGGTGCACGGATTCCTGGACACGATCCGGGACGGCCATCCGGACGTCCCGCTGCTGCTGGTGTCCCCGGTGAGTTGTCCGGCACTCGACACGGTCCCCGGCCCGACCACGATGGGCCCGGACGGGAAGATCACAGCCCTGGGCGACCCGGCCGATGTGGCCCGTGGGGCATTGTCGCTGGAGGTGGTCCGTGACGAACTGGCCCGGATCGTGGCGGCCCGGCGAGCATGCGACCCCCACCTGCACTATCTCGACGGACGCGAACTGCTCGGCCCGGACGAGGCGGATGACCTTCCCGACGGCCTGCACCCCACCGCCGCCGCCTACCGGCGAATGGGCAAACGCTTCGCCGCGCACGCCTTCGCCGACGACGGCCCGTTCCGCTGAGACCGTCTCCTGGGGGGTCAGGCGGACGGTGCCCGAGCATGGGGCGGGGTGCGTGGAGTGGGATTGTTCCGGAGGGGTCGTGGGGGATCACGAAGCCGCTGATCCCGCCGGATCACCTTGCTGTACCGCCCGAAACGGCTGTGCGGCCGTGGTCAGACGTTGGTGTCGTTGATCCTTTTCGTGGCCTCGGAGAGGGGTTCCAGGCCGTGCTCGGCCCTTCTCCGATCGACTCCGCCCGGGTCGCGGACCGGGAACGGCTCGTAACCTCCACCGGGTGCCGGCCGGTGCTGGGTGCCGAACCACTGCTCGCCCCCGTCGGCAAGGACGGTGACGCGGTCCTCCAGCAACGCCAGATGCCTCGGCTCGGCGTCCCCTGCCGTCACCGCCTCGGCCAGCAGCTCGATCCACGCCCGCTGGAGGTCCGGCTGCCGGTCGGCGTGCTGGGTCAGCAGCCACGCGGCGTCGGCGCCGTCCTCGCCGCACAGCGCGCGGCCCGGCCAGCCGACCCGGTCGATGACCTGCCGCAGCCAGGCGGTGTTGCCCTCGTCGACCTCCGCCCACCGGGCCGCCGTCTCCTCGCTGATCGTACGGGGCAGGTGGTGCCGGAACTCCTGGTCGATGTCGCGGCGTCGCAGCAACTCCCGGCGCAGCGCCTCGTCCCGCACGGGACGAGGCCGTCGCGCCGCCACGACGCCCGGCACGGCATCGAGCAGGGTGCTGCCGAGGATCCGGGTGTTCGCGGGGGTGTCCAGAGCCTTCAGTTCGGGGGCGGTGACCCACCGGAACGGGTGCTCCCGAGGGCTTGTCGGCCCGTAGGGGCGGTCGACCACGGCGACGTGGATGTGGTCGACGTGCCGGTGCCGCTTCGGATGGTGGCCGTCCGGCCCCGCGGGCATGGCCACGGTCCACCACGCCGGCCGGCCCTCGGTGGCGTGAACCGAGCGAGCCGGGAAGCGCGGGTAGCCGCGTGGCAGGCCGTGCCCGGCCGGAGGCAGGAACCGTGGGCGGTAGCCGGTCTCCTCGACGGTCTCGCGCAGCGCCGCTTGCTCAGGAGTCTCTCCAGGCTCGAGGTGTCCGCCACTGACCATCCATCGGCCGTGGTGCGGGTGTTCGATCATCCCGAGCCGCCACAGGGCGCCGAACCGGGCGAGCAGGTACACGCTGGCTGTCTCGTGCGTCACGTCCACTGCGGCAGCCTCCCACCCTCCACCCCGAGCCGGACAGGCCGCCCCGTGGCCTGACCCGAAATGGACAGCTCCCTGTCGACGCCGGCGCGCTCAGGCCGTGCCGAGCGGGTTGAGCACGGCGAACCGCCAGCAGCCGTCGGCGTCCCGGCGCGCGACGTTGGCCGTGGTGCCGGTCGAAGCGACGCGCTCGCCGTCAGGGGCGGTGACTTCGAGGGTCCAGTCGGTGACGAGCAGCGCGGACTCGGCGCCGACCAGAGCGTGCCGTGAGTTGTTGGTGAGCCTGCCGCGGGCGGCGACGGTGCCGCCGATCTCCTGACGCAGCGCCTGGTCACCGGTGATGACCGCGCCGGTGACGGTACGCATGGTGGCGCCGGAGGCGAACAAGGCCAGTACGCCACCGACATCACCGCGGTTGAGGGCGGCCTCGAAGGCGACGGGCAGCTGTGCGGGATCAGTGAGAGCGGTCTTCACGGGTGGGTCCTTCCTGCGATCGGAACAGTGGTGTCCGGTCGCGCCGCCGGCCTTGAGGACCAGCAGCGTGCCGCACTGCCTCCACGATCCGTGCCAGGGGCTTCCCGCGGCGAGGTAGGGTCGGGACCCACCATGGTCAAAGTTGGACAACGCGACGTCGTCGACATCCCCTACCGCAATCCTGACCGCCCCCTGCTGGGCATCGAGGTCCTGACCTTCGACGCCCTACGCCGCCGGATAAGGCGGACGGTGGCCCGCACCGCGAGTCGGCCGGACTTCCACCAGCTGCTTCTCGTACGAGGTGGCACGGGGACCGCGATGGTCGATTTCGTCCCCCAGCCCTGCGCACCGCGCACGCTGCTGCATGTGCGGCCCGGGCAGGTGCAGCGGTTCCCGGCCGGCCCGACGGGCCGCCTCGCCGAACTGGACGCCGTACTGCTCCTCTTCACCGCGGGGTTCCCGCCACCCCTGCCCTTGACCGCGCCCCTTCTCGACGGATTCGGCCCGGCCGGCTGGGCGTTGTCCCCCGGCGACTACGAGGCTCTCGACCGGACCCTGGCCGAGATCACGGCTGAATACCACGCAGTGGAGAACCATCGGGAAGGCCCGGACGCCGACCTCACCGTTCAACTGCTGCGCCAACTTCTCGGCACTCTGCTGCTGCGCCTGGCCCGGCTGCCGCACCCGGACCGCGCCGCCTCGCCGCCCGCGGGCGGCGAGGTCTTCCGCGCCTTCCGGTACGAGCTGGAGCGTTCGTTCGCCGCCACCCGCTCCGTGCAGAGCCATGCCGCCCGGATCGGCTACTCGGCACGGACTCTGACCCGGGCCTGCCAGGCCGCGACCGGCCGTACCGCCAAGCAACTCATCGATGCCCGCGTGGCCTTGGAGGCGCAACGGCTGCTGGTGCACACCGACCTTCCCGTCGCCGCGATCGGCCGGGCGCTCGGATTCTCCGAGCCCACCAACTTCGGGAAGTTCCTCGTCCGCGAGACCGGCCACACCCCCGGCGGCTTCCGCATGCGTCAGCGCTGAGCGGGATCGGGCGGGGGCGGCCGGGCGGGGAGTGCGAGGCGCGCCGGGCGGCGGCGCCAAGCCAGAGGATGCTCAAGGCTCAGGAGCTGTGCCACATCTCCTTTCCGCAGGTCACGGCGCCATGAAGCACGGTGAGGATCTTGGAGGCCGTCTTCACGCCGGGGACGGCCCGTCGTATGCGGGGCGACTCGTCCAGGAGCCTGGCCGGGCCCGCTCCCGGCGGTGCCGGACAAAGGCAGCCGGGTGGGCCGCCGGGTGGGCCACCCGGCTGCGGAGGCGGCCCACCCGACTGCGGAGGCGAGCCGCCCCGGGGGCAGAGACGGGCCGCCCGGCCGCAGATTTGCATCGGTCCGGGGGCGGTATGCGACAGTGGGCCCTCCGGTGCGCCAGGCGCTCCGCCATAGGCGCGCGGCGGCCGCCGGAACTCCCACATCTCCCATCACCGAACGACGGTTCCGGCCCTGCCCTGCGCGGATCCGGACCATCCGCCCGCCCTTCCGCCCTCCTCCACAGAGGAAGCCCTCCCCAGAGAACCATGCAGGCGACGACCCTTCCTCCCCGGACCACGGACCTGTTCGCCCAGGGCCTGGAGCTGCAGACCGGCTCGGCCCTGCTCCGCTTCGGCGCCGCGCGGCCACGCCCGGCCGACCGGATCAGTTGGTCCGGCGACGGTGCGGTGGCCTGGCTCGACGAGCCGCGCGGCCACCTGTGGAGCGTCGGCGAACCGGCCGCAGCGGCCGGTCTCACCCTCCGCGCGGCTCACCAACTCGCCGGATGCGTAGCGGAGTTCACCGGACCACGGGGCACCGACGTACTGCTCGGCCGCCATCTCCTGGTGACCGACCCGGTCGCCTGGGTCTTCCGCTGGACGCTCGACGAGCCGCCGCTCCATCCGGCGGAGGAGCGGGTGACCGAGCTGGACGAGACGCACCACGGCGAACTGCTCGCCTTCCTCGGCGAGCACAGCCCGGCCCACTCGACCGGGCCCGGCTCCTCGGACGTCAGCCTCTGGGCGGGAATCCGTGACACGGACGGACGACTGGTGGCGTGCGGCGCCATGAGCAGCCTGCGGGACAGTGGCGCGCCGCTGATGGCGTCCGTCGCGACCGACGCGGCCCTGCGCGGCCAGGGGCTCGGCGCGGCGCTCACCTCGTGGCTGACCCGGTACGCCGTCCGCCGGCACGGCTTCTGCACGCTGTGGCAGCTCGCCGACAACACCCCCGCGGACCGGCTCTACACCCGCCTCGGCTACCGCAACGAGGACCCCTGCGTGTCCGCGCGGATCAGCACCCACTGACCGGCCCGCGCTCGACGGCCCGCCCCGGCGTCGGCAGGCGGGCGCAGTGGTTCGACCATGGGCACGTACGGCGGCCGCACCGGCAGGGACACGGTCCCGCGGCTGATGCTGGTCGCGGTCGCAGAGGACGAGGCCGGGCCGCGCCCACCCTCGCAGCAGCCTCCTCGAACCTCTCCACTGCCGTTCGGCCGCCCACCGGAACGGCAAACAGGAACATCACCGTGCTTCACGGTGCCATGACCTGCGGAAAGGAGGGGTGACACAGCTCCGCGAGGAGAGCGTCAAGTCATGACGAGCCGTCGTCATCAGCGCGTCCGGTAGTAGGCATCCATAGGAGCGCGCGCCTCGTCGAAGAGAGCGGGGCCGTCCTGCGTCACTGACGGCCAGGCGCCCGACTGCGGGTTGAGCGCGATGAGCTGCTCGGTGGAGAGGGCGTGGACGACCCGGCCGATGCCGGAGCGGACGATGGCGCCGGCGCACATGCCGCACGGCTGGCAGCTGGTGTACATCGTGGTGCGGGCGGCCGTGTCCGCGTCCAGCTCACGGGCCGCCCACCGGGCCAGCTTCAACTCCGGATGGGCCGTGATGTCGTCGTCCCGCCGGACCGTGTTGTGCGCCTCGGCGAGGACCGCCCCGTCCGGGCCGGCCAGCAGCGAGCCGTACGGCGCGTCGCCCAGTTCCACCGCGCGCGCCGCGATACCGATGGCGCGTCGCAGCAGCGCCTCGTCAGCAGGGGTGATCATGACGCCTTCCGCCACCGCTCGGCCACCACCGTGAGCGCCTGCCACGCGGCCTCCGGCCGGCGGGTCTCGGCCGGATCCCCGTGGTACGGGTCGAGCACCACCGTCTCCGCACCGAGCTCGCGAAGCTCCCGCAGATCACCGACGATCTGCTCCAGATCGCCGACGCCGGCGGGCCGTTCGGCCTCCTCGACCGGAGCGTCGGTCAGCCGCAGCGCGATACGGGGCGCGAACCCCGGCACATCGTGGTCCGTGAGAACCGACCGCATCCGCGCCACCGGAAGCCGCAGGGGATGCCAGGCATCGCCGAACCTGACCGTCCGCCTGATCGCCGCCGCGCTGTGCCCGCCGACCCACACCGCGGGCGCGGCACCGCCCTCCGCCTTCCATGTCTCCCGCACGACACCCAGGTACTCGTCGGTCAGCCGGCCCCGCGCGCCGAACGGCACCCCGAGCGCGGCGAACTCCCGCCGCGCCCACCCGACCCCCACGCCGAGCACGAACCGCCCGCCGCTGAGCCGTTGCAGGCTGCTCGCCATCCGCGCCACAAGCAGCGGATGCCGGTACGGCAGCACCAGCACGGTCGTGCCCAGCCGCAGCCCGTCACCGCTGATTCCGGCCAGCCAGGACAGCGTGGTGAACGGGTCGTAGAACGGCTCCGGATACCGCTCGGCCACGTCCGGGGTGACGGCCACATGGTCCGACACCATCAGCAGGCCGAACCCGGCCCCCTCCACGACCCGCGCCCATTCGCGCAGCACGCCGGGGTCGGTTCCGGGCCCGAAGTTCGGTACGTTGACACCAAGTTGCATGCCCCGAGGCTATGCCGGTGATCATGCCACGGGGAACCGGATTCTCCCGGTACTCACCGCCGCCCACCGTGAATCTCCCGGTAATATCCCGCCATGACCGTGAACCTCGACGACACCGACTGGGCGATCATCGCGCAACTCCAGCAGGAGGCCCGCATATCCCTCAGCGAACTGGGGCGCCGCGTCAGTCTCAGCGCGTCGGCCACCACCGAGCGCGTGCGGCACCTGGAGTCGCTGGGCGTCATCACCGGCTACCACGCCACCGTGGATCTGGCCAAGGTCGGCTACCCGGTGCTCGCCGTCGTCCGGCTGAAGTACCCCGGCAACCGCCACCAGCCACTGCACCGCCTCCTCGCCGAACGCCGCGAGATCCTGGAGTGCCTGCGCACCACGGGCGACGACTGCTACACCCTGAAGGTGGCCGCGACCTCCATGGAGCACTTGGAGACTCTCGTGGACGAGCTGGCCGGCTTCGGCAGCACGACCACGAGCGTCGTCTACAGCCGGACCCTGCCCCTTCGCGGACCCGGTCGGCCCGGCCGGCAGCCGGACCGGCACCGCGTTCCCGCGGATCGGTAGCGGAGCGCCCTCGCGAGGAGGATGCCGGCCGTCGGCCGCGGCCCGGGCGGACGCGGATCGTCCTGCGGCGACAGCGGACAGGGTTGCTCCCCCTCCCCCACATCGACGGTATGGCAAGGCGGAGAGCCAACACCCAAGTCCGGTGATGCAGCGTCAGCTCGCGGCCCGCTCCGGAGGGAAGTCGGCGCCGAGAGTGACCTCCCGCCAGTCGTCGAAGGTGGTTTTGAGGGAGTCGAGCTTGGCGGTGGCGATGTCGTAGGCCGCCTTGCCCAGCAGCAGGCGCAGCGGTGGCTGTTCGGCCGTGGTGGCGTCGATGACGGCCTGGGCGGCGCGGGCCGGGTCCCCGGGCTGGTGGCCGTAGGTGGCCAGCGTGCCGGCGCGCCGTGTGCCCGCGGTGGGGGCGTAGTCGTCGATGGTGGTGGCGGACTGGCGCATGGAGGGCCCGGGCCAGTTGGTGCGGAACGCGGCGGGTTCGACGATCGTCACCTTGATGCCCAAGGGGGCGACTTCGGCGGCGAGTGACTCGGAGAGACCTTCCACGGCGAACTTGGTGGCGTGGTAGTAGCCGGTGGCGCCGAAGCCGACGAGGCCGCCGAGTGAGGAGATGTTCACGATGTGGCCGGAGCGGCGTGCGCGCATGCCCGGCAGGACGGCTCTGGTGGTGTCGGCCAAGCCGAAGACGTTGGTGTCGAACAGGGCGCGGATCTCGTCGTCCTCGCCCTCTTCGACGGCGGCGAGGTAGCCGTAGCCGGCGTTGTTGACCAGGACGTCGATCTTCCCGAAGGCGGTCTGCGTCCGGGCGACCGCCGCCGCTGTCTGCCGGGGGTCGGTGACGTCCAGCGGCAGCGGGAGGGCGCGGTCGCCATGCCCGCGGATCACGTCGGCGACCGTGCGCGGGTCCCGGGCGGTGACCGCTGCCTGCCATCCGCGCTCCAGCACCGCGGTGGCCAGCGCCCGGCCCAGGCCGGAGGAGCAGCCGGTGATGAACCAGACCGGCAGGTCAGGGGAGCTCATGCGGGGTGTGCCCTTCGGTTGGAGTGTCGTGGGAGTCGGTGAGGGTGAAGTTGCCGAGCAGGGCGAGTGACCGCTCGGCGGCGGTGCCGGGTTCGGCCCGGTAGACGACGAGGTGCTGGCCGGGGGCGCTGTTGACGGAGAAGGTCTCGAAGCTCAGGGTGAGGTCGCCTGCCAGCGGGTGGTGGAAGTGTTTCGTCGAGGCCGTCTTGGCCCGTACCTCGTGGCGCGCCCACATGCGCGCGAAGTCCGGGCTGCGCGCGGCCAGTTCGTCTGTCAGCTCCCGCAGCCGCTGATCGCCCGGAGCGGGGTTGGCGGCTCGCAGCGCGGCCACGCACCCCTGCGCGATGGCGGTCCAGTCGCGGTAGAAGTCCCGGGCGGCCGGGTTGAGGAACATCGCCGTGATCAGACTGGAATCGCTGCCGAGCCACGAGAAGAGCGTCTCGCCGAGGGAGTTGACGGCCAGCAGGTCGAGGTACCGGCCGTAGACCAGAGCCGGTGTGTCCGCCCACATGTCCAGCAGGGCCACCAGTTGCGGGCTCGCGTACTCCCGGGCGGGCCCGGAGCGCCAGGGTCGCGGCGGATCGACCAGCGCGCGCAGATAGGCGGTCTCCTCGTCCTTCAACAGCAGGGCGGCCGCCAGGGCCCGCAGGACCTGGGGTGAGGGGTTGCGTTCGCGTCCCTGCTCCAACCGCACGTAATAGTCGGTGCTCACCCCGGCGAGGACCGCGATCTCCTCGCGCCGCAGGCCGGGAGTACGGCGCGCCCCCGCGGGCATCCCGTGGTCCTCGGGACGCACCAACGCGCGCCGGGCCCGCAGGAACTCAGTCAGCCGGTTCGTGTGCATGGCCACCAACGTAGGGGCGAGCGGCAGGAAGAAGGTGGCCGTGTCGCACCCACCCGGTTGGCCCGGTCAGCGGTTGCCGGAGGCCGGGCCGGGGACGCCGGCATCGGGGCACGTCGGCGCCTCCGGTCCTCATCTACGCGCCGGGTAGCGGCCGTGGCCAGGTTCGAGCCCTCACGCCGTCTCACCGGCCCGCCCCGTGGGCCGACTGTAGAGGGGGTCGGTGAGATCCGACCGCACGTCGCACGCCACCGCGGGCCGCCCCGTCAGTCGCGAGCGCTGGGCGACGGCGGTGAAGGACAGATCGATCTGAGGGACCCCGTAGGAGATGAGCTTGGCGACGGAGGTGCCGTAGGCGACGCCCCACACCTTGCCCCACAGGAGCGCGCCCGCGCACATCGGACACGGCTCGGCGGTGGTGACCACCACGTGCGAGGCGAGGTCCAGGCCCGCCTCGGCGGCCTTGCGCAGCAGGTTGACCTCGGCGTGTGCCGAGGGGTCGCCGGAGAGGTCCGTGGTGTTGCGGGCCCCGGCCACGACGGCCCCGCCGCCGGTGCCGACCAGGACGGCCCCGTAGGGCCAGCGGGCCCGGCGGGCCTGGTCCACGGCGGCGGGCATCGCGCGTTCCACGGCGTCCGCGAGGTCAGCGGGCCAGTCCCCGCTCCGGTGCCGCGGCCGGGCGCTCGCGGGAGGAGCGAGCGCGCCGAGCGCGGAGAGCGGGGCGGCTGCGGCCGCCGCGCGCAGGAAGCGACGGCGGGAGGAGTTCGAGGAGATCATTCCGCCTGTATAGCGGGCGCATCGGCGGGTGATCGCGCTTCTGCCGGGAATGGCCGAAGGCCGCGCTCACCAAGGCGACTTGTCACCAAGGGCCCGCCCGGGGCGCCGAGCCCCAGGGTCCGCTCCCGGCGGCAGCCCATGGCCCTTGCCCGTCGATCCGGTCCACGCAGGTCAGCGTGGGCTGCGACCGAGTTCACTGTGCGAGGACGGCCGACACGGCGGCCGCTGCGACCCCCCTTAGAATCGTCCACTTGTCCACTAGGGGGAATCATGCGCAAGATCATTACGGGTGCGGCTCTGGTCCTGACCACCACGGCCCTGCTGACGGGATGCGGCAGCGACGACAGCCCGGCGACCGCCGACAAGCCCGCGAAGGCCACACAGCCGAAGGCGAAGCCGGAGGGCGGGAGCGGTGAGGTCAAGCACGAGGTCACCCTCGAAGTCCTCGGCACCGGCACCACATCGGTCTACTACAACCTCGACACCAACAAGTTCGAACAGGTCCAGCTGCCCTGGAAGAAGTCCGCGACCATCACCTTGACGACGGACGCCGAGAAGAAGGTCGGCCTCGGGGTCTCGGTCGTCCCCGGCTCCGTCACCGGCTCCGACGGCATGCTGCACGCCGCGCCCTGCGTCATCACCGTCGACGGCAAGAAGGTGGCGGACAACCAGAACGGCAAGTCGGACAAGATGTGCGAGTTCAAGCTGAAGTAAGGGTTCCGAGGGGGGCGCCGACCGCCACCGCGCGCCCAGCAGCGCGACCGATGCGGCCACCGGGTCGGGCACCGCACCACAGAGCCTGGGACGTCAACCCATATCGCTCACACGGAAAGCGCCTTCCGCTTGGGCCGGCAGAACCCCTCGGCAAGGTTCATCGCCCCGGCCAGAAAGGCACTTTTGTTTTTCGGCACCGCGAGAAGCGCGCCTCTGACGAAACAGTGGCGTGCGGCCTCCCGCTGCCCTCACGAATCAATCAGCCCACTGCACCACAGGCGAATCGGGGCACGTCGGCAGATGAATTGTCCGGCACACGGAAAACTGGAGGAACACCCCTTTCACCGAGGGGTGTTCCTCCAGTCTGCCGTGGGGGCGGCGAATCGGTCCGCCACCCCCACGGCCTGCTCATGGGCTGTCTAGCCGACCCTGATCTCGGTCTGGCCGAGGACATAGCCCTTGATTGCCGCGACGAGCTCGTCGATGGTGACCTTGCCGTCCCGGTCCGTGTCGATCGCCTGATAGGCGTCGTCCACGGCGTCGGCGCGCACGCCGATGACCGCGAGCCACGTGGCGATTTCCTGCCGGCTGATCATCCCGTCGCCGTCGATGTCGCACAGGTTCGCGCAGGCGTACGCGTACGGGGCCATGACCTCGGCGAATCCCGCGCCGCCCCGGTTGCTGATCGCCGATGTCGCCGCCGCGACGAACTCCTCCCGGCTGAGCGCCTCGCTCTTCACGTCGGCCTGGCTGACGATGTACTCGTACACGCTCATGTAGCTGTGCCTGAGCACGATCGCGCGCGGCGAATCCGGGTCGGCGCCGAACGCGCGGATCAGCCGGTTCGCCTCTTGTTCGAAGTCGGAGCGATCGATGCGGCCGTCCTGGTTGACGTCGAACTGGTCGAAGCGCAACTCGAAGACCTGCGCCTTGCTGCCTTTCGCCATTTTCCGCCTCCACGCGAATCGGTGAACCGACGATCGAATGCGGGCCGAGCGGCTCCTCGGAGGGAACTGGATGACGCTCCATGGAGTTTTGCGGCCCCCTACCTTGCCCGCAAGCAGTCATTCAGGCCATGAATGTCGGCTGCCGGAGTTGAGGGCCGATCCCGCTCTTTCACTTCGCACGGGAGGCCGGTCCTGATTGCCGGCTCCGGGGCGTGTGCGCCGATATCGCGATCCGGCATGCCGACGGCCCGGCGTCGCGGCCGGGGCCCCTGGGCCCTTCGGGCCGTGAGCGGGCGGGGATGCGGCGTTCAGCCGGGCCCGTCGAGGGCGCCACGCGCTCGCGAGGCACCGTTGGAGCCGTCCGGCCGGGCCCGGGCCACCCGTGCGTGCTGCGGGCCGTCCTGTTCCGCACCACCGTCGATCGCCGGACGGGCTGGACACGATGACGCGGCCTCAGCCCGTCCGGCACCCGGCCCCGCTCACGCGTCGCGGAAGAGCTCCACCAGATCCTGGCGGCCGAAGACCCCCGCCGCCTCGACCGCGGAGGGCGACCCCGCCGACGGGTCGGCGCCGTGGGCGAGGAGCGTGCGGACGATCTCGTCCTCGCCCTTGAAGACGGCTCCGGCGAGGGGGGTCTGGCCGCGGTCGTTGGGGCGGTTGGCGTCGGCGCCGCGCTGGAGCAGCGCCGTGACCGCGTCGAGGTGGCCGTGGTAGGCGGCCAGCATGATGAGGGAGTCGCCGCGGTCGTTGGTGAGGTTGACCGGCACACCCGCGTCCACGTAGGCGGCGAGGGTGTCGGTGTCGCCGTGTCGTGCCAGGTCGAAGACCTTGGCCGCGAGCTGGAGCACCTCGGGGTCGTGCGCGGGCTCGGTCTCGGGGGTCTGCTCGGTCATGTCCGCTGTCCTCCGGGTTGGGCTGCTGGCGGCCTGGTGATGTCAGTGCTGCCACCCTATGTACGGCCGGGCCGCTGGAACCACGGGCTCCGCCCGCCGCGCGTCGTATCCGGGCCCCGAGCGGCTCCGAGGGGCGACGCGCGCGGGCCGGACAGGGGTCGGACGCGGCCGAACGGGTGATTCCCGGGATTCCCCGTCGGCGGCGGCCCACAGGAGGGTGCTGATCGCCACCGGCCGGGTTTCGAGGCGTGTTCAAGCGGTTCACCCGGCCCCCGGGGCCCGGAAGCCCCCGGCTCCTGGTGCGGCGACCGGCCACCGAACGGCGATTCATCCGCTTTTGCCTTATTAGCACTTTCTGTGACTCTTGAGGAACTCGTGGTGACCGTCCCCATCAACCAGGAGAACCTCATGATCCTGTCCATCTCCGGCGTCGTCCTCTTCGGCATCGTCGTCTTCCTGTTCTTCCGCAAGGACGGCCTCAAGCCCTCCCACGGCATCGTGTGCGCCCTGTTCGGCTTCTACCTCGCCGGCACGGCCATCGCCCCGAGCATCAAGGCGGGCAGCGCGAGCCTCGCCGGGCTGCTGGGCGGCCTCAAGTTCTGACCCGTCACCGACACCGGAGGACGCCCATGGCCCGGCGACCGCTCCCCGGCGGCCTGACCGGCGGCGCCACGCTCGCCCGCGGGCGGGAGTTCGCGCGGTCGGCCGCCTACACCGCCGCCGACGTCCTCCACCCGCTGATCACCGTCGCCCGGGGCCTGCGCGTGCTGGCCCACGGCGGGCTGCGCCGCTGCGCGCGCACCCCCAGGGAACAGCGCGCCCCCGGGCTGCTGCTGGTGGTCTCCTCGATGGTCATCGTGGCGCTCGTGCCGTACGGCCCGGCGTGCGCCGCGATCGCCCTGATGCTGGCGGCGGGCTGGGCGGGGCGCGAGCGGGCGGCCGGGGAGACGCACGGCGAGGACGAGGAGAACGAGCGGCTCCAGCTGCTGTACGAGTCCCTGATCCCGTACTTCTCCCTGCCCGAGGACCCCGATCCGCTCTACGCCCGCGGGGGCGACCCGCACGAGGCGTTCCTGTCCCACGCCTTCGAGGACGGGCGGCTGGTCTCCCTCCAGCTGCGCTACCCCGCCTACTTCACCGACGGCGAGGCCGAGGCGAGGGCCAAGGTCGAGCAGCTGCTGCGGGTCAAGGCCGGCCGCGGCCGCGAGTACCGCTTCGACTGGGACGAGGAGGCCAACCGCCTCACCCTGACCGTGCTGCCCGCCCTGCCGACCGACATCCTCGCCCAGCGGTTCGTGACCACGCCCGGGGAGACCGTGCTCGGCTTCACCGACGCCGACTCCGTGCAACGGACCCTGCCGGTGGTCGACAGCGAGGGGATCCGGGACGCGCCGCCCGTCGTCTGGCGCACCGGCCGCCGCTCCACCGAGCCGCACCTGCTGGCCCTCGGCAGACCCTCCTCCGGCACCACCACCCTGCTGCGCTCGATCGTGCTCCAGGCGCTCCACCACGGCGACGTCCTGCTGATCGACGGCGGCGGCACCGGCGGCTACACCTGCTTCCCCGGCCGCGAGGGGGTGCTGGCCCTGGAGTGCTCCCCCGCGGGCGCGCTCGCCACCCTGGAGTGGGCCTCGCACGAGACCGAGCGGCGGCTGGTGACGGGCAATCAGGCCCGGCAGCAGGGCCGTCCCACGCCGGAGGACGTCCGCCGCCCGCTGTGGATCGTGATCGACCGGCCCACGGCGCTGAGCCACCTCGCCGCGACCGAGGGGCGCCCCGATCCGCAGGAGCTGCTGGAGGTGCCGCTGCGGCACGGCCGGGCGGCCAACGTCACGGTCGCCGTGGCCGACCACCTGGAGAACGCGGGGCTGCTCGGCGCTGCGGTGCTCGCCCACACCCGCGCCCGGGTGATCCTCGGCCCCGCCTCCCCCGAGCAGGTGCGGACCGCGCTCGGCGCCCCGCCGCACACCACCCCCACCCCGGACGTGCCGCCCGGCCGCGGCTACGCGCGACTGGGCTCGGGGCCCGTGTACCGCGTGCAGGTGCCTGCCACCCCGGACCCGCTCGACGAGGAGGCCGCCGAGACCGAACGGCAGGCGGTCCTGGAGCTGCTGCCCCGCCCGGACGGCCCGCTGTACGGCGCGGGCGTGGAGGCGGCGCCGGAGCCCTGCGACGCGGGCGCGCCGTACGGCAGCGCGGCCCCCGCCCCCGAGGAGGCCGTGGGCG
The DNA here is from genome assembly GCF_055558795.1 of Streptomyces sp. NPDC025618. Lineage (NCBI taxonomy): Bacteria > Bacillati > Actinomycetota > Actinomycetes > Kitasatosporales > Streptomycetaceae > Streptomyces > Streptomyces sp. NPDC025618. The sequence continues at coordinate 66,241 of NZ_JBVHLW010000028.1, read as the reverse complement.
GCTTCGGGCAGCAGTTCGGCGGCGGGGAGCCGCTGCCGGTTCAGGCCACGTAGGTCCGCGGGGCCTCGACGGCCGCCGTCGCGCCGCTCGCCACGAGGCGGGCGGCCTCGGCCAGCCGGCTCGCGGCCTCCTCGGCGACCGCGCCGGTGACCGTGAACGGCACCCGTACGAACCCCTCGAAGGCCCCGTCGACGCCGAACCGCGGCCCCGACGGCACCCGTACGCCCAGCCGCTCCCCCGCCTCCGCGATCCGCGAGCCGGACAGTCCGCCGGTGCGCACCCACAGCGTGAGCCCGCCGCGCGGGACGGTGAACTCCCAGTCGGGCAGGTGGCGCCGCAGCGAGTCGACGACGGCGTCGCGGTTCTCGCGCGTGGTGGAACGCCGTATGGCGACGGCGGCGTCCCAGCCCTCGGTGTTCAACAGCCAGGTGACGGCGAGCTGTTCCACCACGGGCGTGCCGAGGTCGGCGTAGGCGCGGGCGGCGACGAGGCTGCGGATGACGTCCGGGGCGGCCCGGACCCAGCCGATCCGCATGCCCGCCCAGAACGACTTGCTCGCCGAACCGACGGTGATCACCGCGTTGCCCGCGGGGTCGAAGGCGCAGACGGGCCGGGGAAGTTCGAGGCCCGGCTCCAGGGCGAGGTCCGACATGGTCTCGTCCGCGACGAGCACGGTGCCCGCGGAGCGGGCCGCCTCGACGAGCTCCCGGCGCTGCTCCTCGGAGGCCAGGGCGCCGGTGGGGTTGTGGAAATCGGCGATGACGTACGCCATCCGGGGCGCGGCGTCGCGCAGCACCTGCCGCCAGGCCGGCAGGTCCCAGCCGGCGAGCCCGTCGGCCATGGCCACGGGCACCAGCCGGGCCCCGGCCTCGCGCATCAGCTGGAGGACGTTGGCGTAGGAGGGCGATTCGACGGCGACGCGCTCGCCGCGCCCGGCCATGAGCCGGCAGATCGCGGCGACGGCGCCCATGGCACCGGTGGTGACCATGATCTGCTCGGGCATGGTGGGGATGCCGCGCGCGGTGTAGCGGTCGGCGATGGACTGCCGCAGCGCGGGCAGGCCCGCGGGGTAGTCACCGTGGGTGTGCGCGTAGGGCGGCAGCTCCTCCAGCGCGCCCTGGAAGGCGCGGGTCAGCCAGGGCTCGGGGGCGGGCAGGGCGGCGCAGCCGAGGTCGATCACGGAGCCCGCGGCCTCCGGCGGCAGCGGGTCGAGGCCGCGGGTGGGCAGCGGGTTCCCGGCGGGCACGGAGGTCCAGCTCCCGGCGCCGCGCCGGGACTCCAGGAAGCCCTCGCCGCGCAGCGCCTCGTAGGCGGCGGCGACGGTGGTGCGGCTGACGGAGAGCGCCGCCGCGAGTTCGCGCTCGGCGGGCAGCCGGGCGGCGACGGGGACGCGGCCCTCCAGGACGAGCAGCCGGATGCCGTCCGCGAGGGAGCGGTAGGCGGGTGCGCGGCGTCCGCCGATCAGCGTCACGACGCCCTGGCCGTCACGCTCGTGCTGCGACCCGAGGAGATGCGCGAGCTTCTGCGCACCCACGGAAGAGGTCCACTGACTCATCCTGACCGGTCCACCTTTCCGGGATTGGCCCTGGATCTTCACGCGATCCAGTCCACAGACTGTCACGCGGCAGGCCACTCGCACCACCGGCTCTGCCGATTCTTCGTTTCGCTCACTCGGGAGGATCCTGTGTCCGCATCAGGGGGACTGCTGCTCGCCCGCCGTCTGCTCATGCTCTACGGCGGGCTCGTGCTGTACGGCGTGAGCGCGGGGCTGCAGGTGCGGGCGGGGCTCGGGCTCGCGCCGTGGGATGTCCTGAACCAGGGGGTCGCCCGGCACGCGGGCACCTCGATCGGGGCCGCCTCGATCGCCATCGGCGCGCTGGTGCTGCTGCTGTGGATCCCGCTCCGGCAGCGGCCGGGGCTCGGCACCGTCTCGAACGTGCTGGTCATCGGCCTCGCGATGGACGCGACGCTGACCCTCACCCCCACCCCGGCGTCGCTGTGGGCGCGGATCCCGCTGCTGGCCTTCTCGGTGGTGCTCTGCTCGGCGGCGACCGGGCTCTACATCTCGGCGCGATTCGGACCCGGGCCGCGCGACGGCCTGATGACCGGTCTGCACCGGCGCACGGGCCGCTCGGTGCGGCTCGTACGGACCTGCATCGAGGTCGTCGTGCTGGCGACGGGCTTCGTGCTCGGCGGGTCGGTGGGTGTGGGCACGGTGGCCTTCGCGCTGGCGATCGGACCGCTGTCGCAGTTCTTCCTGCGCTTCTTCGCCCCGGCCGGGGCGGCCCCGGCGGCGGAGGCCGTGGGCGGGACCGTTCGGGTCGCCTCGGGTGGCCCGGCACCGGCCGGACCGGCGGCGGCGCGCGAAGTTCCGGACCTGGTTTAGGCCCGGGAGACGCGGGCCGGTAGTGTACGCCTTCGACCCACCGGACGGACCGTTACTGCGCGCTAAAGCGACGGAAACGCAGGGTGACATCCGTTGCCAGATGTGACAAAACGGGCGTTGGTGGGTACAACAAGGGGCGGCACGACGGGCGACGCATGTCCCTCAACGGGAATCTTCACCGCCGACCGGACGTTGACCGGATGACGACGACAGCGACACCTGTCCTGTGGGCGACCAAGCCCGGGAGGCACGATTCATGAGTGAGCGAGCTCTCCGCGGCACGCGACTTGTGGTTACCAGCTACGAGACCGACCGCGGCATCGATCTGGCCCCGCGCCAGGCGGTGGAGTACGCATGCCCGAACGGGCATCGATTTGAGATGCCGTTTTCGGTAGAGGCGGAGATTCCGCCGGAGTGGGAGTGCAAGGCGTGCGGCGCCGTGGCACTCCTGGTGGACGGCGACGGTCCTGAGGAGAAGAAGGGCAAGCCCGCGCGTACGCACTGGGACATGCTCATGGAGCGGCGGACCCGCGAGGAGCTGGAGGAGGTGCTGGCCGAGCGGCTGGCCGTTCTCCGTTCCGGTGCCATGAACATCGCAGTGCACCCGCGGGACAACCGCAAGTCCGCCTGACGGCGGCATAGCAGCATCACACAAAGGGCCCGGGCCACTGCATTCAGGCGGTGGCCCGGGCCCTTTGTGCGCGTCAGCGGTCTCAGCGGGCCTCAGCGGCCTCAGCGCGTGAGAGGCGGGGCTCCGCCGGTGCGGAGCCCCGAAGGCTCAGCGCGGCAGCTGCGGCCCGCCCTCGCGCGGAGCGCGCGGCGGCTCGTCCTCCCGGATGACCTCGCCCTGGACGACCTTGCCGTCGGGCACGTGCATGCGCGCCTGCTGGAAGGCGTCCCCGAAGCTCCCCGGCGCCGCCGGCCGCGCCAGCCGCTTCTCGAAGCGCTTGCGCAGGAGCGCCCGCGTGGGCGGGAAGAGGCACAGCAGCCCCGCCACGTCCGACAGGAGCCCCGGCAGGATGATCAGCAGCCCGCCGAGCATCGTGAGGCCGTTGCCCTCGCTCTCGGGCGCGGGGCCCGCCACCGCTCCCCCGGGCTGGAGGGTCACCGTCAGCCGCCGCCAGGCGCGGCGCCCGGCCCGCTTGATCACATACGAGCCGACGACCACGCCACCGGCCAGCAGGGCGAAGACCGCGAGACCCCCGGCGGCCCCGGCCACCAGGGTCAGCAGCCAGATCTCCAGCACGGCCCACACCGCCACCCCCAGCGGGATGAGCTTGCGGGCGCGGCTCCTGCGCGGCGGTCGGCCTTCGGGGGTCTGCTGTGCTCCGAACGTCATGCCTCAAGTGTGCCTGGGCGCCCGCCGTACGGGGCGGGCCGGGGTCAGCGCCGGCCCAGGACCTTGCCGACCCGGGAGCCGACGCCCCAGGTGGTGACCCGCCACAGGGCCTCCGCGACGATGTCGCGGCTCATCTTGCTGTCGCCGAGCTCCCGCTCGACGAAGGTGATGGGGACCTCCACCACATGGAAGCCGGCCTTGACGGCACGCCAGGCCAGGTCGACCTGGAAGCAGTAGCCCTGCGAGGCGACCTCCTCCATGCCCAGGCCCTCCAGGGTCTCCCGGCGGAAGGCGCGGAAGCCGCCGGTGACGTCGCGCAGCGGCACGTCCAGCAGCAGCCGGGAGTAGGTGGAGCCGCCGCGGGAGAGGAACTCGCGGGACTTCGGCCAGTTCACGACCCGCCCGCCGGGCACCCAGCGGGAGCCGAGCACCAGGTCGGAGCTCTTGAGCGCGGTGAGCAGCCGGGGCAGTTCCTCGGGCTGGTGGGAGCCGTCGGCGTCCATCTCCACCAGGACGCCGTAGCCGTTGTCCAGGCCCCAGCGGAAGCCCGCGAGATAGGCGGCGCCGAGGCCCTCCTTGCCCTGCCGGTGCAGGACCTTGACCTGGTCGTCGTCGGCCGCGAGCTCGTCGGCCAGCTTGCCGGTGCCGTCGGGGCTGTTGTCGTCGGCGACGAGGACGTGCGCCTGCGGCACCGCGGCCCGCACCCGGCCGACGATGGACTTGATGTTCTCCGCCTCGTTGTAGGTCGGAATGATCACCAAGGCCGTGCCGAGCGGACCGTACTTCCGCTGCCCACCGTCGTTCACTGCTGGTCCTTCTTTCGAAGCTCGTCCGTACGTCCCCGACGGCCGATCAGAAGCGCGGCCGCACAGGAGAGAACGCCCACCATAGCGAGCGCCCATTCGGGCGCCGCACCCACGCGGTCCGCGACGGTGGTGCCGTCCCGCAGGGGAATCCGGGCACTGATGACATCCCGGGTGAATTCCTCGCTGCGCTGGAGCACCTTGCCGTCGGGGGCGACCACGGCACTGATGCCGCTGGTGGCCGCGGTGACCACCGCGCGGCCGTGCTCGACGGCCCGCAGCCGGGACATGGCCAGTTGCTGCTCGGGCTGGCCGGTGCGGCCGTAGGTGGCGTTGTTGGTCTGCACGACGAGGGCGCGGGCACCGGCCTTGACCGTGTCGCGGACGATCTCGTCGTACGCGACCTCGAAGCAGATCACGTCGCCGAGCCGGGCCGGGCCGATCCGCATCACACCGGTGTGGTCGCCGGGGTAGAAGTCGCGCTGGACGCGCTGGAGGCGGGTGATGACCTTGCTGAGCTGCGCGCGGAACGGCACGTACTCCCCGAAGGGCACGGGGTGCTGCTTGGCGTAGGAGGCGCCGGGGCCGGTCTTCGGGTCCCAGACGATGCCCTTGTTGTCGATATAGCCACTGCTGCCCGGGTGGTCGACCAGGGCCCCGACGAGGACCGGGACGCCGACGGCCTTGACGGCCGCGTCGATGCGGTCGTACGCCTGCGGGTACTGGAAGGGGTCGAGGTCGGAGGAGTTCTCCGGCCAGATCACCAGATCCGGCTTCTCCCGCCGCCCCTCCTTGATGTCGCGGGCCAGCTGGAGGGTGGCGTCGACGTGGTTGTCGAGGATCACCATCGGGCGGCCGAGGAAGTCGATGCCGGGCTGCTGCACATTGCCCTGGACCAGGGCGACCTTCACGGTGTCGGCGGCGCCCGTGGGAACCGGCACGGCATACCCGCAGACGCCGATCGCCGCGGCGAGCGCGACGGCCTCGACACCCGGCAGGGCCGCGCGGACCGTCACCGCACCGTGGCGCAGCCGCCAGGCGGTGACGGCCCCGTACGCGAGAAGACCGCCGGCGAGGGCCACGGCGAAGGTCACCAGCGGGGCGCCGCCGAGGGCGGCGAGCGGGGTGAACGGCGAGGCGGTGTTGGCGAAGGCGAGGCGCCCCCAGGGGAAGCCGCCGAACGGCAGCCGGTCGCGGGCCAGCTCCTCGGCGACCCACAGGCACGCCCCCCACAGCGGCCACGCGGGCAGCCGGGAGACGCGCGCCAGGCAGGCACCGAGCACGGCGACGAACAGCGCCTCGACGAAGGAGAGCCCGACCACCGCGTCATAGCCGACGACCCGCAGCCAGCGCAGCAGGACGAAGAAGAAGGGCCAGGCGAAGGCGAAGCCCGTCCAGGCGCCCTGGCGGGCGGTGCGGCCACGGGTGAGCAGGGCCAGCGCGGCGACGGCCACGAGCGACAGCGGCCACAGGTCGTACGGCGGGAAGGCCACCGCGAGCGCGATCCCGCCGAGCACGGCGAGGCCGGTGCGCGGCGCTTCCCGACGGGCGAGGCGGCCCAGGCGGGTGAGCCGGCCGGGGCGCGGCGCGGCGGGGGCGGATTCCGCCTCCGCCCGCGGGGCGGGCACCGGTTCGGTGAGGTCGGCGGCGCGGCTCTTGCCATCGGCGGTGGTTTCGGGACCCGGGGGCACGGTCTCGCCTTCCTGCGAGCTGAGCGGTGATGTGCCGACGGTACCCCGCGCGGGGCGCACCCCGGATCCTGGGCTGTGGAAAACGCGCTGCGCGCGCGAGCGGCGAATGGGGGCCCGGCGTCCTTCGGGCCGGCCCGGGAACCGCTGGCTGCGGGTCGGCCGAGACCGTTGTCTACTGAACATCCGGGCCCCACCCGGGTCGCACCTGCCGGGCGGCGGAACCGCCCCCCGCCCCCGAGCGCTGGAACCTGGCTGCCAGTGGTGGTGTGCCGGTCCGGCACACCACCCCATGGCCCAGCGGCGTTCGACGACTGTGTGGAGGTTCACCGGCCGGACGTCCGTGGTGGACTCCGCAGAACCTACCCGCCGCCGCCCGCACCGTGTCAACACCCCTCCGACCTGCGCGAACGTCTCAAATCAGCAGGTCAGTACGGCGAGTGATCATGTGCGGCGACAGGCCGACGGCACGTCGTTCGGCGGTACGCCGCGCCGCCCTCATCACTCGTTCGGACGCCCGGGAGCCGTGTGCACGGTGTGGCCGCCGACGACGGTGCGCAGACAGGTGGGAAGGGGGATCCCGGGGGTGAGGTCGGGCAGTCCGGGAGTGCCGGAGCGGGGGTCGGTGGACCAGCTGGCGACCCGCTCGTCCGGCACCTGGACGACGAGGTCCCCGGCCTGCCACACCGCGTAGTCGGCGGGCGCGCCCGGCACCAGGACGCCGGCGTCGTCGCGGCCGACGGCCCGCCAGCCGCCGCGGGTGTGCGCGGTGAAGGCGGCGCGGACGGAGATCCGGTGCTCGGGGGTGCGGTGGAAGGCGGCCGCGCGGACGGTGCCCCAGGGGTCGAGCGGGGTGACCGGGCTGTCGGAGCCGAGGGCGAGCGGGACGCCGGCGCGCAGCAGGGCGGCGTACGGGTTGAGGGTGCGGGCCCGCTCGGCGCCCAGGCGCTGCGCGTACATCGCGTCGTCGCCGCCCCAGGCGGCGTCGAAGGCCGGCTGCACGGAAGCGGTGAGGGCGAATTCGGCGAAGGCGGCGATGTGTTCGGGGGTGAGCATCTCGGCGTGCTCGACGCGGTGCCGGGCGGCGCGGACGGCGGCGAGGCCGAGCTTGTCGGCGGCGGCGCGCACGCCCGCGACGACGGTGGTCAGCGCGGCGTCGCCGATGGCGTGGAAGCCGGCCTGGATGCCGGCCTCGGTGCAGGCGATGACATGCGCGGTGACGGTGGCGGCGTCGAGGTGGGCGGTGCCGGTGTGGGTGGCGTGCGGGCCGTCGGCGTACGGCTGGTGCAGGCAGGCGGTGTGCGAGCCGAGGGAGCCGTCGACGAAGAGGTCACCGGCCGCGCCGTGTGCGCCGAGTTCGCGAATGCGACCGGCTCCGCCCGCGGCGGTGAGGGCCTCGGCCCAGTAGCCGACGACGCGCGGGCCGGGGCGCTCGGCGGCGAGGGCCAGCAGGCCGGTGAAGTCGTCCTCGCCGGAGATCAGCGGGCCGCCGCACTCGTGCAGGGTGCCGATGCCGAGGGCGGCGGCGCGGTCGAGGGTCGCGGCCTGGGCCTCGGCGCGCTGGGCGGCGGTGACACCGCCGTGCGCGACGGCGCGCGCGGCGTGGTGGGCGTCGCCGGTCAGCGGGGCGTCCGCCTGGGGTCCGCGCAGCTCGGGGACCAGGTCGAGGAGGGCCGTGGTGACGACGGCGGAGTGCACGTCGACCCGGGTGAGGTAGAGCGGGCGGCCGCCGGTGGCCTCGTCCAGCTCGCGGCGGGACGGCGGGCGGCGCTCGGGCCAGACGCTGGCGTCCCAGCCGTGGCCGAGGAGCACCCGGTCGGCGGGCCGGGCGGCCGCGTGGGCGCGCACCTTCTCCAGCGCCTCGGCCAGGGTGCGGACCCCGGTGAGGTCGAGGCCGGTGAGCGTGAGGCCGGTCGAGGTGGTGTGCACATGTGCGTCGGTGAACGCCGGGGTGACCAGCGCGCCTTCGAGGTCGACGACCTCGTCCACCCCGTCGGCGAAGGAGTCGGCGGCCCCTTCGGAACCGACCCAGGCGACGCTCCCCCGCTCCACGACCATGGCGGTGGCGAAGGGGTCGGCGGGGCTGTGCACCGTGCCGCGGCGCAGCAGCACGGTGCGGGTGTTCTTGCCGGTCGTGCCGGGTCGGTCGCTCATGGGGGTAAGTCTGTCACCCAGCGGGGCGCCGCCTCCGGCGGGCCGGGCGAGCGGGCGTCAGCCCACCCTGGGCGGCCGCGCTTCGTACGGCGTCGACAGCACGATCGTCGTGCGGGTGGACACTCCCGCCAGGGAGCGGATGCGCGCCAGCAGGTGCTCCAGTTCCAGCGGGGTGGCCACGCGCACCTTGAGGATGTAGTTCTCCTCGCCCGCCACGCTGTGGCATGCCTCGATCTCGGGGATCTCGGCGAGCCGGTCGGCGATGTCGTCCGGGGCGCTGGGGTCGAACGGCTTCACCGAGATGAACGCGGTCAGCGGCAGGCCGACGGCTTCGGGGTCCACCACGGCCGCGTAGCCGCGGATGACACCGCGCTGTTCGAGCCGGCGCACACGCTGGTGCACCGCCGAGGTCGACAGGCCCGTGGCCTTTCCCAGGTCGGTGTAGCTCATCCGCCCGTCCTTGACGAGCAGTTCCACGATTTCTCTGTCCAGCTCCTCCACGCGGATCAACCTACTGGGTGAAAGCCGACCCGGCACAGTCGGCGGCCCGTCCGCCCGCGCAGAGTGTGTGAGGAACAACACACCTATGCGCCCGTGTCCTGCCGGGTGCCGCGATTACCCGACTCGCGTCGCGGGAAGTGCTTGCTGTGGCCGAGGCCGAGGTGCCTGGCCGGCCGAGCCGAGGGGGAGAACGAGTATGCCCAGCCTGGAACGCCTCAATGAGGGTGACGGCAGCAGCCCGTACGAGACGTATGAGATTCCCGCCATGTTCCGGGTGACGTGCCCGGACTGCGCGCGCCCGATCGCCCTGCTCGCGGACGAGGACGTGCTCCCCGAGCACGCCCTGTGCCCGTCGCCGTGGAACCCCTTCGGGCTCACGGTCTGCCCGGGCTCCGGCCGCGGCGTGGGGAGCGCCGCGCCCGCCGACGAGTCGCAGGGCACCCAGGAGTTCGACGCGGCCCTGATGCTGACGCTGCCGGAGAGCCTGGACTGGCGCACCCAGCCCTTCTCGCACATCGGCGGCCCGGGCTCGCGCCCGGTGCGCGTCCCGGACATGCGGCGCCGGTCCCGGTGACGCCCGGGGGCGCCTCTTCCGGGCGCCCTCCGCTCCGGCGCGACGACCGCGTTCACACCGCCATCGTCCCGCCGCACCATCCCGGACGTACACCGTCCGTGCCATCGTCACCCGTACGGGTCGGGAGCCGCCCGCCCCTCCCCGTACGGAAGTGAACCGAGTGGCTCAGCGGGACTCGGGGCCTGCCAGGTGGCGGGCGATGACCAACCGCTGGATCTGGTTGGTGCCCTCCACGATCTGGAGCATCTTCGCCTCGCGCATGTAGCGCTCCGCGGGGAAGTCCGCGGTGTAGCCGTAGCCGCCGAGGAGCTGTACGGCGTCGGTGGTCACGCGCATCGCGGCGTCGGTGCAGAAGAGCTTGGCCATGGCCGCCTGCTTGGAGAAGGGCAGGCCCGCGTCGCGCAGGCGCGCCGCGGCGAGGTAGAGGGCGCGGCCCGCCTCGATCTGGGTGGCCATGTCGGCGAGCATGAAGCGCAGGCCCTGGAAGTCCACCAGGGGGCGGCCGAACTGCTGCCGCTCGGCGAGGAAGGACAGCGCCTCGTCCAGCGCCGCCTGGGCGATCCCGACGGCACAGGCCGCGATGCCGAGCCGGCCGGAGTCGAGGGCGGACAGCGCGATCGCGAAGCCCTGCCCCTCCTCGCCGATGCGCCGCGCGTCGGGGACCCGTACGCCGTCGAAGTGGATCTGCGCGGTGGGCGAGCCCTTCATGCCCATCTTCCGCTCGGGCGCCGCCGCCGACAGGCCGGGCGCGTCCCCCGGCACGAGGAACGCGGTGATGCCGTGGGCGCCCTCACCGCCCGTGCGGGCCAGGACGGTGTAGAAGTCCGCGATGCCGCCGTGGGTGATCCACGCCTTGGTGCCCTCCAGCGTCCAGGCGTCGCCGTCGCGCTTGGCGCGGGTGCGCAGTGACGCGGCGTCGGATCCCGCCGACGGCTCGGAGAGACAGTAGGCGCCGAGCAGTCCGCCGCCGAGCATCGCGGGCAAATGCTCGGCCCGCTGCTCCTTGCTGCCGTAGCCGGCGAGCGCGTGGCAGGCGAGGGTGTGCACGCTGACGCCGAGGCCCACCGTGAGGCGGGCGGCGGCGAGTTCCTCCAGGACCTGGAGGTAGACCTCGTACGGCTGGTCGCCGCCGCCGAACTCCTCGGCGTAGGGCAGCGCGAGCAGTCCGGAGGTGGAGAGCAGGCGGAAGACCTCGCGCGGGAAGCGTCCGGCGTCCTCCTCCTCGGCCGCCTGGGGCTCGATCTCCCGCTGCACCAGATCACGTACGAGCGCGATCAGGTCGCGGGCCTCCTCGGTGGGCAGTTGACGCTCCACCGGCTGCGGGCCGTGGTCGGTCATGGCGGCGCTCTCCTCCCTGTCGGGCGCTGCGGCGACGGGAGCGCAAGGGTGTGTTTCCCGCCGTCCGTGGTGCCCAGCCCATGGTCCCCCGCCGGGTCGCGGCACCGGGTGACCTGCGGCTGTGGCGGGTTGGAGTATGCCCGATCGGCGGCCGGACGTCACGGGTTGACAAATCCGGTGGGAGTGCCAGGACGGGATTGGTCCAAACCATTGACCGTACTGGTCTAGTCCTTCTACGGTTTGCGCACCGTTCACCGCGTTCATGCCAACGCAACGAAACGCGTGTGCGTCACCCCCAGCTCTCCCCACCCCACCGAGGAGAACCATGTACGGACCGCACCAGAACACCCCCCGCCGCCGCGCCCGGACGCTGCTCGCGGCCTTCGCCGCCGCCGGAGCGATGCTCGCGTCCACGCTGCTCACCGGCACGGCGGGCGCGGCCGCCGCGGACAGCGGCGGCACCGACACCGGCGACGCCTCCGCCGGGCACCGGGTCGTCGGCTACTTCACCGACTGGGGCGTCTACGGCCGCAATTACCACGTGAAGAACATCGAGACCTCCGGATCCGCGGCCAAACTCACCCACATCAACTACGCCTTCGGCAACGTCACCGGCGGCAAGTGCGCGGTCGGCGACTCCTACGCCGACTACGACCGTGCCTACGATGCGGCGGGCAGCGTCGACGGCCAGGCCGACACCTGGGACAACGGTGCCCTGCGCGGCAACTTCAACCAGCTGCGCAAGCTCAAGAAGCTCCACCCCAACCTCAAGGTCATCTGGTCCTTCGGCGGCTGGACCTGGTCGGGCGGCTTCGGCGAGGCCGCGAAGAACCCGGCCGCGTTCGCCGACTCCTGTTACAACCTCGTCAAGGACCCGCGCTGGGCCGATGTCTTCGACGGCATCGACATCGACTGGGAGTACCCGGGCGCCTGCGGCCTGACCTGCGACACCAGTGGCCGGGACGCCTTCCGCGACGTGATGGCGGCGCTGCGCACGCGGTTCGGCGGCAACAACCTGGTCACCGCGGCGATCACGGCGGACGGCTCGGCGGGCGGCAAGCTGGAGGCCGCCGACTACGCGGGCGCGGCCCGCTACGTCGACTGGTACAACCCCATGACCTACGACTTCTTCGGCGCCTGGGACGCCAAGGGCCCGACGGCCCCGCACTCCCCGCTGACCACGTACAACGCCATCCCCAAGGCCGGATTCGACACCGACACCGCGATCAGCAAGCTCCTCTCCATGGGTGTGCCGCCGTCGAAGCTCCTGCTGGGCATCGGCTTCTACGGCCGCGGCTGGACGGGCGTGACGCAGGCGGCGCCGGGCGGCAGCGCGACGGGGCCGGCCGCGGGCACGTACGAGCAGGGCATCGACGACTACAAGGTCCTCAAGTCCAAGTGCCCGGCCACGGGCACCGTGGCCGGGACCGCCTACGCCGCGTGCGGCAGCGACTGGTGGAGCTACGACACCCCCGCCACGATCGCCGGGAAGATGGCCTACAAGAACCAGCGGGCCCTGGGCGGGACGTTCTTCTGGGAGCTGAGCGGTGACACGGCGGACGGAGAGCTGATCAAGGCGATCAACTGACCTGACGCCAGGGCCGGTCCCGCGCCCGCGGGACCGGCCGGCTTCCCCTCGGGCGCCCCTCCACGCAGTGATCACATGCGGTCAGGCGCGCCCTGGCGGGCGGCGCCCGTCACTTCGCGAGGAAGGCCCGTACCTGGCTCGCGACCGTTGAGTCCGTCAGCAGGTCGTTGTGCTTCAGGCAGCCGGCCGTCCGCGTGTTCACGGCACCCGCCAGCGCGGTGCTGGAGACCGGGGCGATCTGCTCGTCGCACGACGACCACCACGTGGCGTAGCGCGCCGGCCCGGGCGTCTCGGAGCCCGCGTTGAGGTGGGAGAGGACGTACGACCCGGGGGTCATGTCCCGGCACCCCTGGTCCCAGAGCGCGCACAGGTACGCCAGGGCGGTGCCGTGATTGGGGCCGGCCAGCGACACCCAGTGCGCGATCCTGGCGCCGCCTCCGGCGGACTCGACGTACCAGCGGGAGGGCAGGCTGCCCAGGCTGTGGGCGACGATGTCCGCCTTCGACGCACCGGTGCGGGCCAGCACGGCGTCGACGTGGGCGGCCAGTTGACCGGCCAGCACCTCGTTGGCCGATCTGGTGGTGTCGTACGACCAGGCGTCGAGCCGGTCCGCGGGATACCCGGCCCGGACGAAGCCGGCGCGCATGCCGTCCCATACGCCGGGTCCCGCGTTGCGGCCGTGCACGAAGATCACCGGGTTCGGCGGGGCCGCCGCCCCGGCCGGGACGGCGCCGAGGGCGGATGCCGTGAGAAGGACCGGCAGGAGGGCGGCGAGGACGCGTCGCATGCGGAAGCCCTTTCCCGGGTGGGCTGTCGGCAGGGGCACGCACTATGTCAGCAACTCCCCGAACGGGGAAGCCTCCTTCGCCTCACAGCTCCTTCCGCAGCGGCGCCGGGCACGTCGGCTCGAAGTCCTCGATCGCGCGGAGGGTGTCGCCCAGGCCGCGTACGAGCAGCGAGCGCACCGTCTCGCGCGGGAGCTCCTCGGTGCGCAGCCAGTCCAGGGTGACGCCCTCGACGCTGGAGAACCAGCCGATCAGCGCGGTGCGGGCGATGACGGGGAGGTCCCGGCGGCCCCAGGCGCCTTCGGCGATCGCGGCCAGCAGCCGTTCGCGGACGCCGTCGCGCAGGGCCAGGACCTCCTCGTCGAAGCCGACGCCGCCGGTGACGACCGCGCGGTAGGCGGCCTGGTGGTGCTGCGCGTAGCGGAGGTAGCCGTCGATGGTGTGGCTGACGCGGTCGGCCGGGGGCAGGTCGTGGGTGGCGGCCGCGCGCTGGGCGAGCTCGGCGACGGAGTCCTCGATGATGGCGAGGTAGTAGCCGCGCTTGTTCTTGAAGTAGTAGTAGATCAGGCCCTTGGCGACACCGGCGTGCCGCGCGATGTCGTCCATCGAGAGCGCGTCGTAGGACGTGTCGGCGAACAACTTCCGGCCGATCGCGATGAGTTCGGAGCGTCTCGCCTGGGAGCGGTCGGTCCCAGGCTGTTGACTATTATTCAAATTCGGCCCTAGTCTCCCGTCACCGGACGTCCGCAGTATGGCAGAAGCCACACTCCTCACTTCCTTACGGGAGGGCGCAGTGAGCGGAACCGACCGACGCCTGCCGGAGGGCAGAACCCGCTGGAGGAAGACGGCCGTGGTGGCCGTCCCCGCCCTCGCCGCCGTGGCCGCGATGGCGACGGCGATGGCACAGGGCGCGCTGGCCGCGTCCTTCGCGGTATCCGGCACCAACTTCCAGGTGCAGTCAGGGAAGCTGACGAGCAAGGGGCTCTCCTCGTTCGTCCAGACCGACCGCTCCGTGGACGGCAAGGGCCACCCGGTGTCGCTGCTGGGCATCGGCGACGCGCGGCTGAGCGACATCTGCCAGTCCGCGTCCGTGCCCACGCCGCTGGGGAACGTGGTCTTCAAACTCACCGCGGGCGGCGGCGCGGGCGAGGTGAGCGCGAGCAAACTGGTCATCGACGGCGAGGACCTCGTCGGCGACGCCACCTTCGGCACCGCCCAGATCGGCCGGGACGCCTCCACCCTCGACGCGGTGCCGGACGTCAAGGGCGAGGCGGGCCGGTTCGGGCTCCAGGCCGGGGACATCACGGTGGCCGGGGTGCGCTCGCACGCCTGGTCCGCGACCGGCGGCAACTTCCGGCTGCCGGGGCTGCGGCTGAACGTGAGCCTGGACGGCAAGAAGTGCTTCTGAGCGGCCGGTTCAGCACGGCGGTGGAGCGGCGGCTGCCATGGCCGGAGCGGCGGCGGAGGTTCCGGGCATGGCGGCGCACCCGGCCCTTCTGGGCCGGGCTGCTGCTCGTGCTCGGCGGGACGGAGCTGCTGGTCGTGCCGCTGTCCCCGGTGCCCGTGCTGGTCAGCCTGGGCCTGGGCGGGCTCGCCGCGCTCGGGATCGGGCTGGCGCTGATCGTCGCCGGGGTGTTCCTGTGGTGCGTGCCGTCGGCGCGGCACTACGTGAGCATCAACGCCCTGATCCTGTCCGTCCTCTCCTTCGCCGCGACCAACCTGGGCGGCTTCCTGGTCGGCACGCTGCTGGGGATCGCGGGCAGCGCCATGGGCTTCGGCTGGACCCCGGCCGAGCGCCGGGAGGCCGGGCCGGGGCCGTCCCGGACGCTGTCGGTCGCGCTGCCGTTCGTGCTGGTGGCGGCGGTCGGCGCCCCGGCGGCGGACCGCGCGGAGGCGGTGCCGCGCGGCGCCTCCGGCGTCCCGGCCGCGGCGGTCCCGCCGGCCGTGCGCACGTCGCTCTTCGCGCCGCGCGGCTTCGCGTTCGGCGGGGTCACCCAGGTGCCCACGGCCAAGGGGCCGTTGAAGGTGCTGGTCCTCAAGATGGGCTCCGCCTCGCTGAAGGACTACCGGATGACCACGCGGGACGGCGGCGCGGAGCTGTCCCTCGGGGCGCGCACGCTGGACCTGAGCGGCGATGTGACGCTCTATCTCACGAAGTTCAGCGGGTGCCTGGAGGGCCTGCTGTGCGTGACCTTCTCCCCCGACGGGCTTCCCGTGCCGCCGGTGATCCCGCCCTTCGTCTTCATGACGGACGTCCACGCCGAACAGGCGCTGGTCACCTCGGACACCATCGGGGCCGACGGACTGCGGGTGGGGGTGACGCCTCCCGGCGCGTGAGGGCCGGGCCCGGCTGCCCGCGGCCCCGCGGGGCGTGCGCATTACGCTGAACCGACTTGGACCCCGAGCCGCAGCGACGAGGAGCACCGCACCATGACCGCCCCGCTCGACCTCGCCTTCTTCCACCGGTTCCTCGACCGCGCCACGCGCGTCCTCGTCGCGGATGCCGCGTATCTGACCGACCTCGACGCCGCCATCGGCGACGCCGACCACGGCGCCAACCTCAAGCGCGGCTTCACCTCCGCCGCCGACGCCCTGGCCGCCGAGGCGCCCGCCACGCCGGGCGCCCTGCTCACCGCCGTGGGCGTGCACCTCACCAACACCGTGGGCGGCGCCTCCGGCCCCCTGTACGGGACGGTCCTGCGCCGGATGGGCAAGATCCTCGGCGACGACGCCGTGGTCGAACCCGCGACGCTGGGGCGGGCGCTGGCCGCGGCCGTGGCGAGCGTGCGGCGCCTCGGTGACGCGGCGCCCGGTGACAAGACGATGGTCGACGCGTTGCAGCCGGCCGCGGACGCGTACGCCGAGGCCCTGGCGGACGGCGGCGTGACGGCGGCGCTGGACGCGGCGGCGCGGGCGGCCCGCGCGGGTGCGGAGGCAACCATTCCGCTGCGGGCGCGGCGCGGCCGGGCCAGCTATCTGGGCGACCGCAGCATCGGCCACCAGGACCCGGGCGCCACCTCGTCGGCGCTGCTGGTGACCGCGCTGTACGAGGCCACCGACCCGGAGCTGTGCGCGGCGCCCGTCGAGGCGAGCGAGGCGCCCGCGCCGGAGCCCGAGCGCGCGCCGGGCCGGGTCGGCGTGGTGCTGGTCTCGCACAGCCGCGATGTGGCCGCCTCCACGGCCGCGCTCGCCCGCGCCCTGACCGGGTCCCCCTCCCCCGCGCCGGTCGCCGGGGCGGGCGGGCTGCCGGACGGCTCGGTCGGCACCAGCGCGGAGCTGGTCCGCGCGGCGGTCACGGGGGTGGACGAGGGCGCGGGTGTGGTGGTGCTGTGCGACATGGGCAGCGCGGTGCTCACGGTCAAGGCGCTGCTGGCCGACGGCTCGCTGGGCGCCGCCGACGTACGCGTCGCGGACGCCCCCTTCGTGGAGGGCGCGGTCACCGCCGTGGTGACGGCGTCCGCCGGTGGTGACCTGGCGACGGTGCTCGCGGCGACCGACGACGCGCGGACGTACCGCAAACTCTGAGGCAACCCGGGGTCAAGATCGCACCGGGTGGCCGAGGCGCGGCGGCCGTGGAAGGCTGGAGCTGGCGAAATACCCTATGCAGCCCATTTCCGGCGTGGAGGTCCCGCCACGGTGTCGTCGCGCAGCAGGCCTTTCGCGCTCGTCCTCGTCTATCTCCTGGTCATCGTGGCCGTCGATCTGACGACCCCGTCCAATCTCCGGCTGGACGTCTTCGCGGCGCTCGCGCCGATGACGGCGGCCGCGGTGTGCACGTATCAGCAGACGGTCTTCGTCGGCGTCCTGGACTTCTGCCTGATGGTGGCGCACCACGGCGTGCTCAACAGCGACGTGGCGGTCAACCGCGTCGGCTCCTTCGTGGGCAACGCCCTGATGGTGGGCGCGAGCATCGCGGTGGCCCGGCTCCGGCGCGACGGCGAGGACCTGCTGGAGCGGGTGCGGGCCACCGGGGAGGCCGCGCAGCGGGCGCTGTTGCGGCCCCTGCCGCTGCGCACGCACAGCGTGGTGGTGGACGGCTTCTATGTGTCGTCCCAGCGGGAGGCGCTGGTCGGCGGCGACCTCTACGAGGTCGTCGACACGCCGTACGGCACCCGGGTGCTGATCGGTGACGTACGGGGCAAGGGCCTGGGCACCCTGGGCGCGGGGGCCGCGGTACTGACGGCGTTCCGGGAGGCCGCCTACCACCGGCGCGACCTGGAGAGCGGGGTGGAGGCGATGGAGCAGGGGCTCTACCGCTACCACCGGTCGGCGGCGTACGAGGCGAGGTCCACGGGCGCGGAGGACACGGCGCTGCGCGCGTCGGAGGAGTTCGTGACGGCGCTGGTGTTCGGGACCGAGGAGGCGGCCGCGCCGGAGGCCGGGGCGGTGCCCGTGGTGTTCGTCGACTGCGGTCACGTGGCGCCGTTCCTCATCGGCCCGGAGGGCGGGGTGCGGGAGCTGGAGACCCCGGACCCGGGGCTGCCGCTGGGCCTGGGCGACCTGGCCACGGCGGCGCGCACCACGCAACGGGTCGAGCTGCCCGCCGGCAGCCGGGTGCTCGCCTGCACCGACGGCGTCACCGAGGCCCGCGCGCCGGACGGCGGTTTCTACCCCCTGGCCGAACGGCTGGACGCGTGGGCCACGCTGTCGACCTCCGAGCTGCTGGAGCGGCTGCGCGCGGATCTCGACGCGCACACGGGCGGGAAGTTGCAGGACGACGCGGCCGTGCTGGTGATGGAGCGGGTGCCGGTGGGCTGCGGCTGAGCCCAGGGGCGAATTTCCGGAAACAACCGGGGTATCGAGCCGGACTTCACGTGATGGCCGCACCTTTCACGCCTCCCAGCAGGCCGGGTGAAGTCCACTGCGGTCCGGCAGCGCCCTGAAGGGCGCGGGGAGGCGTCGATGTGCCGCTCCGCCGCGTGGGCGCGACCGGCCACGACGGCGCCACGGACGACCGACGGCACCTCGCGGCACGCCCAGCGGAGCGCTCAGCGGCTGAACAGCTCGAAAGCCACCCCCGGCCGTCCTCCGAAGCGCTCCGCCACCGCCTTCATGTTGCCTTCCAGGAACTTCCGGCAGTACGTCTCCGGGTCGTCCTTCGTCAGCGCCTCGATATAGGTGCGGTGACAGAGCAGGGACGCCACGGCCCGGTCGAGGCCCGCGCTCGCGTCGACGGCGTGGGTGGGGTGCGGGGAGCCCGCGACGGCCACATAACGGACGCCGTCCCAGGGCAGCAGGCCCTCGTCGGTGAGCTCGGGGAAGATCCAGCGGTTGCCCGCGTCACCCACGGCGTCCAGCACCGCCCGGCCGACGGCCCGGTGGTCGGGGGTGTTCCAGTAGACGCCGCCCCACGTGTCGTGGTGGTTGAGGGTCAGGACGAGTTCGGGCCGGTGGCGGCGGATGGCGGCCGCGAAGTCGCGGCGCAGCCTGGGCCCGTACTCGATGACACCGTCGCGGTGCCCCAGGAACTCCACGGCCCGCACGCCGACGACCGCGGCGGAGGCGCGCTGTTCCGTCTCCCGCAGCGGCCCGGCCTCGGCCGGGGCGAGCGTGTCGATGCCCGCCTCCCCGGCGCTGGCCAGCACGTACACACACTCGCGGCCGTCGTCGAGCCAGGTCGCGACGGCCGCGGAGGCACCGTATTCCAGGTCGTCGGGGTGGGCGACGACGGCCAGGGCGCGCCGCCAGTCGGTGGGCATCTCCTTGAGCTGGTCCGCCATGGCGGTCTCCTTCGCTCGTCGACTCGGCTCGGGCAGCGTACGTCGTGATTCCTCGCGACGCGCGGGAACCGGGTGGGCCGACGGTCCGACTACCTGTCCGGACCCGCGCGGACGGGTCCGCGCGGATGTCGAGTTCTGGAGTGTTTTCTGATGCGCCCTCGTGTGTGGTGCGGTGTGCTGGCCGCTGTGGCCCTGTCGGCGACGGCTTGCGGCAGTGGCGGTGCGAAGAAGTCCGACGACGCGGGGGCCGAGTCCTCGGCACGCGCGGGCTTCCCGGTGACCGTCTCCGACTGCATGGGGGCGAGGACGACGTTCGACTCCGCGCCGAAGAAGATCGTCACCAGCAACGCGGCGAGCCTGGAGCTGCTGATGTGGCTGGGCGCGGGCGACAAGCTGGCCGGTACGGGCTTCCCGCCCGGCAAGGGCACGCTGCCCGAGCAGTTCGCGGACCAGGCGGCGAAGGTCCCCGTGCTGGGGAAGATGGGCATCCCCAAGGAGAAGCTGCTGGCCTCGGGCGCGGACCTCTACGTCGACTCGTTCTCCTCCATGAAGAACATGGGGAAGATGGGCGACGCCCCCACGGCCAAGGAGTTCGAGGCGGCGGGCATCAAGCACGTCTTCCTCAAGTCGTCGGCCTGCGCGTCGATGAGCAAGGCGCCGCGCACCGACCTCTCCGGCGTGGAGGCCGACGTCCTGGAGATGGGCAAGGTCACCGGCACCTCCGCCCGCGCCGACGAACTGGTCGGCCAGATGCGCAAGAAGACCGACACCGTCCGCGACGCGCTCAAGGACGTGCCCGAGGCGAAGCGGCCGACGTATTTCTTCTTCGACTACGACGCCGGCACCAAGCAGCCCATGGCGGTGTGCAACCGGCAGGTGGCCAACGCGGTGATCACCCAGGCCGGCGGCCGGAACGTCTTCGCCGGCTGCGACGGCGACTTCAAGCCGGTGGGCTGGGAGGACGTCGTCGCCAAGAACCCCGACTGGATCCAGCTCGGCGTCCGCAACCGCGGCAGCGAGGAGGCCGACAAGAAGGCGTTCGACGAAGCAGCCGACTTCCTGCGCACCTTCCCCGCGACCAAGGACCTCACCGCCGTCAAGGAGGGCCGCTTCGTACGCATCGGCTCCGAGCGGACCACGATCGGCGGGGTGCGCAGCGCCGACACCGTGCGCGAGATCGCGCACACGCTCCACCCGGACCTGGTGAAGTAGGTGGCCGCGCTCGCCACGGCCGCGGAGGCGGAGCAAGAGCGTGAACGCGAGCCGGGCGCGCGGGCCGGGTGGGTCGGCGCCGTGCTGGGCGTCGCCCTGGTGACCGCGCTGACCGCGTCCGTGTGCCTGGGCTCGACGGACGTCCCGCTCGGCGAGGTGTGGTCCTCGGTGACGCGCGGCATCCGCGGCGCGGACCCGGTGCCGGGCACCCAGGACCTCATCGTGTGGCAGCTGCGCGTGCCGCGCGCGCTGCTCGCGGCCGTGGTGGGCGCGGGCCTGGGCCTGGTCGGCACGGCCGTCCAGGCCCTGGTCCGCAATCCGCTCGCGGACCCCTATCTGCTCGGCATCTCCAGCGGCGCGTCACTGGGCGCGGTCGCGGCGATCGTGCTGGGCGCGGGTGCGGGCGGGCTGCTCGGGCTCGGCCTGTCCTCGGCGGCCTTCGCCGGGGCGCTGGCGTCCTTCGCGCTGGTGTGGGCCATGGCCCGCCGGGGCGGCGGGTTCTCGCCGCTGCGCCTGGTGCTGTCGGGGGTGGGCATCGGGCAGTTCCTGTCGGGCTTCACCCACTATCTGGTGCTCCAGGCCGGGGACGACCAGCAGACGCACGGGGTGCTGTTCTGGCTGATGGGTTCGCTGGGCGGCGCCCAGTGGTCCACCCTCGCGCTGCCCGTGGTCGCGGTGCTGCTCGGCCTGGTGGCCCTGGTGGCCCGCGCCCGGGCCCTCGACGCGATGCTGATGGGCGACGAGACGGCGGCCGGGCTGGGCGTGGACGTCGTCCGGCTGCGGCGCGAGCTGTTCGTGGTCACCAGCGTGCTCACCGGTGTGCTGGTCTCGGTGTCCGGGGCGATCGGCTTCGTGGGCCTGATGGTGCCGCACGTCTGCCGGATGGTGGTGGGCGGCGCCCACCGCCGGCTGCTGCCGGTGGCGGCGCTGTTCGGCGCCGTGCTCCTGGTGGTCGTCGACCTCCTGGCCCGTACGGCCCTGCCGGACCAGGAGCTGCCGGTGGGCGTGGTCACCGCGCTCATCGGCGCGCCGACGCTGCTGTATCTGCTGGACCGACGGCTGGAGCGGGGGTAGCGGCGTGCGTGTCACCATCGAAGGACTCGAAGTGGCCCTGTCCGGGCGGACGGTGGTCTCCGGCGTGGACCTGCTCGCGGAGGACGGCGAGATCGCGGGACTGATCGGCCCGAACGGCAGCGGGAAGTCGACCCTCCTGCGCACCGTCTACCGCTATCTCCGCCCGCACGCCGGACGCGTCCTGCTCGGCGGTACGGACGTCCGCTCCCTGACGACGGCGGAGTCGGCCCGCCTGGTGGCCGCCCTGCCGCAGGAGCGCGGCAGCGACTTCGAACTGTCGGTCCGCGCGGTCGTGGCCATGGGCCGCACCCCCTACAAGCGGGCGTTCGCGGCCGAGGACCGCACGGACGCGGACCTGGTCGCGGCGGCCCTGGAACAGGTCGGCATGGCCGGCGCGGGCACCCGCCGCTTCTCGGCCCTCTCCGGAGGCGAACGCCAACGGGTGCTGCTGGCAAGGGCACTCGCGCAGGACCCCCGCGTACTCGTCCTGGACGAGCCGACCAACCACCTCGATGTCCAGCACCAGGTGGAACTCCTGGCACTGCTGCGCGCGCAGCGCCGTACGACGCTTCTCTCCTTGCACGACCTCAACGCGGCGGCGTCGCTGTGCGACCGCTTGCACGTACTGCACGAAGGGGCGCTGGTGGCGTCGGGTCCACCGCGCGACGTCCTGACGCCGG
This sequence comes from Streptomyces sp. NPDC025618, assembly GCF_055558795.1. NCBI lineage: Bacteria > Bacillati > Actinomycetota > Actinomycetes > Kitasatosporales > Streptomycetaceae > Streptomyces > Streptomyces sp. NPDC025618. The sequence goes on along the minus strand of NZ_JBVHLW010000028.1, from coordinate 44,399 downwards.
GGCTGCTGGCGGAGGTCTTCGGGGTGCGGGCGGCGGTGGTGGATCATCCGCTGACGGGGGATCCGCTGATCGCTTTCGATCATCGGGGGGCTGGGCGGTAGTTGTCGCCTGAGGCGATCTCGCTTCGCCCCGCTTTCGTCGCGCCCGGGAGCGGTAGCGTGGGGCCATGGTGACGGAACACCTGGGCGACCGGTTGGGCAGGCTCCGCAAGCTTGCCGACCTCACGCAAGAGGGGCTGGCGGAGCGGTCCGGCGTGTCCGTGGACGTGGTCCGCAAGCTTGAGCAGAAGCGGAAGCACAGCGCACGCCTGCCGACCCTGCACGCGCTGTCCCGGGGACTGGGCGTCGAACTGACAACCCTCCTCGGAGACCCGCCCGGAGTCCCGTCCACCGGAGACGCCGACCCTCCTCAGTTGGTTGCTCTGCGTCGCGCGATCATGCCCCCGCTGTTCGCCCCGCCTCCGGAGCCGAACGGCGCCGAGCGACTGACCGCGCCTCTTCTGAGACGCGAGATCTCCGACAGCTGGACCCTTTACCACGACGCCGATTTCGGTCGGCTCATGGAGATGCTGCCCGGCATCATCTCCGACGCGCGCTTCGCTGCCGCTGTGGGGAACGTGGACGAACGCGCGGCGGCGCAGGCCGCATTGGGCAAGGCGCTGCAATTGGCCGGGCACCTCGCCATCCGCCTGGGGAAGACCGACCTCGCGCTGAGCGCACTTGAGCGCGCCATGAGCGCCGCCTCGGACTCCTCGGACCCGTTGCTCGCACCGATGATCAGCAACAGCGTGGCCTGGAACTACCAGCGGCAGAACCGGCTCGACGACGCCGAGCGCCTTGCCGTGTACGCCGCCGATTCGGTCGAGAAGGAGCATGGGAAGAACGCCGAGGGGTTGAGGGTCTGGGGTGCGCTCATCATGTCCGCCGCCACATCCGCCGCCCGCGCCGGCGACTACGCGACAGCGAACGACATGATGAACACAGCGGAGAACGCCACCCACAAACTGGCCACGCTCCCTCCTCCCGCCGACGGAAAGATGGTGTCGGTGTTCAGCCGCTCATCCGTACGGATCGAGCGCGTCCGCCTCGCCGTCCAGCACGCACGGCCCGAAGAAGCGCTGGCACTGGCCAAGGGAATGCGCCTCAGCGCCGATACTCCCCCTTCCTGGCGCACGTGGCTCCTGTTGGACGTCGCCCGAGCACACACGGACCTGGGCGACGCCGAGGGCGCCGTGCAGGCACTTGAGAAGCTTCGGCAGATCGCCCCGGCCTGGGTGCGGCACCACACGCTCGCCGTGGCGATCGTCAGCGACCTGTGGGCAGGCTCGTACCGCCCGCCCGGCCTGCGGAAGCTCGCCGAGTTCCTGGGCGTCGCCAACTAAGCCCGCGAAACTAGGACGTTGCGTCCCTGTCTCGCTCCCGCCTCTCAGGGTTTGCTGGCCTGACGCACGTACCCCCGCGACCGTCCGACCGGCCCGGGGGCGTGGACCACCCGAGAAGGACGAGCAGGCAGCCATGACAGAGCATAAGCAGGCGCAGCCCACACCGGACACCCCAGCACGAACCGACCATCGCACACCCAGCCACCCGCCCGCCGAGGCCCCCGAGGAACGGACACGGGCCCGACGGATCTTCCAGGTCGGCCCGTACACCGTGGAGACACACCACGAGAGGCCGCCATGCTGATGCCACGCCCACTCAGCCCCGCCTACGCGGCCGCACCGACCGTCTCCCCGCCGCTGTCGCCGACTGCCGGCTCCATCCACCACCCGACAGACTGGAGCCGCACCATGGGTGGAGAGAACGAGGTCAACGGGTACGACGTATTCGAGGAAGAGATCGTGACCCCGACCCCACAGCCGGAGGAGGGCGACGGCGACGATGACTGACGAGCCCGTCCCGGACGAGCCGCCGAGCAACCGGTTCCTGATCAGAATGCTGATCAAGCGCGATCTGCCCGACCGGTCCGGGCCCTCCGAGTGGTGCGGCAAGCATCCGAAGGAGCGGACACGGCTCGTGGTCCGTACGGGATGGGTCTGTCTCGACTGCGTCGGGGAGAAGAGCAGGAAGCAACCGTAAACCGGTCACGGCTCGTGCCCCGTCCGCGCCCTCGTCGCGAGGCGTGGGGATGGGGCTTCTCGCTGGTCGGGCGGGTGCGGGCCCTGCCCGCTCCCGGAGGTCCCCGCGGCGGAGCCGCACATCAGACGCGGCCGGGGAGGCGGCAGGCCCGCCCCACACACCCCGTACCCAAAGCCCCGCTCAAGCCACCGCTTCGAAATGGCTCGGCCGCCCGCCCGACGACACCAGCCGCCCCACCCGCTCCGCGTCCACCCGCCGCATCAAACGAGCCTCTCCCCCCGGCCCCCGGAGCACAGCTCCGTGCCACGGCGTGGCCCACGCGTCCGCCGAATCCAGCAGCCGGATGCCGAACTTCTCCGAGCCCGCCCGCTGTGGATGGATGGACAGCCGTACCGAGCGCGGATGGCAGTCGGCGATGAGGTCGCCCCACGCGCGGCTCCGCGCGATGACGCCGTACGCCCGCCGCTTGCACTCGCGCTGGAGCGCGGAGTTCGTGCCGGTGAAGTCCGCCGTGTCCTCGAAGAGGAAGCGGGTGATGCCGCGGTAGAGCCGCAGGGTCTCCTCGTCGCCGGCGCGGACCTGCGCGCGCAGGGCGTCGAGTGAGGGGGCGTACGCGGCGGTGACCAACTCCCGCTTGGTGTCGTGGTCGAGGTCGCCGTGCACGTCGCGCATGTCGAAGGTGTCGAGGTGGCGCAGCCGTTCGCGGTCGATCAGGGCGCGCAGTTCGTCGCCGTAGGCGTCGATGTGGTCGTCGGGGACCCGGATGAGGTCGCCGAAGATGTGCCCGTCGGAGCAGATGACGATACGGGCCCCGGGCTCGTATATCTCGCCGATGCGGGCGCACAGGCCGTCGAGGAAGCGCAGGGAGAGGCGCTCGCCCTCGTCGGGGAGGTGGCCGAGCACCTTGGCGGGGTTGGGCGACTTGCAGGGGAAGCCGGGGAGGGTGAAGACGATGGTCTCGCCGGAGGACGTGAACTGCCGTATCTGTTCCAGCTGTTCGGGGTGATCGGCGGGTTCGGAGGGGGTCGCCTCCGCCGTGCGGTGGTACGGCAGGAGGAGGCCGAGCACGCGTTCTTCGACGGTGGTGCGGGTCAGGGTCGCTGCGTAGAACATGGTGCGGTCATCCACGGGGGCGGGGGCAGGCGGGCCGGTCGAAGGCGACGGGCAGTTCGCCGACGCCACGGCCGAGGACGGCGGGGATCCAGGAGAGTTCATCTTCGGGGACGGCGAGGCGCAGACCCGGCAGGCGGGTGACCAACGTGCCGAGAGCGACCTGGAGTTCGACGCGGGCCAGGGCCGCGCCGGGGCAGAAGTGGCTGCCGTGTCCGAAGGCCAGGTGGGAGCCCTGCGCCCGGTCGAGGTCGAGCGTGTCGGGGTCGGGGAAGCGCTCGGGGTCGCGGTTGGCGGCGCAGAGGGAGACGATGACGGAGTCGCCAGCGGGGACGCGCCTGCCGTGCAGCTCGGCGTCCTCGGCGAGGAAGCGCCAGGTCGTGAGCTCGAAGGCGCTGTCGATGCGCAGGAGTTCCTCGACCGCTGCGGGCAGCAGACCGGGCTCGGCGCGCAGCCGCTCCAGTGCCTCGGGCGCTCGGAGGAGTGAGACGACGGCGGTGGTGATCTGATTGGTGACGGGCTCCTGGCCGGCCACCAGCAGCTGGAAGATCATGGAGTCCAGCTCCTCCTGGGTCAGCTCGCCGGCGTCGCGGGCGGTGACCAGCCGGGAGAGCAGCCCGTCGCCGGGCGCGGCGCGCCGGTCGGCGACCACCTCGGCGATATAGCCCTGGAGTTCGCGCAGCAGCGCCTCATAGGCGGGGCGGCCCGGATCGGTGGGGCCGACGGGGGCGACGACCTTGCCCCAGTCGCGCCGGAAGCGGGTCGCGAGGTGCGGCGGCAGGCCGATGACCTCGGCGAGCACCTGGAAGGGGAACCGCGCGGCGAAGCAGCGCACGAGGTCCGCGGAGGCCGCGTCGGCGGGCATGGCGTCGACGAGCGCGTCGGCCATCTCCTGGAAGCGGGGGCGCAGCTCCTCGACCCGGCGCGGCGCGAAGGCGTCGGTGATCAGGCGGCGCATCGCGGTGTGCTTGGGCGCGTCCTGGTGGAGGAGGTGGACCTGGAGCTGGGAGTGCTGCGGCTCGGGCATGATCGAGGCGTTTTCGCGCCAGCGGTCGTTGCCGAGCGCGTGGTTCTTGCCCAGCCGGGGGTCGGCGAGGGTCCGCTGGGCGGCGGCGTGGCCGGTCACGAGCCAGGCGGTGACACCGCTGGGGAAGCGCACCCGGTGGAGGGGCCCGGCCGCGCGCATGCGCGCGTAGAGCGGGTAGGGGTCCCGCTTGTATTCGGGTCCGTAGAGGGGAATCGGCTCGGGCAGCGGCACGGCGGGGGCTCCTCGCGAAGTCGTGGACCCCAAGGAAGTCGGACGGGGCGGGCGATGAGTTCCCGCCGGATCGTCCAGAACTCACGGACGATGAGCCCCCGCCAGGTCGCGCCGTACAGACGGCGGGCCCCCGCCGGTTCGCGCCGCGCGAAGGGTGACGGGCGATTCCTGGGTAGTCGGCCGCGGAGGCCCCCTGGTTCCCATACACGAAAGGGACAATCCTCACGCGCCGTGAAACCGTCGCGGGCGGCCGGACGCGGCGCGCGACGTGTCACGATGCGGCGATGACCGCTCGTCGTCTTCTCAGTCCGAGTCTCCTCGGCCCGTACGGATCCCTGCTCGGCTTCGTCCTGTTGCTGGCCGCCCTCTTCGGCGTCGCGTACGCCGTCGGCTCGGCCGCCGGACCCGCGGCCCCCGGCATACACCGCACCGGCGGTGGCTCCGGAGGCTCCGGTTCCGGCGGCGGTGGCATGGGCGGGATGGGCGGCATGCACGACATGGGCGCGCCCGTGGGCCCGGTGGTGGTCCGATGAGCACCGCGAGTCCCATGGCGCCCGCCGCCACCGAGATCGTCGTCGGCGGGATGACCTGCGCGGCGTGCGTGGCGCGGGTGGAGAAGAAGCTCGGGCGGCTCGACGGCGTGACCGCCACCGTCAACCTCGCCACCGGCCGGGCCCGGGTCAGTCACCCCGCCGGGGTGACGGCGGCGGAGCTGATGGCCGTGGTGGAGGGCGCGGGCTTCACGGCGTCGCTGCCGGAGCCGGAGGTCACCGAGGCGCCGGCCGACGGCGCGGCCGCGGCCTCCGCGATGACCCGGCTGATCGTCACGGCCGTGCTGTCCGTGCCCGTCCTGGTGCTGTCCATGGCGCCGGGGCTGCAGTTCCGCAACTGGCAGTGGCTGTGCTTCGCGCTGGCCACCCCGGTGGCCGTGTGGGGCGCGTGGCCCTTCCACGAGAAGGCGCTGCGCGGCCTGCGGCACTCCACCGCGACCATGGACACGCTCGTCTCGCTCGGCGTGCTGGCCTCCTACGCATGGTCGGCGTACGCGCTGTTCTTCGGCGGGGCGGGCGATCCGGACATGCGGATGCCGTTCACGCTGGTGCCGTCCATGGGTGGTGGCACGGCGGACGTCTATCTCGAAGCGGTGGTCGGCGTCCCGCTGTTCGTGCTGGTCGGCCGGCTGCTGGAGGCGCGGGCCCGGCACAGTACGGGGTCGGCGCTGCGGGCGCTGGCCTCGCTCGCCGCGAAGGACGTCGTCGTGCGCGACGCCGACGGCACCGAGCGGCGGGTGCCGATCGCCGAGCTGCGGGTCGGCGACCGCTTCGTCGTACGCCCCGGTGAGCGCGTGGCCACCGACGGCGTGGTCGTCGCGGGCAGCTCGGCGCTGGACCTGTCGCTGGTGACAGGCGAGAGCGCGCCCGTGGAGGCGGGCCCCGGCGCGGCCGTGGTCGGTGGCGCCGTCAACTCCGGTGGCCTGCTGGAGGTGCGGGCCGAGGCGGTCGGCGCGGACACCCAACTGGCGCGGATCGCCCGGCTGGTGGAGGACGCGCAGGCGGGCAAGGCCCGGGTGCAGCGCGTGGCCGACGCCGTCGCGGGGGTCTTCGTCCCGGCGGTGCTGGCCGTGGCCGTCACCGTGCTCGGCTTCTGGCTGGGCGCGGGCGCGCCGCCGCAGTCGGCGGTCACGGCCGCCGTCGCGGTGCTCGTGGTGGCCTGCCCGTGCGCGCTCGGCCTGGCCACGCCGACGGCCCTGCTCGCGGCCACGGGCCGGGGCGCGGGCCTGGGCATCCTGGTGTCGGGCCCGCAGGCGCTGGAGGGACTGCGCCGGGTGGACACCGTCGTGCTGGACAAGACGGGCACGCTGACGACCGGTTCGATGGCGGTGACCGGGGTGACGGCCCGCGCGGACGGGCTCGGCTCCGAAGAGGCACTGCGGCTGGCCGCGGCGGTCGAGCGGGGTTCGGAGCACCCGGTGGGCCGGGCGGTGTGCGCGTATGTGCCGGACACGGCCGCCCTGCCGGAGGTCACCGGGTTCGCGGCGACGCCGGGCCGGGGCGTCTCGGGCCGGGTCGGTGACCGGCTCGTGGAGGTGGTCCGGCCGGAGGAGGCCGCCGCCCCGGCGAAGAAGAAGCCCAGGAGGAGCGGGCTGCCGGAGGCCCTGGCCACGGCGGTGCGCGAGGCGGAGCGGGACGGCCGGACCGTGGTGCTGGTCCGGGTGGACGGCGCGCCCGAGGCGGTCGTCGCGCTCGGCGACTCGGTGCGCACCGGTTCGTACCGCGCGGTCGACCACCTCAAGCGGCTCGGTCTGCGGCCGGTGCTGGCCACCGGGGACAGCGAGGGCGCCGCGCGGGCCGTCGCCGGGGAGCTCGGCATCACCGAGGTCCACGCGCGCGCCACGCCCGAGGACAAGGCCGCGCTCGTCCGTGAACTGCGCGCCCAGGGGCGCCGGGTCGCGGTCATCGGGGACGGCGTCAACGACACCGCGGCGCTGGCGGGTGCCGACCTGGGCATCGCGATGGGCAGCGGTACGGACGCGGCGATCGGCGCGGCGGACGTGACGCTGGTGCGCGAGGACATGGGCGCGCTGGCGGACGCCGTACGCCTGGCCCGCCGCACGTCGGCGACGGTCCGCGCCAACCTCGCCTGGGCGTTCGGCTACAACCTGGTCACCGTCCCGCTCGCCGCGGTCGGTCTCCTGAGCCCGATGTTCGCCGCGGCCGCGATGTCGGTCAGCTCGGTGCTGGTGGTGGCCAACAGCCTCCGCCTGCGCGGCTGGCAGCCGGCGCCCGCGGGCCTGAGCCGTACGCACTCCCCCGCCCGGCGCCGCCCGGCGTCCCGGAGCACCGCCGTCCAGACACGAGGTGACGCGTGAAGACGCAGCTTCCCTCCCCGCCCGCCAGGCCACTCGCCGCGACCGCCCGCGCGGCCGCCGTGCCCGTGATCGCCTGTGCCGTCGCCCTCGGCGGCCTGTGCGCGTGGACGGCCTCCGGCGCCGCGGGCCGGCCCGCGGCGATCGAGGTCGAGGACCCCCGCGTCCTGCTCCCCTTCGGCACGGACGACACGGCGGCCTTCGTCAAGCTCCGCAACACCGGTGACGCGGACGACGAGCTCGTCGGCGTCGAGGCACCGACCGCGGGCGGCGCGATGCTCAGCCGCACGGTGGTCAAGGACGGCGCCGGGTCGATGCGGATGGTCCCGGCGGCGACCGTCCCGGCGAACGGCACCCTCGAGATGTCACCGCACGAGCTGGACATCATGGTGGCGTCCCCGCCCCGCCTGCGCGTCGGCGACCGCCTCCCGCTGACGCTCCGCTTCCGCGACAGCGGCACGGTGCGGGTCGAAGCGGTGGTGGTCCGCCCGGGGAACCGGGGATAGACGGCGGCACCAAACGGTACGAAGAGCGCCACCGAGCGGTACGAAGAGCGGCACCGAGCCGTACGAAGAAGGGGGCGAGGCTCATGACGAGCCCCGCCCCCGCTTCATGTCCGGCCGGTCAGGCGGCCCCGGCCAGCACCGGGGCGGCCCGTACGGCATCCCGCTCGGCCGTCTCCAGCTGGCTGATCAGCGCCTCGCGCGCCCGCGCCACGCGGGAGCGCACCGTGCCGACCGGGCAGCCCGACACGAGGGCGGCCTCCGCGTACGGCAGGCCCAGCAGCTGGGTCAGGACGAACGCCTCGCGCCGCTCGTACGGCAGGCGGTCGAGGAGTTGCGAGAGGGCGACGCCCTCGTCGAAGCCGGGCAGCTCCGCGGACTGCGCCCGCTCGGCGGCCGACTGCCAGTCGTCGGTGTCCGACAGCCGGGGCCGGGCCGCGTTGAAGCGGATCCGGTCCACGACGGTGCGGCGCGCGATGGTCAGCAGCCAGGTGCGGGCCGAGGAGCGCCCCTCGAAGCGGGGCAGCGAGCGCAGGGCCCGCAGATACGTCTCCTGCACGAGGTCGTCCGCGCCCTGCGGGTCGTTGCTGAGCCGCGCCACGTATCGCCGTACGTCGCTCTGGGTGGCGCGGATGAAGCGCTCCACGGCGTCGGCGTCACCGCCGCGGGCCGCGAGCGCCCAGGTGGTCACCGTCTCGTCGTCACGCACGGCGGCCCCCCGCGTGGGGGGTGGTGCGCGGGGCTCCGGCGACGCCGGGGACGATGGCGGGGTGCACTGCGTCGAGTCCCGTACCGCCCTGTCCGCCCGCGTCGACGGCGAGGAGCCGCCGCCGGAGGTCTCCGGCCCGGCGCTCGACGCCCACCTGCGGGAGTGCGCCGCGTGCCGGCACTGGGAGGCAGGCGCGCGGCGGCTGAAGCTGCTGTCGGCGGGCCTGGGGGACATCTGACGCGCTGGGTACGGCCGTACGGCGCGTGCCGAGGGCAGGGGGGACGTGCTGTCGCGGCACGCCCCATGTGCGGGCAGGGGTCATCGCCCTGGGTCCTTCCTGGAAATCCGGGCGCCCTGGAGTGCGGGTCGGCCCGGTGACGTGGTTCGGCGCGAGGGGTCGCCGTCAGCCGAAGGCGACGGCGACGCGGGCCGGTGGACCACGTGTGTCCAGGACATGGGCGTAGAGCAGCTGCCGCAGGCGCTGCGCGGCGCGCGTCCGGTCGGCGCGGATGCGCGGCGGCCCGGAGGGCGTCGGAACGTCCCGGAAGAGGACGAGCAGCGGGGCAAAGAGGCGGGTGCGCAGGGTGCGGCCGAGCCGGAAGGCGGCCTGTTCGCCGCCGGAGAGCCAGACGCCGCAGACGACCGCGACGAGGACGTGGGCGGACCACATGCCGAGGGCGCCGTGCCCGGCGTGCATGGCCATGGAATGACCGGCCATGGAGTGACCGGACATGCCGGCCATGCCGCCGCTCATGTGCCCCATGGCGCCGCCCAGGTCACCCATGGCACCCATCGACGTGCCGGCCATGCCGCTCATGGACCCGGCCATGTCGTGCCCCATGGGCATGCCGGGGTCCGCCCCCGGCATGCCCGCCAGCAGCCCGGCGCGTGCGGCCGCGGCCGCACGGGCCGCGTTGGCCGCGACGTTCTGGGAGAGGGCGAAGAAGGAGTGCAGTCCGGTCTGCGCCCCGACGGTGGCGAGTGTGATCAGCAGCGGGCCGCGTTCGCGTCCCGCCATGAACCACGCGCCGCTGCCCGTCGCGCACAGCGCGACCGCGACGGCCCACCAGGGGACGGTCGTGCCGGACATGACCGCGTGTCCCAGGGCAGCGAGCAGCACACAGACCGCTGCGAACACCGCGGCTCGCAGCGCTCGCGGACCCTCGTGCGCCTGCCCTGCTCTCATGACGTGCACATCGTTGCACCCGCTCCGCGCGGGCGGACGGCGGGGGGCGCCTTGACGCCCGCACGACCCCCCGCACGGGCGCATGGGTCCGCCCGGTCCGCCGCCCCCTCCCGGCATGCCGGAAAGTCACACCATTCACCGCAAAGAGTGAACAATTGACCAACACCCAACAAATCGGTTACGTGATCGATGCCTATAGTTGACCGGGTGTTTTCGCGAACAGACATCGCCGCGCGGCGGCGACCCCAGGTGCTCCTGTGGGCCGCGGCGGGCGTGGCAGCCGTCGTGCTCCTCGTCGCGCTGGAGATCGCCGCCCGTCGCTACGCCGGCGTGCCCGGGCCGCTGACGACCCAGGTGCGCGAGGTGATCTTCGCCCCCAAGCCGGGGCCGCTGTACGGCGGCATGGCGTTGATGATGGTGGTGCTCACCTGGCGGCAACGGTTCATCGCGGCCGGCGCGGCGATCGGCATCGACGTCGTCTTCGTGCTGGTGCGGTGGGCGGTCGGCGCCGAGGTGCCCGAGGGCCACTACTTCGGCAACGGCGCGTTGTGGGTGATGCTCGGCTGCGCGGTCATCGCGCTCACCCGCCGCACCGGCCGCGAACGCACCCTGATGCTGAAGGGCGTCGCGCTGGGCCTGCTGCTGGTGGCCGGCCGCAAGATCGGCGACACCTGGCTGCTCATCACGGCGAAGACCCGCCCGACGGTGCTCGACCCGTATCTGGCCACCGCCGACCACGCGCTGGGCAACCCGTCCTGGGCGATGGGCCGGGTCCTCGACGCCATCGGCCCGGTCGGCGACCGTCTCCTGGGGACCGTCTACGCCCAGCTCGCGGTGGCGGCGATCGTCGTCGCGCTGTACCAGCTGCGCAACGTCGCGACCGAGCGCCGCTTCCCGCGCCACCACCTCGTACGCACCTTCCTGGCGATCGGCCTCCTCGGGCCGGCGATCTACATGATCTTCCCGGTGGTCGGACCGGTCTTCGCCTACGGCCCGGGCGCCTCCGGCACCGGCGGCGTGCAGTGGGCGGTGGCCGACCTGTGGCCGCACACACCGCCGCCGGTCCACATCCCGCACCCGGTGCCCTACGACACGATCACCCCGCGCAACTGCATGCCCAGCCTGCACACGGCCTGGGCCACCGCGATCTTCATCCACACCCGCAAGGGCCCGCGGCTGCTGCGCTTCGCGGGGGCGTTCTGGCTGGTCGCCACGCTCAGCGCGACGCTGGGATTCGGCTACCACTACGGCGTGGACCTCGTCGCCGGCGTGGTGTTCTCGCTGACGATCGAGACGGCTCTGCGCACCTACGACCGCGGCTGGGACCGCTCGGGGATCCGGCTGGTCGCCTACGGCACGGCGGTCTTCGCCGCACTCCTGGCGGCATACCGCTGGCTGCCGGTGGAGATGGCCGGGCACCGGTGGGCCTTCGGACCGCTCCTCATCCTGGCGATGGCCTCGGTGATCTACGGCTACGTACGGACCACCAGGCGCTGGGAGGCGAAGGAGCGGGAGCCCGCGCCGATGCCGCGCGCGGAACCGCAGCCCGAACTGGTCTGAGCCACGTGTGGCCCGCGCCGCAAGGCGACGATCCGCCCCGTACCGTCCGCCCGGCGGTACGAGGCGGTGGGCCGTCGGCTCGGGGGAAGGGCCGACGGCCCGGGTCCCGTCGCTCCAGTGGGACTCGCGTCTTCGAGTCAACCGTGCGGCGGGCCACGCCGGGAAGCGTGTGCGCGGGGGCGGCGTGGGTGCGCCGCGCACACCCCGTGTGAACGGTCAGCCTCCGCTCGACTGCCGCCCCGCGCGCGAGCCCGCCTTGGTTCCGCTTTTCGCTCCGCTCCTGGCTCCGCTCTTGGCTCCGCCGCCGCGGTTGGGCAGCCAGGCGGCACTGGTCGTGTCACCGAAGCGGGTGCCTATCGCGCCCTTGATCACGGAGAGGGCGGCGGGCAGGGACGCGATCGCGGCCGCCTTGAGCGCGGAGACGTCGGTCAGGTCGAAGCCGTCGGCGATGAGAAGGCCGAGGAAGGTGGTGACATAGGCGGCGAGGGTGCGCTCGAGGATGTCGAGGAGAACTTTCTTGGACAGGGCAGTCATGGCCTTCTTGTGTCTCTTCCGTTCGCGTCGTATGGCTGAAGGGGCAGCGTGCTGGGTGCGCCGCCCGTACCGCAAGACCTGACGGACAGTGAGACTCCGCACGGAACCTGTGCGGGCCCCGCCCCCTGTGGGATGCTGCCCTCTTTGCGGGGGCTGCCGAGGGCTGGGAGGGTCCGCATGGTCAACCCATGGCTGGCGCTGGTGTCCGGCGACGACCCCGCGCGGCGGCGCCGCGCGGTCCGTGACGCCCACGCGGCCTTCGTGACCGGGGGCCCGGCGGGTCCCCGTGTACGCGCCGTGGTCGCCGACTCCTGGCGGCGCTCGGCGAGAGCCCTGCCCGCGCCCGAGTTCCTCGCACCGGTCGAACTGACCGGCACCGAGCTGGAGACCTACCGCCGCGCGCACCCGCTGGCCGCCGCGCTCCCCCTCTTCCGCGAGCTGCTCGGCTCCATCGCCGCCGACGGGGCGCACCTCTTCTCCGTCTGCGACGCCGCGGGCCGGCTGCTGTGGGTGGAGGGACACACGGGCGTACGGAAGGGGGCCGAGCGCATGAACTTCGTCCCCGGCGCCCGCTGGGACGAGACCCACGCGGGCACCAACGCCCCCGGCACCGCCCTGGCCCTCGACCACGCCGTCCAGGTCTTCGCCACCGAGCACTACAACCGCCTCGTCCAGCCGTGGACCTGCGCCGCCGCGCCCGTGCACGACCCCCGCACCGGCCGGCTGCTGGGCGCGGTGGACATCACCGGCGGTGATCAACTGGCCTCACCCCACAGCCTGGCGCTCGTCCAGGCCACCGCCCGCGCGGCCGAGGCGCGGCTGGCGGCGCCGGAGCCGGTGCCCGGCTGCGTCCTGTCGGTGCTCGGCCGGGACGAGGCGCTGCTCGTCGTGGACGGGCGCCGGTTACGCCTGGGCCGCCGGCACAGCGAGATCGTCGCCCTGCTGGCCGCCCACCCCGACGGGCTGACGGGCGAGCGGCTCGCGGCGGCGCTCTACGGCGACCGCCCGGTGCCCCCGGTGACCCTGCGGGCCGAACTGTCCCGGCTGCGGCGGCTGGTCGGCCCACTCCTCGCGTCCCGCCCGTACCGGCTGCGCGGCGAGGTCGACACCGACTTCAACTGCCTGGAGCGGGAGTTGGCCGCGGGCGGCCTGCGGGCCGCGCTCCGCGCGTACGGCGGTCCGCTCCTCCCGCTGTCGGAGGCGCCGGGCGTGTGCCGGATGCGGCGCCTTATGGAGGCCCGGCTGCGCGGCGCGGTGCTGACCAGCGGCGACGCCGCCGCACTCCAGATGTGGGCCGAGGCCCCGTGGGGCGAGGAGGACTTGGAGGTGTGGGAGCGGTTGCTGGCCGCGCTTCCGATGAGCGCGCCGCAGCGGCGGTCGGTGGCGGCGCGGGCGCGGCGGCTGCGGGAGGAGTACGGGGCGGCGTACGCGGTGAACGGCCGGGCAGCGTACGGGCCGGGAGGCCGGGCAACGTTCGCGCAACCTGCCCGGGGCTAGCTTCCGAGGCGCACCTCCGTCGTACCCCCGCTTCCGGAAGGCCGTCCTCATGACCCGCTACGCCGACCCCGGCTCCCCCGACGCGATCGTCTCCTACCGCCCGCGGTACGACCACTGGATAGGCGGTGAATACGTCCCGCCCAAGCAGGGGCAGTACTTCGAGAACCCCACCCCGGTGAACGGCCGCCCGTTCACCGAGATCGCCCGCGGCACCGCCGAGGACGTCGAGCGCGCGCTGGACGCCGCGCACGCCGCCGCGCCCGCGTGGGGCCGCACGTCGCCGGCCGACCGGGCGCTGGTCCTGCACCGCGTCGCCGACCGCATGGAGGAGCACCTGGAGGAGCTCGCGGTCGCGGAGTCGTGGGAGAACGGCAAGCCGGTCCGCGAGACGCTGGCCGCGGACATCCCGCTCGCCATCGACCACTTCCGCTACTTCGCGGGCGCGATCCGCGCGCAGGAGGGCGGCCTCTCCCAGCTCGACGACGACACGGTGGCCTATCACTTCCACGAACCGCTCGGCGTGGTCGCCCAGATCATCCCGTGGAACTTCCCCATCCTCATGGCCACGTGGAAGCTCGCCCCCGCGCTGGCCGCGGGCAACGCGGTCGTCCTCAAGCCGGCCGAGCAGACCCCGGCGTCGATCCACGTATGGCTGGACCTCGTCGCCGACCTGCTGCCGCCGGGCGTGGTCAACATCGTCAACGGCTTCGGCGTGGAGGCCGGCAAACCGCTGGCGTCGAGCCCGCGCGTCGCCAAGATCGCCTTCACCGGCGAGACGACGACGGGCCGCCTGATCATGCAGTACGCCTCCGAGAACCTGAAGCCGGTCACCCTCGAACTCGGCGGCAAGAGCCCGAACATCTTCTTCGACGACGTCTCCGCGGCCGACGACGACTTCCTCGACAAGGCGCTCGAAGGCTTCACGATGTTCGCCCTCAACCAGGGCGAGGTCTGCACGTGCCCGTCCCGCGCCCTGATCCAGCGCGGCCACTACGCGGCCTTCATGGAAGCGGCGGTGGCCCGCACCGAACGCATCGTCGCGGGGCACCCGCTGGACACCACCACCATGATCGGCGCCCAGGCGTCCAACGACCAGCTGGAGAAGGTCCTCTCCTACCTCGACATAGGCCGCCAGGAAGGCGCCCGGGTCCTCACCGGCGGCACCCGCGCCGAACTGGGCGGCGAACTGGAGGGCGGCTACTACGTCCGCCCCACGATCCTCGAAGGCGACAACAGCATGCGGGTCTTCCAGGAGGAGATCTTCGGCCCGGTGGTGGCGGTCACGCCCTTCACGGACTTCGACGACGCGATGACCCTCGCGAACGACACGCTCTACGGCCTGGGGGCGGGCGTCTGGACCCGCAACGGCACGACGGCCTACCGGGCGGGCCGCGCGATCCAGGCGGGGCGGGTGTGGACGAACTGCTATCACGCGTATCCGGCGCATGCGGCTTTCGGAGGTTATAAGCAGTCGGGGATCGGGCGGGAGACGCACAGGATGATGCTGGATCACTATCAGCAGACCAAGAACATTCTGGTGTCGTATTCGGCGAAGAAGCTGGGCTTCTTCTAGAGGCACGAAAAAAGGCGCCTGACCTGGGCTTTTGCCCGTCAGGCGCCTTCCGGCCGCCCCCTCGGAGCAGGGACCCGTTTACGTCGTAACTCCCAGTTCGTCCCACCGCTATCCCGTTCCTGACCAGCTCTTCCGGACCAGTCACGGACCAAAAGCCCCGTTCACCTCGCAGACGACGAGCCCTGGCTGACGCGGTCCCACTCCTGCAGGGACTGCTCAATGAGGCGGTTGGCCTGCTCCCGGACACCGTCCAGGAACTTGGCGTAGTGACGGAAGAGGACCTCGATGCTCTGGCCCGCGCGGCGAGCGCATTCGGCCGGGTCCACACCGGAGTACAGCCGGAACGAGATCCCGGCATGCCGGAGATCGTAGGGCCGCTTGGCCAGCTTGGAGGCAAGCTCCGTACGGGTCAGCACGTACTTCCGTGCCCGCGACCACGTCGTGCCATACGCAGCTGCGTCCACGTAGTTGCCCGCCTGGTTTCGGAACAGCCGGCCGTCCGGCGCCACGCCAAACCGTTCAATGTGCGCTCGGAGCATGCGCACGAACTGCGGCGGGATGGGTACGGGCCGGGTTGCGGTCTCCGCTCGGCGCTTCAGCGAGTGCACCTCGTGCACGGCACCGTCGTCCGTCCACTCCTTGCCTGCGATGACGACACCGCCCCGACAGATTGAGCATCCCCCACCCAGCAGCCGCCTTGCCGTCCAGTTTGCGGCACAGGGCGTCCAGCGCACGTCGCAGAACATCAGCTTCCGCGAGAGCACTGACGGGCAGGGAGTTTCGCTGCTTCCAGTCAAGGGCCTTACGCCACTCCTCGCTCGGGGCTTGGGCCCACGCCCACCGCTGGTCGAGGTATTCGTGGGCGAGGTCATACCATGTCGTCCGCTGCTTGATAGCTCGCAGTTCGGACGCCGGCAGACCCGTGTGTTCGTCGAAAGGCTCACCGTCGCGCGCCGCCGTCATCAGCTTTGAGCGTCTGCTGTCGGCGAGCCCGAAGGTCATGAACGATTCGGATTTTTCGCGACCATTAACCGTCCACCGGACCATGTACGGCTTGCGCCGGTCGAGGCGCTCGCGTATGTCCCAGAACCGGACGTTGTAGCTCATCCCCAATGTATGGAATCCCTCTCACACGCCTCCCACCAGGCGTCCAGATCACTTCACCGGCATCGCAGCTCACCGTTCGGCAGTTTGACCATGCGCGGCGCCAGCCCACGGGCACGTAGCCGATAAAAGGCGGACGGACTCATCCGGATTTCTGCAAGCACTTCTGTAAGTTTCAGGGCAGGCGGGCGCGCCATTGACTGTCACCTTTCAACTCGGGGATCGCGAAGAATCGGTCGGAAAGGCGCCGCTTTGACCGATCAGTGCAGGCCGGACGCTCCGACACCTCCTTTACTGATGCCAGGCAACCCAACCCGCTGTTCGCGAGGCTCCACCGCCAAGCACAGCCACACGCGAACGAGACCAATGATCCGGAGGACACCCGGTTTCGCTAACCGGGGATCACCGGCTGTATAGCGGCCAGCACACTTGACCGCGGGAATGTCGGCCAGCCGCTCAAGGACTCGGGCTGGCCGAGCGGAGCGCTGGCTCCCTGCGCGATGCAGCAGCCGTGAGGAGTCCGCCGTCGGCCAGGCGTAAGGCTGCCGAGAGCCGGGCCTTCGCGAGCTTCTACGGCACAAGCGACGTGCCTCGCGTTGACTCCGGGATGCCCCTGTCAGGAGTCAGCTGAGCCCTCGCAGCATTCAGCGCACCAAGGCCGAACAATACGGAGCTGGTGAAGCGAAGGACGCCCATTCCGGCGCTGGACAGTTGAAACTCCTGGTGCGCTCTGAAGCGGCAACGCCAGAGGGCGCCGGCTGCCCGGTATTTCCGGGAGCGTTGTACGTTGACATGGTTCGGCCCTTGGCTCCAGCCCTGTAGGGCGGTATCCCGTCTGCCGTGAGCGAATCCGCCCCGAACTTCCCCTGCCACGAGCTGTCGTTCAGCCGGTTGCTTCCAACCGTGTCGCGCGGTCCAGGGCACCAGGCTATGCGCATGGGGCCTGTTATTTGGTCTTCCTCCTGAGCCTCCGTGCCTCACATTGGCCGGGCATCCTGTCCATCCATCGCGGTTCTCGACGATTTGATCAGCGGGCCGGCGGGGGTGCCGATGTCCGCGCCGGACTGCGTCCGGGCACCGGGGGGTAGCCCTGACGAGAGGGACGAGGAAAAGGGACAGGGAGGAATGAGCATGGTTGTTCTGGATCTTCAGGTCATGGCTGCCGTCCGCAGGGTGTACGACGCCCGGGACGGAGCGTTCGACGGCTCTACGGCCGGTGCGGACAGCAACACCAGCACCCTGCTCCGCGAAGGAGCGATCACGTCATACGGGCCCGCACCGTGCGTCGGCCGCCACCGCCGGAAGGGCCGGCCCGCCCCGCGGCCCCAGACAACTACCGGCCCGGGTGCGGGCCGGGCAAGACCGCCGTGAGCCGCCGAACAGGCCTGGCCGGTCAAGAAGTTCAGCCTGGAGCACTCCTCTGATAACCCGGCGCGGCACAAGCCGGGCCTATCCCGCCAAAGGGCACTGCTCACTCGATTGCCGGTGCCCCGACGCACGCCCTCGTCACCCACACGGACGTCTTCCCGGGACACCGCTCGACGTCAAGGCAGCGCGCGCGTTCACCCCCGACGCCGTCGGGGCGGGACCAGGCCCCCGCGCGCCTCCCCGTACCCTACGCGCGCCACCGGGTGCGCGGTTGTGGGCGGACGGCGGCGTGGCGTGCACTGGAGGCAGCCGAAGGAGAAGGGCGGGAAGTGCCGCTCTCGGTGCACGGGTGGGACGTACCGCCGGTCGCGGCGCGGGGTGGTGCACAGCGGGGAGGGACTCTTGGGCGGTGGCCGCGCCCGGCACGTCGCGCGTGTGGTGGGGCGCCTGCTGGCCGAGCAGGTCCGTGCCCGCCGGGCGAAGCCCGGGGAGGGCACCGAGGAGCAGGCGCGGGCCGTCCGGGAGGCGCTGCAGGAGCTGGGCCCGTTCTACATCAAGGTGGGGCAGATGCTCTCCACCCGGCCTGACTTCGTGCCGCCGGCCGTCCTGGAGGAGCTGGGGCAGCTGCACGACCAGGTCACCCCCGCGCCGTTCAGTACTTTCGAGCCGGTGCTCGCGGCGGAGCTCGGGCCGCGGTGGCGGCGGCTGTTCAAGGAGGTCGACACTTCGGCGCCGTTGGGTGCCGCCTCGCTGGCGCAGGTCTACCGGGCGCGGCTGGCCGACGGCTCGCTCGTCGCGGTCAAGGTCCAACGGCCGGGTGTGGAAGAGGTGATGGCCGGGGACATCCGGCTGCTGCGCCGGGCCGCCCGCCTCCTGGCGCGGGCCGCTCCCCGGTTCACCACAGTGGCGGACGTGCCGGCCATGCTAGGTGTGCTGTTCGAGGCCATGGAGGCCGAGACCGACTTCCGGGTGGAGGCCGGCCACATGCGCCGGGCCCGTGAGCTGTGCGAGGAGTTCACGTATCTGTCCGTGCCGGAGGTGCTGCTGCCGCCGACCCGGCGGGTACTGGTGCAGGCGCTGGCCCCGGGCGTGTCGATCCGGGATGCCGACCGGGGTGCGTTCACCGCCGCGCAGCGCGCCGGCATCGGCCGGGACCTGATGGCGTTCATGTTCCGGGGTTACTTCCTCGACCGGTTCTTCCACGCGGACCCGCATCCGGGCAACGTCTTCGTCGCCCCGGGCGAGCCCGCGCATCTGATCGACTGGGGCATGGTGGGCCGGATGGAGAGCGGTACCAGCCGGCACCTGGTGCTGGCCCTGCTCAACCTCGCGGCCAACGACGGCGCGGGCCTGGCCGCGGCCTGGATCGACATGGGGACGGCCACGACCTGGGCCGACGTCGCCGGATTCCGCTCCGACATCAGCCTGATCGTCCCGAGGATCTCCTCCGTCACATTGGAGGAGCTCAACTTCGGCGTCACCCTGACCGCCGTCCTCGCGCACGCCACCCGCCGCGGCATCCGCACCAGCCCGGTGATCTCGCTGCTGGGCAAGTCCTTCGCCAACCTCGAAGGCGCCATCCGCTACCTGTGCCCGGAGCTGTCCATCACCGACGTCTTCGCCGACAACCTCCGCACCGTCGTCTTCGGCCTGGCCCGCGAGACCCTCTCCGAACAGCAGGCCGCCCGCACCGCCCTCGATCTCATGATCGCCGCCCCGGGAGCCCTCCAGCAGACACGGGGGATCCTGCGCGCCTTCGCCGAGCAGGACCTCACTTTCCACGCCAAGGTGGCCGGCGAGGACGACCGGCGGAAGAGGGCCACGGACGCCGGGTCCTGGCCCTTCTGGGCCGCCCTTGCCCTCGCCGGCTACCTCGCCCGCGGCAGGAGGAGATGAGCCGGCGCCCTGACGCTCGGCCCCGGCGCTGCCCTCCGGGGCCGACGGCAACGAGCCTGTCGTGTCCGCGCCGGCGTGCAGTGCCCTGGCGCGGCGACGGATGGCGAGCGTGCGCGTCGACCGGGCCACCGGCATCTGTAGCAGCTCCTCCGCGGCGCGGCCAGACGGCACTTCCGCCGCGCACGCCGCCCGGAGTGTGCCGAGCGCGCCCGATGCGCTCGCACGCCGCCTGGTGCGGGATTGTCGGGGAGGGGGGTGTGGCGCGCACTGGAAGGAAGGAGTCCGGGGGCGGGGGCCGGCCGCGGCTCGGTGCCGGGTGCGGTCGGCGCGCCCCCGGCGGACGCGGACGCGGGAACCACCCGGTGGCTGTAGCGACCTTGTGGAGGACATGTGGCCGGTGGCCGCGCTCGGTACGTCGTGCGGGTGCCGGGGCGGCTGCCCAAGGAGCCGGTCCCAGTGCGAGGGTGGCGGAAGGGGGGCTCGAAGGCCGTCTTCTCCGGTGAGGTAGGCGCCGCACGTCTCCTCCCAAACTCGACGCCACCTCCCCTACCGAAACCGTCCAACCGTCCCCCGCAACCACCGAGACCCCGACGTCACCAGGGCCCCGAAACCGTCGGCGCGGCCGTCCGCCACAAGGGAGCACGGCCGCCCCCCGCCCCCTCGGCCGGCTCCGCGTCCGGAGCGGCGGCGGGACGTGAGCCCGAAACTCACCGCCCGCCCGGTCCTGCACGCCACGAAGGGTAAGCCCCTTGCTGTCGCGTCCCCGCGGTCTCTTCTTCTGGCTGGTCGTGATCATCGTCCTGTTCTTCATCGCGACCGCTCCCGTCGCCACCGCCCACGCGATCCTGGCCGTCTCGCGGGCGGTCATCACCCTCTTCACCGGGCTCAAGACATTCATGAGCGTGCTCACCACCCCCCGGTGACGGCGATCGGCCGGCCCGGTACCGCCCTCGGCCTCGCCCCTCGTCCCGAAGCGGGTCGGAGTCCGTTTTCCCCTCGCGCCGAGGCGGCCTGAGAGTCGTCCGGAGCAAAGGAGTTCCTCGGTGCGGTTTCCCCACAACGCCTTACGACGCGCGCTCGCCGCCGTGTCCCTGGCGACGGCCACCGGATGCGCTTCGTTCAGCGCCACATACGTCGAGCCGGTCCAGCAGCGGCCGCCCGCGGTTCCGTCGCCGGTGTCCGGCATGAGCGGGGCGAGCACTCAAGCGGCCCCCGCCGCGTCGTCCTCGCGGTCCTCGGCCCCGTCCGCCGGTGCGGCGCGGCCGGGCCCACCGCCCGCCGCCGCATCCGCTCCGGCCCGCGGCACCCCGCAGGCGCCGCCGACGCACAGCCGAGACGTCCTGTCCCAGCACTCCGTGACGCCGCTCAGGCCCCTCCCGATCCCCCCGGGGACAGCGGCGCCCCACCGGGCCCCGGTGGCGTGCCGGACGAACCGTCGCCGCCCGGCCGGCCCACACCACCGTGCCGCCGGCCGGTCCCGGACGGCGGCACGCCGGTCGACCGTCCCGCGGCCGACGCCACGCCGCCCGCCTCCCCGTCCACCGGTGCCGACCCCGCGGAGCACGGCGTACCGGCCAACACCGCAGAAGACTGCGTATGACACGGCGTCAGCTCCGCTCCGGTGCCAACAGGGCGCTGATCGCGGCCGACGGCGCTCCCCCGCGCCCGAACGGGGCGGGCAGCCAGGAGAGCGCTCCGGCGAGGACGGCGGCCAGCACCTGATACGTGCAGTCCTGATCCGTGGCCGCGTCCCGCGCCCGGAACGTGGCCCCCGCGCGTATGTCGTCCGCCAACTCGCCGAAGAGGACGGGCCGGTGGGCGGCGGTGTCGTACAGCGAGCCGTCTTGGTGACGGGTCAGCTCACGCACCGCCCGGGCCGGCCGGGACGGCTCACGGCACGGGGCATCGTCACGCATCAGCGTATCCGGGGGCCGTCAGATCCCGGTGCCTTTACCGGCTACCGCCTGCCGGGTGCGGGCGCGGCCGGTCCGGGCGGCCGGCCGGTAGTCGTCGTCCTCGTCGGGCCGGACGGCGTCGCTCGCCGCCTTGCGCAGGTCGTACTCCAGGTCGCGGGCCCGGTCCAGGCACTCGTCGGTGAAGTCCTTCGCGTCGTCGAGGACGTCGCCGATGAAACGGATGAGGCCGCTTCGGCGGCGGCCCCTCGAACGGGTGGTCATGATTGGCCCCTTCTTCTGCGCCGGCTCGTCCCGGTCGGCGCGCGCGTGGGCAGGGGTGCCGTGCCCGTACGGGTTCTCGCGCGCGGGCCCGGCCACTTCTTTCATGACGACACGCCGAGCGGGCCGCGTCCAGGCTCGTACTGGTACGACCCGCGGCACTCGGACGCCGGGGGAAGGGCGTGGGGGCGTACGGCGTGACGGCCCGCCCTCCGCCTCCCGACGCGCCCCGCCCCCGGCCGGCACCACGCTCATGGGCGCCCCAGTGCCCCGGCACGAGGAAGCCGGGACGAGCCGGGTGGTGCGCGGTGGGGCCTCGGGCGGCACCTTCCCGCGCGAGCGTTCGCGGAGGTGCCGCCGTGCTTCCCCCCATCGGTGAATGCACCTGCCGCCCCGCATCCGGGCCGCTGGAGGCTGGGCATGCGCACCGTGGACGACAAAACCGGCCCCCGCCTCCCGGTGGTGGACGCCGGACCCGTAGCACGGCGGTCCCGACGAAGCCGCACCGAGCGGGAGCACGGTGTCGGTCACCGCACACGGGCCCGCCGGCACAGGCGGGGTCGCTGATCACCCCAGCGCGGAGGCCCCCATGCAGAACCCTCCTGGCAATATGACACACGTACCGCCACTCCTGGCGTCAGTGACAGGCCCGGAGGCCTTACGAGCCCTCCCGGTGGAAGCGCTGGAGGCGCTGGCGGAGGACATCCGGCGCTACCTGGTGGCGACGGTGTGCGCCTCCGGCGGCCACCTGGGCCCGAGCCTGGGCGTGGTCGAGCTGACGATCGCCCTGCACCGCGTCTTCCACTCACCACGCGACAGCGTCCTGTTCGACATCGGCCACCAGGCTTACGTCCACAAGCTCCTGACGAGCCGTCAGGAGGGTTTCGCGCGGTTGCGCCGGGCCGGCGGCCTGTCGGGATACTGCTGCCGCGCGGAGTCCGAGCACGATGTGATCGAGAACTCGCACGCCTCCACGGCCCTGTCCTACGCCGACGGCTTGGCCAAGGCCCGGGCCCTTGCAGGGGAGGGGGAGCGGGCGGTGGTGGCGGTCATCGGCGACGGCGCGCTCACCGGAGGGATGGCATGGGAGGCCCTCGACAACATCGGCGCCGCACCCCAGCGCCCGGTGGTCGTCGTCCTCAATGACAACGGCCGCTCCTACGCCCCCACCGGCGGCGCGCTCGCCGCCCACCTGGCCGGCCTACGCGCATCCGGCCCACACCCGGCCGCGCAGGACGACCTCTTCGCCGCGCACGGCCTGACCTACCTCGGGCCGGTCGACGGGCACGACCTTCCCGCGCTGGAGGAGGCGTTGCGCACCGCCCGTGCCCTGGCCCGCCCGGTGATCGTGCACGCGGTGACGGTCAAGGGCAAGGGCTATCCGTTCGCCGAGGCGGACGAGGCGGACTGCTTCCACGCCGTCGGGGTGATCGATCCGGTCACCGGCCGCGCCCCCGTCACCGCCACGCCGCCACAGCCGTCGGGCACGTGGACCGACGTCTTCGCCCAGGAACTGCTGACCCTGGCCGACGAGCGCCCGGACCTGGTGGCGATCACCGCCTCGATGCTTCGGCCCACCGGCCTGCACCCCATGGCCGTCGCCCACCCCGACCGCGTCTTCGACGTCGGCATCGCCGAACAGCACGCCGTCACCAGCGCCGCGGGCCTGGCCATGGGCGGCCTCCACCCCGTCGTAGCCCTCTACGCCACCTTTCTCAACCGCGCTTTCGACCAGGTCCTGATGGACGTGGCCCTGCACCGCCTGCCCGTCACTTTCGTCCTGGACCGCGCTGGCATCACCGGCCCCGACGGCCCCTCCCACCACGGCATGTGGGACACCACGCTCCTCACCCTCGTCCCCGGCCTGCGCCTCGCCGCCCCCCGCGACACCACACGCCTCAAGGAACTGCTGCGCGAAGCCGTCGCCACTGACGACGGCCCCACCGCCCTGCGCCTGCCCAAAGCCGCCACCGGACCCGACCTGGACGCCCTGGTACGGATGGACGGCCTCGACATCCTCCACCGCAGCTCCAGCCGGTCCCTGGACGTCCTCCTCGTCACCGCCGGCCCCACCGCGGCCGCCGCCGTCGAAGCGGCCCGACGGCTGGAGGGCGAGGAAGGAATCGGCTCCACAGTGGTCGACCCCCGCTGGCTCACCCCTCTCAACCCCGCCCTCGTCCACCTCAGCGCACGCCATCACCTCGCCATCACCGTCGAGGACAACACCCGCACTGGCGGCTTCGGCTCCCACCTCGCCCAGGCATGCGCCGACGCCGCCGTCACCGCTCCCGTGCGCTGCCTGGGCCTGCCCCGGGCCTTCATCCCCCATGGCACCCGCACCGCGCTCCTGGCCGAGACCGGGCTCGACGCCGACGGCATCATCACCGCCGTCCTCCACGCCCGCACCGACCTCGCCACCTATGACCTCACCCCCCTCACCCACCCCGTCAACGGCCGCCGGAGGCCGCGATGACCATCGACCTCGGCCTGCCCATCGTCCCCCCGAAGACACCGCGGCGCCGTCCGGCGCGACGGATCACCGTCGGTGACGTGACCGTCGGCGACGGCGCCCCGATCTCCGTGCAGACGATGACGACGACCACGACGGCGGATGTGGACGCGACACTGCGGCAGATCGCGGAGATCACCGCCGCCGGCTGCGACATCGTGCGGGTGGCCGTCCCCTCGCGGGACGACGCCGACGCCCTCCCGGCGATCGTCGCGAAGTCCCCGCTGCCGGTGGTGGCGGACATCCACTTCCAGCCCCGCTACGTCTTCGCCGCGATCGACGCCGGCTGCGCGGCGGTGCGCGTCAACCCCGGCAACATCAAGCGCTTCGACGACCGCGTCGCCGACATCGCCAAGGCCGCCTCGGCCGCGAAAGTGCCGATCCGCATCGGCGTCAACGCCGGCTCCCTCGACCCCCGCCTGCTATCCAAACACGGCGCCGCCACCCCCCAGGCACTGGTGGAATCAGCACTGTGGGAGTGCTCGCTGTTCGAGGAACACGGCTTCCAGGATCTGAAGATCGCGGTCAAGCACCACGACCCGATGACCGTGGTCGCCGCCAACCGCCTCCTGGCCGCCGCCTGCGACTACCCCCTCCACCTCGGCGTCACCGAAGCCGGCCCCGCCTTCCAGGGCGCGATCAAATCCGCCGTCGCCTTCGGCATCCTCCTCGCCGAAGGCATCGGCGACACCATCCGCGTCTCCCTCTCCGCCCCGCCCGTCGAACAGGTCAAGGCCGGCATCCACATCCTCCAGTCCCTCGGCCTGCGACCCCGCCAACTGGAGATCGTCTCCTGCCCCGGCTGCGGGCGCCTGCAAGTCGACATCCACAAACTCGCCGCCCAAGTCCAGGCCGCCTTCGACGGCTTCCCCCACCTCTTGCGCGTCGCCGTCATGGGCTGCGTCGTCAACGGCCCCGGCGAAGCCCGCGAAGCCGACCTCGGCGTCTCCTGCGGCAACGGCAAAGGCCAGATCTTCGTCGCGGGCGAAGTCGTGCGCACCGTCCCCGAACACCGCGTCGTCGACGCCCTGATCGAGGAAGCCCTCCGCCTCACCGAAGCACCCTCCCCCGAAACGAGTGACCCCACATGAACTCCGTCCTCGCCCCGACCGCCGAACCACCGGACCTGGCCCGCTTCCGCGACCAGGTCGAGGAGGTCCTGGTCCGCTTCCTCGACGCCAAACGCGCCGCCGCACACGCAAGCGGCCTGCCCGCCGAAACCACCGAAACCCTGGCCGACTTCATCCTCTCCGGTGGCAAACGCCTGCGCCCGGTGCTGTGCCTGCTCGGCTGGTACACCGCCACGACGAAACCTCCACCCGCGCCGGTCGTCCGCGTGGCCGCCGCCCTGGAGATCTTCCACGACTTCTGCCTCATCCACGACGACGTCATGGACCACTCCGACCTACGCCGCGGCCACCCCACCGTCCACCGCGCCCTAGCCGCCCACCACCGGCACGCCCACCCCTCGGCCGCCGTCGACGAACTCGGCGCCCACGCCGCCGTCCTCATCGGCGACCTCGCCTTCGTCTGGTCCGACGAACTCCTGCACACCGCCGGGCTGACTCCGGCGCAGACGGAGGCCGCCTGGCCGCTGATCGACGCCATGCGCGCCGAAGTCGTCCACGGCCAGTACCTCGACCTCATCCAGGGCATCGCACCCGGCACCGACCTCGACGCCCCCCTGCGCGTCATCCGCTACAAGACCGCCAAATACACCGTCGAACGCCCCCTGCACATCGGCGCCGCCCTCGCCGGCGCCGGCTTGGCCCTGCGCGAGGCACTGAGCGCCTACGCCCTCCCGCTCGGCGAGGCCTTCCAGCTCCGCGACGACCTCCTCGGCGTCTTCGGCGACCCCACCCACACCGGCAAACCCAACCTCGACGACCTCCGCGAAGGCAAACACACCCTCCTCATCGCCCATGCCCTGCACAAGGCCGACCCTCGCCAACGCACCCTCTTGCACGCCGCTTTGGGCGACCCGGACCTGGACAAGCGGACCGCCGCCCGCGTCCGCGACATCCTCACCACCACCGGCGCCCGCGCCACCGTCGAAGAACTGATCCGCGACCGCCAACGACAAGCCCTCACCGCCCTCGCCGACCTCCCCGCACCACCCCCGGCCCGCCACGCCCTGTACGACGTCGCCCTCGCCGCCACCACGAGGCGGTCATGACCCGCCGCCGGGTCCTGCTCGCCTCACCACGCGGCGTATGCGCGGGAGTCGACCGCGCCATCGACACCGTCGAGAAGGCCCTGGAGCAGTACGGGCCGCCGGTCTATGTGCGTCATGAGATCGTCCACAACAAATACGTGGTGAAGACCCTGGAGAAGAAGGGCGCGATCTTCGTCGACGAGACGTTCGAGGTGCCCGAGGGCAACATCGTCATCTTCTCCGCGCACGGCGTCGCCCCGACCGTCCACGAGGAGGCCGCCCGCGGGATGCTGGCCACGATCGACGCGACCTGCCCGCTGGTCACCAAGGTCCACAAGGAAGCCGTCCGCTACGCGCGCGAGGACTACGACATCCTCCTGATCGGCCACGAGGGCCACGAGGAGGTCATCGGCACCAGCGGCGAGGCCCCCGACCACATCCAGCTCGTCGGCGGCCCCGACGACGTGGCGAACGTCGAGGTCCGCGACCCGGACAAGGTCGTCTGGCTCTCCCAGACCACCCTCTCCGTCGACGAGACCATGGAGACCGTCGGCGCCCTGAAGAACAAGTTCCCCAACCTCCTCTCCCCGCCCAGCGATGACATCTGCTACGCCACGCAGAACCGCCAGACCGCGGTGAAGCAGATAGGCGCCGAGGCCGACCTCGTCATCGTCGTCGGCTCCAAGAACTCCTCCAACTCCGTGCGCCTGGTCGAGGTCGCCCTCGGCGCCGGCGCCCGCGCCGCCCACCTCGTCGACTACGCCGAGGAGATCGACGAGACATGGCTGGAGGGCGTGAACACCGTCGGCGTCACCTCCGGCGCCTCCGTCCCCGAGATCCTCGTCGAAGGCGTCCTGGAATGGCTCGCCGCCCGCGGCTACGAAGACGTCGAGGCCGTCACCGCCGCCGAGGAATCCATCGCCTTCTCCCTCCCCAAGGAACTCCGTCGCGGCCTCCGCGCGGAGGCCGCCGCTGACGGACGACGGCACGGCCAGGCGGCGACTGGTCGGCGCCGAGGCCCGCCGGTACGGCGCCCGTAGTGCCGGCCCGCGAGTACGACGCCTCGGTCCCGGACCGGGCCAAGGACCTGGTGCCCGATGCGGAATCCAGTCCCGGCCCGCTGCCGGCCACGGTGGTGGCCGACGCGGGCGTCGACCTCGACGGCACGCACCACATCCGCCGCAACGCGGCCCGCTCCCTGACGTGCCACGGCCACATCGGCACCGGTGGACCACAAGCAGAGGTATGTGGAACTGCGACGTTCAGGCGAGCAGTTCGAACAGGGGGCCCAGCGCCGGGCATGGCGCCGTGTCGAGCCGGGGCGGCGGCACCGGTGTACGGTGCTCCTCCGGCAGAAGCGGCCGCATCGGATTGGTGCCGCTGGCGTACCGGGTGGTGTAGAGGGCCCAGTCCATGTTGCCACGCAGCATCCAGTCGAGTTCGTCCAGGAGAGTGCGGGTGGCTTCGCCGACCTGAGGCCTGATCTTCTCTCGCAGTCGCAGGAAGAGCTCCATGACGAGATTGACGAGTTCCACCGCCGGGGGCCCGGCCTCGCGCGGTGGAATCCCCAGATCGTGCGCGACGGCGTTGATGAGGTTGTACGCCTCGCCGGGACCGTCATTGGCCCATCCCGCGAAGTCGAGGTGGAGATGGCCCAAAGTGCCGGTGAGGCGATAGAGACCCTGCAGGAGAGGATGTTGTCGTTCGCTCTCCGGAATGGTCAGCCGATTGCAGACCTCCTCCATGGTCGCGAAGGCTCCCGTGTACTTCGCGCCGCTCAAAAGCCGTCGAATGTACTCGTCCGCCCCGCAGTGTTCCGCGCGGACCGCGTAGCCGATCTCAGTCGCCGTCTCGCGCAGCCCACGCTCGAGGCCCTTCATCACTCCACGGACGGCCGCCGGCGGCGCATGCTCCTCACCGTAGCGGCGCAGCGCCCAGATGTAGGCGGTCAGCGGGTGCAGGCGGTCAGGATCGGGGATGTCGAGAGGGGTGAGGAGAGCGTGCCGTTGCTGCGGCGCGACCTCGGCGTACCGCTGCTGCCGGTCCTGTACGGTCCCCCGGTCGTAGAGGTCGTCGGAGAGCAGGGTCCATGATGATACGGCGCTGAACCAGACGCGCAGATGCCGGGGAACGCGTGGGTTGAGGCACATGTTCGCTGAATAGGCGCATGAGTCGAGGATGTCGTGATCCCGTGCGCCGACATACCCGGTGTAGGGCCGAGCCCATTCCCGAGTGCCTTCGACGACGTCCTCGTAATCGTGGGAGTAGTCGAGTGGGGGAAGCGGGAAGTACAGGCGCAGCTCGTCGGAGGGCTGGTGGTCACGCATCCGCAGAGGTTCCGTAGCCGACATGTCGTCTTCCTTTTCGTGCGGGGTGCTGTTGCCGGCCCTTGCCGGTGGTGAGGTGTCCACGGGTCTTTCGCGCGTACACCGAGCCGGCGTGGTCGTTCGGCTCGGACGTACCGGTTTGGCCCGCGGCTCCCCCGTGCCCGCGGTCGTGTGCCCCTCGACGCCCACGCCTGGACCGCCTGCACGGGCCGAACCGTGGCCGTCTTCGGTGGAGGCCGGTGCTGGTCAGGGTGTTTTCTCTGCCTAGGTGTCACTGACCGGTGGTGCTGTGGTCGGCCGTGCGGAAGCGCGGGGGCGGGCGAGGGCGCGCAGTGCGTAGATGCTCGGGAGGATGGGGAAGTCGATGAGGATGAAGCGGGGCGAGTAGGTGTCGGGGGGTGCGGTGAAACCGCCGTCGGGGTTTTGGGCGTTGAGCAGGTAGGTAACCGCACGGGCGGCTGCCGGATGGTCCGGGCGGGTCCTGGAGAGGGTGCAGAGTGCGAAGGCGGTGCTGGTGGGATCGCTGGGCTCCCCAGGCTGCCGGCCCCAGCCTCCGTCGGAGTTTGGGCGGCTACCGAGGAAATCGGTGCTGCGGCGGACGGCGTGGCGTGCCGCCTGCTCCGTAGGCGGCTGTAGACGGCCGTAGGTGATGGCGCTCTGCATGCCGAGGCACGCGCGCAGGATGACGTTGGCGTCGCTGGCACTCCAGTTGAGGGAGAAGCCACCGTCGGCGTGCTGCTGGTCGATGATGAACCGCACAGCGCGCTCTACTTGAGCGGTGTGGATCGGCTGGGTGGACAGGATGGTGGCGGTCTCACCGGTGATGGAGGTTTCCGAAGGGTTGCCGTGCTGATAGTTGGGGACGCCGCCGTCGGGGTTCTGCATGCGGCACAGGTAGGGGTAGCCGCGCCGTAGGTGCTCGGTGTAGCGGGGGTGGGGGGCCGATTGCAGCGCCTCCATGACGAACGACGTGGTCTCGACATCCGTCTGCGTGGTGGCCGCGTTGTAGACCCAGCCTCCGGTGGCGTCCTGGCGGGCGGCCAGCCAGTCGGTCATGCGGTCGAGGAGGGCCGGGTTGGCGCCGGCCTCGGCCAGTGCCGTGGCGGCGAGGGCGGTGATGGTGACGTTCATGTCGGAGCAGAGGCTGAATCCGCCGTCGGGTCGTTGGGCGGCCAGGAGCGCGGCGAGCCCGTTCAGGGTCTGCTGTTGGTAGGCGGGGAACCTCTGGAGCGCGGTCAGGACCATCAGGTGGACCAGTATGTTGCCTTCCCAGATCCGGTCCGGCCGCAACAGGGAGGCCAGCAGCCCCAGATCGTCGTGCCGGATCCATTCACCCTGTTTTCCAAGAGCGCGGGCGAGGATCACCTTGCACGCCGTCATCTCCACCTGTTTCCAGACCTGAAGGTCACCTGCGTCGAAGATATCCGGCGGCGTCGGAGTCACCTCGTCGATCGCTCCGACCGCGTAGAGCACCGCCTCCAGCAGTACGCGCTTGCGGCCGGCGGTGAAGTGATCGATGTCTTTGGTGATCTCCCGGACCAGACCGGATCCGTTCGGCACGGGGAGGCCCAGCGCCGCTGTGGCCAAGACGGCGTCAAGCCGGGACGCGGCGGATGCACGTGCCTTCTCCAAGTACGCGCGCAGCGGTTGCCGGACGTCAGGCCCGATCCCGGGTGCGTCGAGGAGGCGCAGGGCGAGCGCCGATTCCAGGACCCGGCTTTCACAGGGCGAGTCGACGCCACCGTCAGGATCGACCCATCCGGTCAGATGCTCGATGAGGCGCTGCCGACAGGCGCGGAGCCGCCGGATTTCCTCCTCGGACCTCACCGCGCCCATGACCGATCGCCCTCACAGAGAACTCGCTCCGTTCGACGGGTCGTTCCAGGGTGCCCTGGAGCAGGTGCTCCACGGACGAAGAGATCAGGTTTCACAGAACGCTCCTCTCGTGCCGCCACGTGTGGTGCCGTACTGCTCGACTTCCCGGGCAACGCGAAGATTCGGTGCCCTTCGGCTGCTGTGACCGCTTGTACGTCGTCGTGGCGCGTGGTCGGCCACATCGTGGGCAATGGGCCGGAGGTGACGGGCCGATCGTGTGTCGCACACGACAGCCCCCATACCTGTGAATTCGCTGGACCAGTAAGGTCATGTGCGATCGGCCGACACAGCGACGAGTGCCGGCACGGTGAGGCGGGCCGCATGGGAGGAGTGCGGGCGACGACAACACCTCGCCGGCCTCGCCCCCGAGTTGCCTGACGGCGATCCCTCCGCTCCAGTAGCCCGCCCGAGGCGCATACCTTCACCACACGAACAGCGGCGCATGTCCAGGCCGGTGCGGAAAGGCACCCCCCTCCTCCGGCAGGACCCGCGCAGGGCCTTCGGGACCGCCTTGGGTATCAGCGGCCCCGGCGCATGCGTCGCATTGTCCGGTACGGACTCCGCATGGAGATTCTCTCCGCCGTGATGCATATCGTTGGTCGCCAGTGGGCCCATGGGCAGGGCGCCGTGAGGGCATGCACCCGGCCGAACCCTCACCGTTGACCAGTTCCCATGCATGCTGCCGGGTCCGCGAGCGGTCCCTACGGGGCGTGGGGGTGTCCACCGTTTCAATATGCCCTGCTCTCAGCGGACGATATGCGGGCAACCGAGCGCACTCGCCGCTGGGAGGGAGGCGCGGCGGTGCCTCCGTGGACGCCGTTGTGCCCCGCCCGACGACTGGCGCGGCGGCGCGCACCACCCGGACCGAAGTCGACCGTCCGCGCCGGAGCGTCGGCACGTCCGCGAGCGTGGCATCGTCAGGTGCTCGTACACGTCGGTCAGGCGTCGGACCCCATGCCATATGCACGGTCTCGAACCGGAAGCCGGTATTGGCCCCTATGGCGTCGAGGAGCACACCCGGTACGGCATACACGCTCGCGGCAGCGGTGAATCGGGGCGTCGCGCGCCAAGGGCGGGGGTAGGTCGCTCTCGGCCATGACGGGGCGTCAACGTGTGCGGAAATCGGCGCCAAAGGGACTCGGCGGCAACGCTCACGGACCGTCCGAGTTCCCGGTCTCGTCGTGCGCGTACGGCGAGGACAAGGGGCTTCTACCCGGCCTCGTCGTAGTGCTTGCTGTACCGGGGAAGGTTCCTCGCCCAGGGTTCGCAGTTGGCCATCCACTCCTGCAGCCGGTCGAGGAACGCCTCGAGGTCAGGATGGCACCCGACTCCCAGATGGGGCAGGCGGGCCCGCAGATCGACGAAGGCGTCGGCGTCGGCCCGGATGATCTCCGCGGCGGCATCGACGGCGTTCTGCAGGGTGCAGCCGCGTTCGGCCCGGATGACCGTGACGATGTTGGACACAGTGCCTTCGTGGAGATCCTTCGACACGGTCACGATATCCGTGTACCTCGCGATGTAGTCCGCGGCGATTCCCTGGAGGGTCTCGACGGCGGGGTGCGCGCGGATCCAGGAGGGAATGCAGAGCCGGTGGGCCAGGATGTCGAGTTCGAAGAGGGGCTCCGGGCCGCTCTTCACGACTTTGATGCGGCGGTACTCCGCCAACAATGGTGTTCGACCGCTCCGTTGAACGTCCATTTCCCACAGGCGGGCCGTCATATTGCGGTCGAAGTAGTGGGGGAGGCGGGAGTCCCTCCAGTCGGGACAGTACGCGTCCAATCGCTCCCTGAGGAACGCGGTCAAACGCGTCGGCACCGGATCGTCGGCCGCGACAGGCTCGCCGCACAAGACCCGTACGGTACGTCGGCAGAAGTTCACCGCTTCCGCGGTTTCCCGGAACGTGCCGTCGGGCCTGCGGTCGCACCAATGGTCGCTTGTGAAGTAAATCGCCCAGTACAGCTGCATAAGCCAGTTGCCCTCGGTAGTGAGTCGCGGGGACAAACGAGCCGTGAACTCGCCCAGGCGGAGCTCGGACAGCATCTCGGCCAGTCCAGGGTTGTCGTCGAGGTCGTGTACCAGAGCCGCGATGTCAAGCCCGACATCCTCGGCGGCCGGTTGCGGCTGGTCGCACGTGCCGGTGAAGGGGCAGTAGAGGTCGGGAATGGAGAAGCGGGTTTCGGCAGACATGGTCGTCCTTCGTTTGTCGCGGGCTGTGGGGCGTGTGCGGTAGTCCGTCAGGTGTTGTGGTGAGTGTGAGGGCGCGCGGTACGCAGATGGCGGGGAGGGCTTTGAAGTCGATGGGAAGGCCGCCGGGTGAGTGATCGTCGAGACGGGTCCCCCCGCCTGGGATGCCCAGGCGGGGGGGGCGCGCCTTCTGCTGCCTCGTGGTCTCGGTCGGCCACAACGAAGGCAGTGAGGACGAAGGCCGTGCTGGCACGCGGGCCGACGCTGCGGAGCGGTCTGTTCGATGAGCGGCCGTGGGCGGCTCTGGGCGGCTGCGGGTGATGGCGTCCCGCCGGCTGGTGGCAGGTATGCGGGGAGACCCCTATTGCATCGCCTACCTACGCGGCCGTCCAGGGGGCGCGAATGAGACTGGGACCCCCCACTTGCGCCCAAACAAGCCGTTTCATTTGGTGAGTCTGCGGTAGCAGATCAGGGATGCGACGATGCCTGCGAAGGCGAGGAAGTGCCTGGGTTTGTGTTCGTAGCGGTGGTGGAGCCTGCGGCAGCCGTTGAGCCGGGCGACGCTGCGCTCTACGCTCCAGCAGTGCCGGTAGAGCGCGAGGGCCTGTCGCTGGACCTGAGCGGCTTCGTGGGTCTTGCCGAGAAAGGTGTAGGCACCGCTGAGGTACAGCGGGAGCCGGCGGAGCGGGAAGGCGAAGGCGTCTTCGGTGTCGCCGCCGTTGGTCTGGTCGAAAAGCGCTCGTGCGCGGTAGATCGCCATCACCGTTCCATGGGCGTCGCCTTGACGAGCAAGGGCTCTCGCTTCAGCCGCCGCGGCGAGGGCGGGGGTGACACACGAGTGGCGGTGCCACGGGGCCAGGTTCTCGAGAAGAGCCGCTTGCGCTCTCCGGTGGCCTCGTTTACGCAGCGGTCGTCCACCCGGGGTGCGGTGACCTTCACCGGGCCGGCCGCGGTGACAAGGGTTGAATCCGGTAATGACCATTGCGGACCATCAGGAGGTGCCCCACGCTCGTCCCGCTCAGCTGCCATCTCGGCTAACTGATCGACGTCAGCTGCCTCGACATTTCCGGCTGTAATCCAGTACATGCCACTTTTTTGCGTCATTTCCCTATGGGCAGCCTCTATGCAGCATCGTCCGGACACTTCGGGGCTCCTCATGTGTCCGTTCGAGCGACATGCCGATCACTTCCTGGGGGTGTTGTCGGGGTGAGGTCCGCAGGCTGCTGGGCCTACGAGCCCGCGCCGGAGCAGGCCCGGCACGGCCAGGGTCGCCGGGTGGGTGGTGAGGTTCTGGACGGCTAGGAATCTGCGGTAGAGCAGCGGGTCGGTCTGGGCTCGGTCGACGATCCGGCGGACGGCCCGGTGGACGAGAGCGGCCGCGCTCGGGTGGGCGGTGTCCTGCCAGCCGACGTCGGCATAGGCGGCCAGATGCCAGGCGGTGCGGATGGTGGCCGAGGCGGCCCGCTGGAATGTGCGTCCCATGCCTGGGAGTTCACAGCGCGCGGAGGCCGCAGAGAGCAGCCGGCCGAGAAGTCGGCTCTGGAGTGCGGCGACGGTCATGCCCTGGGCGTAGACGGGGTTGAGGGTACAGACGGAGTCGCCGACGGCGAGTAGCCCCCGTGGCCAGCGGCGCATCCGGTGGTAGGGGCGCCAGACGTTGTCCAGGCCGCTGAACCGGTAGATCCCGCTGACCGGACGGGCTCGGTCGATCACCTCGACCAGGTAAGGATTGCGCAGGGCCGCCGCGTAGTCGCGGAAGCCCGGTTCGTCGCGGGGCGCCCGAGTACCTGCGGCCCCGATCAGGGCGAGCAGGAGGTGGCTGTCCTCGATCCGCGTAGCAGTGCCGCCGCGCGGATGATCGGGGGCGTAGGTGATCTCGGCGGTGACCTGCCAGTCAGGGACGTAATCCGGCGAGCAGGCGAACAGGCGTGAGGTGTAGGAAAGTTGTGACGCTACCCTGAGCGGGTCGGGAGGTGGCAGTCCGGCGGCGCTGAGCCAGTCGGCGAGCCGAGAGGCACGGCCGGTGGCGTCGACGACCAGGTCGGCGTGGTGCGCGCGGCCCGTGCTGTCCCGTACGCCGGTGACTTGTCCAGCCCTCCACAGCAGCGCTTCGGCCCGGGTGTTGCCCTCGGCCCGCACGGCGGGATGGCCGAGCACGCGATTGCGGACGGCCGCCTCGATCAGCGTGCGGCTCGCCGCGTGCAGGCGGAGGCCCGACGTCAGGGTGGGGGCCCAGCCGCTGGGCAGCATAACCCGGGCCTGCTCGCCGAAATCGAACTCGCGGGCGCCCCGGTGAGCCAACTCGGCTCCGAATCCCGGCAGTAGCTCCTCCAGGACCGCCGACCCCCGGTGCAGCAGCGCGTGCGGGTGGCGGGACTGCGGGGTGCCGCGACGGTGCGGGGCCGGGTCGCGGACCGGGTCCGGGTCCATGAGGGTGACTTCGCCCAGGTGCTGGGCCAGTACCCGGGCGGTAAGCAGGCCGGCGAACCCGGCCCCCACGACGATCGCGCGGCTCCCGCGCCAAGGTTGGTTCGGTTCGCGCACGGTGCACCGTCACTCTCGAAGGGCAGACCGGGATTGCGGCTGGGGCGGACGGGATTTCAATGCGGGAGGAACCAGTTGGGGAAGTCGGCCGGCAGGGGGCCAGTGCCGAGCAGCGGGGAGATCATATCGATGAGGGCCCAGGTGACAATGCCCAAGTTGGCGAGGGTGACCCCGGCCAGGGCACGCAGCCAAAGCCGGGCGCGGGGCCGGAAGCGGTCCTCTCCACGGAAGACAACCGGGGGTTTCCGGCTATGTTGGGCGTGGATCCAGACCCAGGCCACCGGGGTAGGGAAGAAAATCCCAGCGACCAATGACAACAGCGGGATCTGGTACCAATGCCCTGCGAACAACGACCATGACGGATCCGCGTAGGGGTACGCGTACACGGACATGACCACTACAAGCCAGATCTCGAAGAATGTGTCGATGATCAGGCCTGCCAGCAAGATGACGGGCGTCAGCTTGAGCACCCCCCACTGTGGCCTCCATCGACGGAAGCGGTTGACCATCCATACCTGGGCCCACACCCAGACGATCATGGGGACGTAGGTGAGCCCGGCGGAGGCAAGCAGGGTCTCGACGAGCGGCACATCGTGGTCGGGGCCCCACCCCGGGAGGTAGGGGCCCCAGCCGACGACGTTCAGCGCATAGCGGTTCTGGACGCAGACGATGCTGATTCCGTTGATGATCGGCGCGGCCCAGAAGGTCAGCGTGTAGCCGATGACCGCCGCGGTGTTGAGGGGCATCCCCCCGTCCTTCTTGCGGTCGCGCCAGGCCACCGCCCAGCAGGTGATGACGAGGGCGGCCATGAACCCCTGGGAGAGCCAGGCTTGTACCTTGCGTGCGGTGGAGATGGTGTAGTCGCCGTCCGGAGCCGCGTGAATCCCCGTGTCGGCGATCCACTGCCCCAACACCGTGGCCTGGAAGGCCAGCAGGGCGAGCCCGAGCGCGGCCAGGCAGGTGATCGGCGTGACCCAGCGCCTTCGGGGAGTATGCGCGGGCGTGGGAACGGCCGTCGGTTCGATGGTGTCGTCCGTCATGACGGTTCACCTGCGGCGGAGGCCGTGACCGGGGCGTCGTTGAGACCTAGCCGGTGCAGAATCCAGTCGGTGAGGCCGGCGGGGGTCGGTTTGGTCCACAGCACAGCGGCGTCGATGGTGAGGTCCAGGGCGCGCTGGAGCCGTACGCGAAGTTGGGTGGCGCCGAGGGAGTCCAGGCCGAGCATGACCAGGGAGGTGGTGGGGGTGATGTGGATAGTGGTGCTGCCGAGGAGGTCGCGGACGGTGTCGATGATGTGGGTGTGCAGGAGGGCGCGGCGCTGCTGGTCGTCGGGGGCTTCGAGGAGGGCGGTGGCCAGGGCGGGGACGCCCTGTGCAGAGGCGCCGCGGTTCTCCCCGAGGATTTCGGTGAACAAGGCGGAGGCGGCCGCTTGGGGGTAAGGCGCGAGCCAGCGGCCCATGTCGATGGGTGAGTAGGTGATGTGGGTGTGACCGGCGGCCAGAATGCGGTCGAGAGCGTCGAGGCCGTCCGCTGGTTTGATCATGGTGAAGCCGCGTTGGGCCATGTGCTGTCCGGCGCCGACCTGGGCCCAGGCTCCCCAGCGGATGGCGGTGGCGGGCATGCCTTGGGCGGTGCGCCAGGCGACGAAGTCGTCGAGGAAGGCGTTGGCGGCGGCGTAGGCGGCCTGGCCCGGGGAGCCGAGCTGGGAGGCTTGGGAGGAGTAGACGACGAAGAAGTCCAGCGGCTGTGCGGCGGTGGAGTGGTGGAGCTGCCAGGCGCCTTCGGCTTTGCCTCGCCAGACGCGCTGGATGAGGTTTCCGGTAAGGGTGTCCAGGGTGGCGTCCTCGACGACGGCGGCGCTGTGGATGACGCCGCGCAGCAGGTGGCCGTCGCGGGTGGCCTCGGCCACGGCGCGTTGGGCGGTGGGGGCGTCGGCGATGTCCCCGGTGACAACGGTGACCCGGGTGCCGGTAGCACGGAGACCGTCGAGGTGGGCGGCGGCTACTTCGGTGGGCTGGGAGCGGGCGATGACGACGACATGGGCGGCCCCGCGCTGGGCGAGCCAGCCGGTGGTGAGCAGGCCGAGGCCGCCGAGCCCGCCAGTGACCAGGTAAGCGCCGTCAGGGTGGATCATGCACTGTTCACTGCCGGTGTCGTGGTGGGGTGTCGGCGGCGTGGTGTGCAGGCGGAGCAGGTGGCGCCGGCCTGCCTGCCAGGCGACTTCCCGGACGGTAGCGTCTTCGCTGAGGAGTTCCGCGGCGAGCCGGCTGGTGGCGGCGGGGGCGTCGGCGGTGACGATGCTCGCGGCGAGCTGGGGGTACTCATAGGTGGCGGTGCGCAGTACGCCGCGCAGTCCGGCGGTGCGCAGGGAAGGGACGGCGCCGGTCGACACGGCCACCCACACCCGGGGTGCGTCCGGTTGCGCGGCGAGGGTGCGCAGGACGGTGCACAGGCGTAGCACGCGTTCCCGGGCGGCGTGTGGGGGTGCGATATCCGCTCCTGGGCCGATGGCGAGGATCACTCCGGTCAGGGCGGGCGGGAAGATTGCGGCGGTTGGCTGCTGTGCGAGCGGTAGGGCGGTCTGGTGGACGTCGGCGCCCTGCGTGCTCAGGTGCTGCGTGAGTCGGGGTGCCCAGGGGTCGCCTTCCTCGGCGAGGACCAGCCAGGTGCCGGGTTGGGCCCGGGGAGGGGCGGACTGTTCGGCGGGGGTGAGGGCGAGGTGGGAGAGGCGGGCGGTGAACCGTTCGGCGGGTGGGGTGATGTTGGCGAGGCGGACGCCGGTGATCCGGGCGAGGACGTGTCCGTCCGCATCGGCGAGGTGTCCGTCGGCGGTGCAGGTGCGTTCGTCCGCGCTGGTCAGGTGCATGTGGGCCTGGCGGGCGTGCTGGGTGGGGCCGAAGAGTTCCACCCTGTCGATGCCGGCGACGACGACCGGTCCGGGGTCGAGCTGGTAGCGCAGCCGCCATGCGGCGGAGGCGGTCTGGATCGCGGTGTCGAGCAGCACCGGGTGCAGGCGCATCATCCAGGCGGAGATCCGGGCCGTGTCGGGGATGCGTACGTCCGCCAGGACTTCGTCGCGTTCGGGGTTGAGGCGCAGGCGCTCCAGGCCGGTGAAGGCGGGGCCGTGCACTACCTGGTGGCGTTGCCGGAGGTAGGTGTAGAAGTCGGTGACCGAGATATTCTCCCATGCCTGGAGGTCGAGAGTGTCCGCCGTGATAGGCCGGGCTGGTGGTACGGCTACGGCGGTGGCGTGGGCGTGGGTGACCGGGGCGGCGCCGGAGTGGGAGCGTACCCGCACGTCCACCGTGCCCTGCGTGGTGGCAGCCTGCACGGTGACGTCCGGTTCCGGATCCAGCAGCAGCGGTGCGCTGAGCTGCAGGCCGGTGAGGGCGACGTGGTCGGTTCCGAGGGCCTGGGCTGCGGCGGCGAGCAGCATCTCGGTTAGCCCCGCGCCCGCCATGACGGGGGTACCGGCCACGCTGTGATCAGCG
Organism: Streptomyces sp. NPDC025618; assembly: GCF_055558795.1. Taxonomy (NCBI): domain Bacteria; kingdom Bacillati; phylum Actinomycetota; class Actinomycetes; order Kitasatosporales; family Streptomycetaceae; genus Streptomyces; species Streptomyces sp. NPDC025618. The sequence continues at coordinate 5,898 of NZ_JBVHLW010000028.1, read as the reverse complement.
AGCCAGGGCACCCGCCCCGGGCCGATGGGTGTCTGCCACAAGTGGCGGCCGTCCTGGTCGGGGTCGGCGACGTGTCCGCCGAGCAGGCTGTGCTGGCGGGCGCCGACCAGATTCGGGGCGACCAACTCGTAGGGCGGTTCGGGGCGGTGGTGGGTGCGGTGCCAGGTGAAGGTGGGGGCCTCCACCAGGTTCCCCGGATACTGTCCAGCCCAGTCCAGTTGGGCGCCGGCGCAGTGGGCAGCGGCCACATGGGTGAGGAATGCCTCGGTGTCGTTGCTGCCCTTGCGCAGGCTGCCGAGGGCAACGGCATCGCTGATGTGGGCACGCGTGGCGATCTCGCCGATGGCCCGGACACCGAGGGGATGCGGGGAGCATTCGATGAACAGCCGGTACCCGTCTTCCAATGCGGCCGCGCAGGCGGTGGTGAAGCGCACTGGTTCGCGCAGATTCGTGGCCCAGTAATCGCCGTCCAGGGATGGGGGTGTGCGCGGGTCGGAGTAGGTGGTGCCATAGAACGAGATGGCCGGCGCGGTCGGAGTGACCTCGCACATCCGTTCACGGATCGAGTCGAGGATCGGGTCGACGTGGGCGGAGTGGGAGGCGTAGTCGACCCGGATCACGCCGGCGCCGATGTCACGGGCCTGCCAGGCAGCCACTAGGCCTTCAACCTGGTCGCGGTCGCCGGAGATGACGGTAGTGCCCGGCGCGGTCAGCACGGCCAGCGACACCTTGCAGGCTGCGGCCGCCGTGATGTCGGCGGTGACCTTGTCCGCACCGAGGAGGACGGAAGCCATCGCCCCGCCCTGCACGTTGAGGGCGAGCTTGGAGCGGCGGCAGCTGACCTTCACCCCGTCCTCCAACGACAGGCCCCCGGCCACCACGGCGGCGCTGATCTCACCGAGAGACAGGCCGATCACGGCGGACGGGGTGATGCCCCAGGACCGCCACATCGCCGCGAGCCCCAACTGCACGGCAAGCAGTACCGGTTGAATCTTGTCGTCGCCGACCAAGAGCTCCGGTTCTGCCAGCATCCGGCGGACGGAGAAGCCCGCCTCCACCTGCACCAGTGGTTCGAGTTCGTCGACGATGGCGGTGAACACCGGATCGGCATCCAGCAGCTCGCGGCACATCCCGGGCGACTGTGAGCCCTGCCCGGTGAAGACGAAAACCGGCCCGGCATGCTCGGGCGGCAGCACCGGACGGCCGGTAACCACCGCGACCCCATCACCCTGAGTGAACGCGCGCAACCGCCGGACGAGTTCACTCGGATCGGCGGCATATACGGCGAGGCGTTCGGTGGCGTGCATCCGGCGCACAGCCAGCGTATGTGCCAGGTCCGCAAGCGGCGGCCGGTGCTGCTCGACCGCGTCCGCCAGCCGCCCGGCCGCCGTGGGCAAGGCCGGCGGGGAAGCCGTCGACAGCAAGAACAGCCGGGGCACCGCACCCTGCTGGGTGCTTGGCCCCCGCGCCCGGTGGCCGGCCGAGGACACGGGCGGCTGCTCGACGATCACGTGCGCGTTGGTCCCGGCCAGCCCGGAGGAACATACGCCCGCAAGACGCCTGCCACCGTCCACCGGCCACGGCATGGTCTCAGTCGGCACAAACAGCCGCGAGCCCGGGTCGACCTCGATGGAGGGGTGCCAGGCACGGAAGTTGAGGTTGGCGGGGATCTCGCCGTGATACACGCTGAGCACCGCCTTGATGAGCCCGGCGATCCCGGCGACCGGCTCGGAGTGCCCGATGTTGGTCTTGACCGAACCCAGCGCACACGGCGTGACGCCCTTGCCGTAGACGGAGTTGACCGTCGTGTACTCGATCGGATCACCGACCGGCGTCCCGGCACCGTGCGCCTCCACCAGCCCCACATCGGCCGGATCCACCCCGGCGCGGGCGAGCGCGAGCCGAGCCGCCTCCTGCTGCATTACTGTCGACGGCGCGGTCATCCGCTCCGACTGCCCGTCACTGGTCACCGCCGACCCGCGCAGCACCGCAAGCACCCGGTCCCCAGCACGCACCGCGTCCCCAAGGCGCTTGAGCAGCACCATGCCGCAACCCTCACCGCGTACGAACCCGTCCGCCCGCTCATCGAACGCGAAACACTTCCCCGTGCGGGAGGTCAGCCACTGCGCCTCGTAGTGCAGTGTCTCCGGCGACGTCATCAACATCACCGCCCCGGCGAGCGCCATTTCGCACTCCCCGACGGCCAGGGCGCGGGCGGCTTCGTGCACTGCCACCAGGCCGGACGAGCACAACGTCTCGATCGCCATCACCGGGCCCCGCACATCGAGGGCGAAGGCGATCCGGCCCGGGGCGTTGCCGGGGTGGCTGCCGAAGATGTTCAGCCCGTCGATCCAGTCCCGCACCGGGCGCGCCGAACTCATCAGCGCGTCCACCGCATACATCCCCAGATACACCCCGGTCCGCGAACCACGCACCCGGTCGACCGGGATACCCGCGTGCTCGACGGCTTCCCAGGCCACCTCTGTGGCCAGGCGGTGCTGTGGGTCGACCACCACCGCCTCCTGTGGCGACGCGGACAGCGCGGACGGTTCCCATGCCCAGATGTCCCCGTCGACGAAACAGCCCCGTACGAATTGGTCTGCATCATCCGGGTGTTGATACGACTTCAGCTCTGCCGCGTCCCACCGGTCCGCCGGCACCTTGCCGACCGTGTCCGTGCGGTCCAGCAGCAGCCTCCACAACGCGGCCGGGGAATCGGCCCCGCCCGGAAATCGGCAGCCGACCCCAACGACCGCGATCGGCTCCGCACCCGACCCCGACATGCCACCCATCCCCGCCTATTCGGCGATCGCCGTGCTGTAGCAGAACCGGAAGACCGGCACCTCGCGGCCCTCGCCCCACTCGGTTTCACCGGCGGGCTCGAACCGGTGGTGACGCCCGTAGAAAGAGAGCACGACCGGCGACGCATCCGCCGCCGTGTCCTCCGGCATCCGGTACAGCCGCGGCAACTCCGGAGGACCACCCCGCAAAGCCACCGACCGCCCCGAACCCGGTGCCGTCTCGATCGCCATTTCGCCACCGTCCTTCCGCTTGTGCGGCCTCGATCCCCGCACATCCACGTCATACACACGATTCATCTCTCATCCTCCATTTGGAACGCAAAGGCCAGCGGCAGGCCAGGCGTATCCGCCGAGCACAGGTGGCAGTCGATGTGCGGACCCGGTCACCATGCGCCGGGCGCCAACGCCTCAGAAGCGACCCGAACCGGCCGCCTTGACCTGCCCGCGCGCTGGAACACAGCTCCTGGCCCGGAACGGAAGACGACCCCATCTGGGAAGGCGGCAGCATCTGTTCCGCGAAACGGAAGAGATGCCATGAACGGGCAGTGAGGGGCTGCGTAGGGAAACAGGCGTGATCTTCCCTGAAGAAGTCATCCGGTGAGTACGACGGCTGTTCCCGCGATCGAGTCGGCGGTCAGTGTGTCGCTTGCCGAGGACAAGGTGGCGCCCAGGCCGCCGAGGCGAGGACGACAAGGGCCCAGTCCTCGGCGAACAGGCCGAGCCCTGTCGCCGCTGGGCGAGTCGCCGATGCTCGGTGAGGGATGGCGCGATGGGCCTTGTCCCGGCATGACGCACTCCGAGGCCGCCGTTGCGGTCCCAGCAGCCCATGTCCCGGTTCCCTTTGCGGTTGGGCACGTCAAGGACCGCGTTGTACGAGTCGCCGTAGAGCCTGTGGCGGTAGAAGGAGGCCTGATCATCGTGGACCAGGGCCCAAACGTGATTGCAGTTCTTGAACCTTCGTGCTGCGACAGCCTCACTGGAACCGTTCCAGGGCAGGACTTTGCCTGCCTGGCTGCCGGTGTTGACGACGATGTAATAGACCGTTCGCCCGTCCTCATTGTTCGACGAGGTCAGCTCTTCGCCGTTATCAGGTCCGGCTGCACAGCGAGTCGTGTCATGCCTCGGCGCACCAGACGGTGACGCCACCGTATGCCGCCCGGCTTGGGCAGCCGAACCGGTACCCTCCCGACGGCAGGGGCCACCCTCACCGGACGCACCACTGCCGGACCGCGGCGGCGCCCGCGACCAGCAGAGGGAGACGTCCAAACGACGGCGCAAGAATCGATCAGCTCCGAACCGGACCGTCCCGTCCGATAGCCGTGCACGAACACGGGCATGCCGCAGCCGCTGCTCGGTCGGCCGACGTCGGATCGCCCGGTGCCGCGCTCCCGGCTGCATGCACTCGATGAAGGTCAGTCGATCGGCTGGGTGTAGCGCGTCAGGAAGGCGCGTTCGTCCTCGGAGAGGCGGCGGGGTCGGCCGGTGTTGAGGTTGTAGGCGACGATCGTGGTTGTCGCCTCGGCGTACAGGCGATCGTCGTCTCTGATTTTGTAGGCGAGTTCGAAGGTTGCCGCGGCGCTTTTGGTGGCCCAGATGTGCACCTCGACCGGCTCGTCCCGGTAGTCCAGGGGGGCTCGGTACTCCACTACCGAGCGGGCCACGACGAACGCGTTCCGGCGACGGCCGTCCTCATCGGTGGGCAGCACTTGCCGAAACATCCTCGTACGGGCTTCCTCCATGTATCGGAGGAAGACGGCGTTGTTGATGTGGCCGTTGGCGTCAGCGTCAGCCCATCTCAGCGGGCAGGCGTAGGTGTACCTGTGCACGGGGGCTCACCACGATTACGTTGTGGACTTCACCTTGAGCCTGTTCGCCGGAGAGGCGTTGTTCACCGGAGGCGCGGACGATGATGTCCAGGGAAAGAGCGCGTCAGAGCCCGCCTGCAAGGAGGTTCTTGATGTCCACCCTCAAGAATTCCTCTTCGTACCCCCCGCTTTGCAGCGCCCAGTTGAAGGCGCCGGCCAGGACCGTGGTCAGGAGCTCCGCATAGGAGATCGCGAGGTCGAGGTCGAGGTCGAGGTCGAGTCCACTATCTCCGCATAGGGACGGTACGTCATCACGAAGACGCTGAATGTTCCGAAAAATCTCTTGGACCCTCTCGTACAAGCGAGCTTCGGCCTCTTCGTGACCCAGACCGTCATGCTGCTGCAAGATGAAGATGGAATTCGCCACACCTCCAGTAAGGGAATCTTTCTCGATTGATTGGATGTCATTGGAAAAGATGACGGCGTCATGGATGTCCTGCCGCATCTCTGCGAAGAGTGGCTGTTCGTAAATCTTTGCCGGCACCTCAAACCCGCGCGCAGCCTGAAGAGCTTCGAAGAACACGTTCATGGCAACACTCTTCCTGCGTGTCGCCATATACTTTTCCATTTTTGGGATTCCCGTGGTGTCGCGCATACGGATCTCTTCGACGCACCCGCGGAAAAACAATGTCCACGATACCCTGGCGTGGCCGGCGAAGTAGTCTGACATTCCCTCGGTGAGATGCCGCCAAAGATCGGCGAAGGCATGCACAAGCGGATGATGCGCGGCGGAGGTGTGCGAGGTGCGAAGAAAATCGCTAATCTGCCGGCACACTTCTCGGCCGAATCCCTCTCCAACTTTAGGACGGTCGAAGAAATCGTCCACAATCCCTGTGAAGTACATGGCCTGAATCTCCGGAATCATCTTCTCTCGGGGGAGACCGTGGCAGGACGAAGCGACGAACCAGGAGTAGTTGAGTACTTTATAGCGGGCGTCTGTTTTCGGATCGTCAGGCACGAATCCCAACCTTTTCACCCACGCGATTCCCCAGTTTTCGGCCCAGTCGCTGTCTTCTTTGTCCGGGGAGGGGCAGGTGAAGGGCATGTGGAAGTCACGGGGAGGCATGGGTCTCCTTACTGAGCGTTTGGTCCGTTGATTCGTGTTTGGTCCTGGGGTTTAGGCTCCGCGCCAGTTCGGGGTGGTTTCGCCGGTGAGGCGGCGGGTCATGAGGTCGATCATCGCGAGGTGGATCATGGCTTCGGAGCGGTGCGGGTGGGTCTCGTAGTCGCGG
>NZ_JBVHLW010000027.1:0-98128 GCF_055558795.1 Streptomyces sp. NPDC025618 | reverse complement strand
ACAAACCCCTTGTGGCGCTCCCGCAAGCAGGGAAAACACGAGGGGGGGGGGGACCCCCCCGGGGGTGTGGGGGGGCCCCCCCCCCCCGGTTCCCCCCCCCCCCCCCCCCCCACTGTGGTCTCTGGCTCTACTCGCCGATAGTGATCTTCCCGATGGCCTCGGGGTAGACGAACCCGAACCCGATCTCGGTGATCGCACGGACGGCGACCATGGATCTTCGCGGCCACGACGGCTCCCTTCGAGTTGGTCGACTACGTCATCGACCTCATGGAGAGGGCCAGGCCGCGGTCCTTATGAGGAGGCGGCCGGCGTTGCCGTCATCCGGAGATGCCGAAGGCCCCCAGCCAGATCGACTGGGGGTCTTCGCGCTGGTGGGCACAGACGGATTTGAACCGCCGACATCTGCTTTGTAAGAGCAGCGCTCTACCGCTGAGCTATGCGCCCGGGAACGAATGGACAGCCTACATGGCCACGGGCCGGTCCCCGCAAACCCCGATCGAGGGGGCACCCCCCATCCGGTAGCGGGCCGCATTCCGGGCGTGGCGCTCGCCCGGTCAGGGTCCGCTCCGGCAGCGGCCGGATCCGGATCACGCTGAGGACCGGGTGGAGACGATCGACCACGACGGCGGCACCCGGACCGGGCTCCCGCGCGCCCCGTACAAGGCCGGCGCGCGCGGGACGTTCCCCGGGAGGACGCCGCCCGGCACACGGTCTCCGCGAGCGGCGACAGCGGCGACGTGCGGGGTGTCACGGCGGGCCGACCGTCCTGTGTGTCCGTCCCCGGCGGGTGGGAGAATGGCATCCGGGCCAGGGGCGATCCATCGGGAGAGGGCAAGTGACGGCGACCATCGCGCAGTCCGTACGACCGGCACGCCGCCGTCCGCGCTCCCCGGGGGCCAGGCGTCCGTGGGCGGCGGCCGCCGCCGCGGCCCGGGAGACCGCCGGGCTCGCGCTGCTGCCCGTGGCCCTGTTCGCCGCGACGGTGCCCGCCTCCTTCGCCGGCGGCGGCACGCGCCGCTGGGGCTGGGGGCGCGGCGAGGGCCAGCGCGCCGACGCGCAGGCGGCGAAGGACGCCGCGGCCGCGGCGTTCTACGAGCTGGACACCGCCCAGCGCGACCTGCGGATCTCCATCGAGACGATCAGCGCGGCCGACTCCTCCCCCGCCGCCCGCGAGGCGGCCGCCGACTTCGCGGCCTTCGGGCAGCGCATCGACGAGGTGTCGCACGCCTACATCACCGCCGTCGACTCCCACGACCTCGACCGCGACGACCTGGACGCCGGGGCGGCGGCGCGGGCGCGCACGGACCTGACCCGCGCCAAGGACGAGCTGCTGCGGGTCAAGGCCGACCTGGAGCGGTTCGGGCAGAGCCTGGGCCCGCTGCTGGGTTCGGCCGAGGAGCGGCTGGCGCAGCTCGCGCCCGCGGTCGAGCGGGCCCGGCGCAAGCTCCTGGCCGCGAGCGAGGCGCTCGACGCCGTACGGGCCTCGGGCCTGCGCGCCGACGACCTCGCCGCCCGGCTGGCGGCCCTCTCCCCCGAGCTGACCAAGCTCAACCAGGGCGCCGGGCAGCACGGCGTGCAGGAGACCGTCGCCCGCGCGGAGCGGGTGCTGCGCGAGGCCGAGGCCATCCGCGACGAGGCCGAGGGCCTGCCGCAAAAGGCGGCGGACATCGACAAGCGGCTCGTGTCACTGCGTACCCGCGCCCAGGCGATCACCACGCGCGCCGGCGGTGTCGGGCCCGTCCTCAGCGAGCTGCGCCGCCGGTACAGCGCGGCGTGCTGGCAGGACCTCCAGCAGGTGCCCGCGGAGGCGGAGCGCGCCGTCGAGCAGGCGGAGGCGAAGCTGCGGGAGGCGCAGGCGGCGCGCGACGAACAGCGCTGGCCGGACGCCCTGGCCGGGCTGTCGACCGTACGGGCCCTGCTGAACACCACCGACGAGGCGGTCTCCGCCGCCGGTGAGCGGCTGCGCCGGCTGGACGAGGTGTCCTTCGACCACCAGAAGGAGGTCGAGCGCACCCGCTTCGCCGTGCGGGACGCGCAGCGGCTGGCGATGGCGGGCCGCAGCACGCCGGACCCGCGGCACGCGCGGCCGCTGGACGAGGCGGTGGCCCGCCTGGAGCGCGCGGTGGCCGGCCTGGAGGGACGCCACCCGGACTGGTGGCACTTCCTGCTGGAGAACGAGGCCGTGCGCGACGCGGCGGCGCGCGTGGTGCAGGACATCAGGGAAGCCCGCAGCCACTGAGGGCGCGGGGCCCGGCGAAAGGGGCGGGCCCGGGAAAAATCCGCCCGTTATCCTACGCGCATGCCTCGTTACGAATACCGGTGCAAAGCCTGCGGCGACACCTTCGAGCTCAACCGCCCGATGGCCGAGTCGTCCGCCCCCGCCACCTGCCCCGAGGGCCACACGGACACCGTGAAGCTGCTGTCGACCGTCGCCGTCACCGGCGCCGCCGCGGCAACCCCCGCCCCCCGTACGGGCGGTGGCGGTGGCTGCTGCGGTGGCGGCTGCTGCGGCTGAGGCCCGGCCGGGCCGCCGTCAGCCGGTCCGGCGGGAGAGGGTCAGGCCGTCGGCGACCGCCAGCATGACGGAGTCCATGCGCTTGTCGGCGGCCACGTGCTCGTTGAACGCGTGCACCGCCGCGCCCGTGCCTGACGTCTTCGGGGTGAGGACCTCGCCGCTGAAGAGGACGTTGTCGGCCACGATCAGCCCGCCCGGGCGCAGCCGGGGCACGAGCTCCTCCCAGTAGCCGATGTAGCCCTCCTTGTCGGCGTCGATGAAGGCCAGGTCGATGTGCGGCTCGGCCGGCATGGCCCGCAGCGAGTCCAGTGCGGCGCCGATCCGCAGCTCGACGCGGCCGGCCACGCCCGCCTGTTCCCAGGCGTCGCGCGCGTAGGCCGTCCACTCCTCGGAGATGTCGAGGGTGATCAGCCTGCCGTCGGCGGGCAGCGCCTGGGCCATCGACAGGGACGAGAGACCGGTGAAGGTGCCGACCTCCACGATGTGCCGGGCGCCGGTGAGCCGGACGAGGAAGGCCAGCAACGGGCCCTGCTCCCGGGCGATCTGCTTGACGGCGACGCCGGGCAGCGCGCTGTGGGTGAGGTCGACGAGGGAGCGCTGCACCGGGGCGAGCGGCGGGTTGTGGGCGAGGACGTACTCGTAAAGCTCCGGGGTCATCCGGATGCCCTTGAACGCGGTCACGCGAAGCTCCTCGGAAGGGGAGGGACGGCCAACGGCCGTGCGACCCACCGAGATTACGCCGCCGCCCCGCCGAACGCCCTGAGGATCTCCTCACCCGCCAGCACGCCCCGCGTCTCCAGGGCGGTCACGTGCGGCGCGGTCCAGCCCACGTCCGCGAGTTCGCCGTGGCCCGGGCGCCAGCCGCGGTCGGCGGCGAGCAGCAGGTCCGCGTCGAGCAGGGAGTCGCCGGCGGCCAGCACCTCGGACGCGCCCGTGCGGCGGGCGATCTCGGCGACCGCGGCGCTCTTGGTGAGCGGCTCCGGCACGGCGTAGAGCTTGCGGCCCTGGAGGGAGACGGACCAGCGGCGGGCGCGGGCCCACTCGGCGAGCTCCTTCACCCAGCCGTCGGGCAGCAGCGGCCGGTCCACGACGAGATAGGCGAAGAGGTCCTCGGCCGTGCGCTCCTTGAGCAGCCAGGCGGGGTCGGCGGTCCGCACCAGGTGCGCGCGGACCTCGTCCAGTGAGGCGCACTCGGCGGCCAGGCCCCGCTCCACCCGCCGCCGCCAGCCGGTGTCGGACTCGCCGCGTACGAGCAGTTCACCGCCGTTGGCGCAGATCGCGAACTCCGGTACGGGGCCGGGCAGCCGGATGCGGGCGTACTGCTCGCGGGTCCGGGTCGTGGTGGGGACGAAGGCGGCGGTACGGGCCAGGCCGGCGAGGAGTTCCGCCGCGGTCTCCGTCATGTACGAGAGCGGTCTGCTCTCGTAGACCTCGACGCAGAGCAGGCGGGGCGCCCGCGCGTCGGGCATGCCGAGGGCGAGCGCGGCGGCGGAGTAGATGAGGGTGCGGTCGAGGTCGCTGGCGACGAGGAGCGTCACGGGGCGGTCACCGCCGTGCCGTCCGCGCCGGTCGCGCCGCGGGTGTAGCGGGGGTGGATCAGGCCGACGCAGCTGTACGGCAGGCCGTCCACCTCCTCCACCGGGACGCCGCGCTGGGCGGCCAGCAGCCGCACGTGGCCGAGGTCCGCGCCCGCGCCCCGGCGGGCGAGGATCTTCCACGGGACGCGGCGCAGCAGGACCCGGGTGGTCTCGCCGACGCCGGGCTTGACGAGGTTGACGTCGTGGATGCCGTACTCCTCGCTGATGCGCTCGACGGCCGCCCAGCCCGCCCAGGTGGGCGTGCGGTCGGCGGCGGCCATGTCCTTGGCGTCGAGGGCGACCCGCTCCTCGACCTCGGGGAAGCGCGCGGTGACGGCGTCGACGAGGTCGCGCGAGACGTCGGCGCCCGCGAGCTCGCGGTAGAACTTCGCGCCGTGGAAGTCGTGCGGGCCGACGAGGTCGGCGCGCAGGACCGTACGGGAGATCAGGCCCGACACCGTCGAGTTGAGGCACGCGGAGGGGATGAGGAAGTCGTCGCGCGTGCCGTAGGTCTCGACGCAGTGGCCGGGGTCGGCGAGCACGGCGAGGCGGGGGTCGAAGCCCTCGAAATGGGCCAGGGCGTCGGCGAGTTCGCGGGTGATCGCGCCCTTGCCGGTCCAGCCGTCGACGAAGACGACGTCGGCCGGGTCGTGGTGGGCGGCCAGCCAGCGCAGCGCCGTGCGGTCGATGCCGCGGCCGCGGACGATGGACACGGCGTAGTGCGGCAGGTCGAGGCCGTACGCGTGCCGGGCCCAGCGGCGCATCAGCACGCCGACGGGGGTGCCCGCGCGGGCCAGCGACACCAGCACCGGGCGGGGTGAGCGCTCGGCCAGCACGGTCTCGGTGACGACGCCGACGGCGCGCGCCATGCGGGCGGCGGAGGCGTCCAGCGCGGCGCGGAACAGCGCCTGGTACTCCGCGCTGGGCTGGTATTCGACGGGCAGCGACTCGGCGTAGTGCGCGCCGCCGCTCTGTATCGCCTCCTCGCGCTCCTCGGTGGGCGCCTCCAGGGTGACGTCGGAGAGGTCCTGGAGCAGCCAGCCGACGTCCTCCGGGTCGTAGGAGGAGAAGGCGGGGCCGCGGAGGGGCTCGGGCACGGTGGGGGCCTCGGGGGTGTGGGAGGGGACGACGGCGAGCAGGACGTGCCCGGTGTGCGGGGCGAGGGCGTCCAGCAGCCCGCCGGGGGCGTGCAGTTCGGGGGTGTCGCCGTGCGAGTCGACGACTGCGACGACGGCGTCGAAGCCGGCGCCCGCGACGTTGTAGGCGTAGCGGGGGCCGGGGCCGTCGGCGGGCTCGTCGTGGGCGGGGAAGGCGAGGCGCGTGCGGATGGCGTAGCCGGGGTCGTCGACGGCGAGCACGGGCGACCGGGTGGTGGTGGAGAACCGCACGTCGACGGCGGGGAGGCGGGCCCGGTGGTCCGCGGCGGAGCCGGTCTCGCGGCGGCCTTCGCCGTGGCCGCTCGCTCCGCCGGCCCGCCGCGCGTCGTCGCATCCCCGTACGCGGTTCGCGCGGCCCGTCCCCCGGCGCGGCTGGTCCTCCGCCGGGCCGCCGAGCGCCGTCTCCAGCGCGCACGCGAGCCGCAGGGGCGCGTACATCAACTCCTCGTTGCCGAGGACGAGCACGCGCCGGGCGTCGGCGGGGAGCGCTTCCGCGACGCGGGCGGCCATGGCGGGCAATGCCTCTTCCAGGGCCGCGCGGTGGGCGGGCGTGAAGCCGTGCCGGCCGCCGTCGGGGACGCCGGCCGGCCAGTGGAGGTCCAGGCGGCGGAAGGTCCCGCGCGCTCGCGAGGGCGGCGGCAGCGCCGGAGCGGACTCGTGCCGTGCCACCAGCTCCTGCCCCCGTTCCAGCACCCCTTCCGGCAGGCGCACCGTGCCGGAGGCGAGGGAGAGGACGTCCACGCGGGCGCCCAGCCCGGCCGCGAAGTCGGTCAGACGCGCGCGGTCGGCCGGGCCGCGCATGTCGACCAGGGCCACGATCACATACCGCTCGCGCGGGAAGCGCGCGTGCAGCGCGGTGATCGTGTTGAGGACCGTACGGCCGGTGGAGAACTCGTCGTCGACGAGCACCAGCGGGCCGTCGCCCGACAGCAGCGCGGGGTCCTCCGGCAGCAGCAGGTGGGACGTGGCGTGGCTGTGCTCCTCCTCGAAGCCGCCGACCGGGGTCACGCCCGGGACGGGCCGCCGGGTGGAGTGCAGATACGGCGCGAGGCCGAGGCCGTCGGCGACGGCGTGGCCGAGGCCGGTGGCCGTCTCCGCGTAGCCGAGGACGACGGCGCGCGCCGCCTCCGCGTCACCGAGGAGCGCGCGGACCCGCCGCCCGAGCCCGGCCCCCGAGCCGTGGACCGCGGACGGCGCCACGGGTATGTGCTTGCCGAGCACCTGGGAGACGAGCAGGTGCGCCCGCTTGGGGTTGCGCCGCAGGGCCAGGCCCAGCAGGCCGCGCAGGGCGGTGTCGCCCTCCAGTCCGATGCCGAGCCGGTCCTCGACCCACCGTCCCTGCCACATCACGCGGCCGCCCCGACGCCCGCCGCCAGCAGCTCCACAAAACCCACGTCCTCCCGCGCGACACCGAACACCTCGGCGCGGAGCATGATCCGCTCCGCCCAGGCCCGGTGCGGCTTCACTTCGTTCATCTTGTTCGTATAGGCGGAGCGCATCACTCCGCCGCCCTCGCGCTCGGGCCGCAGGATGTCCGCGGCGTCGCTGAACTCCTCGTGGCTGACCACGGAGAGCGCGTGCACGGGGGCCACGTGGGAGGGGTGGATGCAGGTCTTGCCCTGGAGGCCGTTGGCCCGGTCGAGCTGGATCTCGCGGAGCAGGCCGTCCATGTCGTGCTCGATGAGCGCGGTGCGCAGCTCCTCCGCGGGTCCGGCGAAGGGCGTGCGGCGCAGCTGCGGCTTGAACATCCGCTCGTGCTGTCTGAAGTACTCCCAGACGGGTCCGGTGACGGTGAAGCCGGTGCCGTCCGCGCGGCCGAGGACGTTGACGACGTCGGCGATGACGGAGGCGACGAGCTGGACGTCGTAGGCGGTCATGTCGGGCGCGCGGCGCAGTCCGTACGCCGAGCAGAAGTCCGTCACGCCGAGCCGCAGGGCCAGCACGCGGTCGCGGTACTTGTCGACGGTGCGGGCGATGCCGGCGAGCGTCGCGGTGCGGGTCTCCAGGTGGAGCAGCTCGGGCGATTCGAGTACGGGCATGGCGAACAGCCGCCGCCCGCAGTCGCTCTCGGCCGCGGCGAGCTCCTCCAGGAAGGGGATGCCGCGCTCCTCGGTGAACTTCGGGAGGACGAATCCGGACAACCGCCGCCCGGCGGGGCCGAGTCGCCGGACGAGGTCGGTGATCTGGGCGGGCCGCCGGACCCGGACGAAGAGGAGGGGCAGGCTCCGGCCGGTCGCGGCGAGGTCGTCGAGCACGCGGAACTGGCGGACGAGGTTCTCCTCGGCGCGGTCCACGTCGGCGTCGCCGATGGAATCCTCCAGGCAGAGCACCATGGAGACCACTCCGCGGTCCGCCTGCTTGACGACGTCCTCGGCGAGGGCGGGCCGGGTGGCGGGGCTGTAGAGCGTGGCCCCGAGGGCGACGGCGAGCGTGGCGGCCGGGGAGTGCGCGTCGAAGGCGGCGGGCTGCCTATGGAACAGCCCATTCCGTATCGAGGGCGCAAGGTGCTCGAAATGCCTCATTACTCTCCCCGTGTCCACGGCTGCCCACCGGACCGTCCAGCCGGAAGCGTGGCCGATTATCGTACGTTCGGGAGGTGGTCAAGAGTTCCCCAAGTGCATGAGAATCCGGCCTCCTGGATGGGTGAACACCTCGGACGGCCCCTGCGTTGTCCGCGGCCGGTAGGGGAAGGCAGGATTGCGGGCATGACGCACGCCATGCTGAAGGGGTCGAACATCCCGCTGGACGCCCGTAACGTACGGGCCGTCCTGCGCTGGACCCCCGGCCCGGGCATCCCGGACGTGGATGCCTCCGCGCTGCTGGTGGGCGACGGCGGCCGCGTGCGCTCGGACGCGGACTTCGTCTTCTACAACCAGCCCCGCCACCCCTCGGGCGCCGTCCGCCATCTGGCGAAGAAGCGGCTGGTCGAGGGCGCGACGGACTCCGTCGAGGCCGACCTTTACGCCCTGGAGCCCTGGGTCGACCGGGTCGTGCTGGCCGCCTCGGCGGACGGCGGGCCCTTCGGGCGCGTGCGTGACCTGTGCGTGCTGCTGTACGACGCGGGGGCGGCCGGCACGGAGCCCCTCGCGCTCTTCGAGGTGCAGCCGGAGACCGGGGCCGAGACCGCGATGATCTGCGGCGAGCTCTACCGGCGCGGGGAGGGCTGGAAGTTCCGGGCGATGGGCCAGGGCTATGCCTCCGGGCTGGTCGGGCTGGCCACGGAGTTCGGCATCTCCGTCGACGAGTCGGAAGCGGAACCGGAAGCGGCGGCGGCCGCCCCGCCGGCGCCCGCCCCGGCGCCCGTGCCCGCTCCGGCGGCTCCGGCGGCGGGATACGGCTATCCCCCGCCGCCGCCCGTCCCGCCGTCGGCGCCCCCGGCGTACGGCTATCCGCAGCGGCAGAGCGCGCCGGACCCCGCCTTCCGCCTTCCGCCGCAGGGCCCGCAGTTCCAGCGGAACCGTTAGCCCGCCGCCGGCCTCACACCTTCGACTTGTAGCCGCGGCCCCACTGCAGGCCCCAGCCGTAGAGCCGGTCCAGCTCCGCCTGGAAGCCGTAGACGTACTTCATCTCGCGGCGCAGGATGATCTCGCCCTTGGTGTTCTCGATCATCACGACGGCGCACGAGCGGGCCTCGGGGGCGCGTTCGTGCAGCGGGATCTCGATCCGGGGGCCGTTGCCGGGATAGAGCGTCACCATCGCGTGCGTACGGTCGAACGCGGGGGTGCCGTCGTAGATGTAGACGAAGATCAGCAGCCGCTTGATCTCCGCGCGGTGGTCCATGTTGATGTAGATCGTCTCGCCGGACCCGGAACCGAACCGGTCGTCGCCGCTGAGCTGGACGTACGGCGGGCTGTTGAGGCTGCCCAGTATCGAACCGAGGGGCTGGACCACGCCTTTCGAACCGTCCTGCAGCTCGTACATGCAGGCGAGGTCGAGGTCGACGTTGACGAAGGCGGGGCCCTGCGCCTGCACCATCTCGGGCCGGAACTTCCGCAGCGGGTGGCGCAGCCCGTCGCCCAGCGTGCCCTTCTCGTCGAAGGCGGACGTGGTGCGCATCCGCCAGGACAGGTTGACCCGGAGGTTGCCCGTGACGGCGCCCTGCTTGGTGAGCGAGAACGAGGGGTGCCGCTTGGTCAGCTCGACCGCGCCGTTGGCACCGCCGAAGTCGAGCTGCTGTTCGCCCGCACGCCCCCAGTTGCCGAAGAGCTTGTCCCAGATCGCCATGGCTGTGAACCCCCCACCCCAAGTGAACCGAACGGCCGCGGGGCGGCCGCGAGGTGACCCTCACGACCGCCCCGATCAGAGCGTTCCTCAAATGTGCCGGAGTCACACCCCGGAGGAGACCTCGGCCTTGCTGTCCGAGCCGTCGCCCGACGCCACGGCCCTGCGGTTGCGCACCACCGAGGACCAGAAGGCGAGCCCGATCAGCACCACGCCGATGAGCCCGGTGATCACCTCGTTGATCTCGTGCTTGATCGTGACGAGGAGGATGACGGCGAGCGCGCCGATCGCGTAGTGCGCGCCGTGCTCCAGATAGACGTAGTCGTCGAGGGTCCCCTTGCGGACCAGGAAGACCGTCAGCGAGCGGATGTACATCGCGCCGATACCGAGGCCCAGCGCCATCTCGAAGATGTCGTTGGTGATGGCGAAGGCGCCGATGACCCCGTCGAAGGAGAACGAGGCGTCGATGACCTCCAGGTAGAGGAACATGAAGAACGCGGCCTTGCCGGCGAGACCGACGAGCGCGCCGTTGCCGCTCTTGCCCGCCGGGCTCCGCGCGCCCTCCTCCTCGTCGTCCTCCGCTTCCTCCAGGCGCTCCTCGAAGAAGCCGGAGACGCCGCCGACGATCAGATAGGTGACCAGACCGGCGATGCCGGCGAGCAGCACCGTGGAAGCCTTGTCGACCGTGCCCTCGCCGCCGTGGACCGGCACCGCCGTGGCGAAGGTGGTGGCGGCGATGAGCAGCACCACGAGCGAGACGACGATGGAGAGGGTGTCCAGCTTGCCCAGGCGGGCGAGCGGCTTCTCCAGCCACTCCAGCCACTTGATGTCCCGGTCCTCGAAGATGAAGTCCAGGAAGATCATCAGCAGGAACATGCCACCGAAGGCCGCGATGGCCGGGTGGGCGCTGGTGACCAGCGCCTCATAGCGCTCATGGTCCTGAAGGGCGACCTTGACCGCCTCGATCGGTCCCAGCTTCGCCGTGATGGCCACGATGACGACCGGGAACACCAGCCGCATGCCGAAGACGGCGATGAGGATGCCCACGGTCAGGAACATCTTCTGCCAGAACGGGTTCATCTTCCGGAGGATTCCGGCATTGATGACCGCATTGTCGAACGAGAGCGAAATTTCCAGGACGGAGAGGATCGCGACGACCGCCAGCCCCTGCCACCCCCAGAGAACGCCGGCCAAGGCCAGTCCCGCCGCCGTGATGGCGAACGACCAGCCAAAGGTTTTCAGGAGCACTGGCTACCCAATCCTTCGCTAAGGGGTTCCCCCGCGCCGCGCGCGGCTTTACGAAACGTTGACCCCGAAGTCTAGGGCGATGCCGCGCAGCCCGGACGCGTACCCCTGTCCCACGGCCCTGAACTTCCACTCACCGCCGTAGCGGTAGACCTCGCCGAAGATCATCGCGGTCTCGCTGGAGGCGTCCTCGCTGAGGTCGTAGCGCGCCAGCTCGCTGCCGTCGGCCTGGTTGAGCACGCGGATGTAGGCGTTGCTGACCTGGCCGAAGCTCTGGCCGCGGAGGTCGGCCTCGTGGATGGAGACCGGGAAGACGATCTTGTCGCAGGTGGCCGGGACCTTGGTCAGGTCGACCAGGATCGACTCGTCGTCGCCCTCGCCCTCACCGGTGAGGTTGTCACCGGTGTGCTCCACGGAGCCCTCGGGGCTCTTGAGGTTGTTGTAGAAGACGAAGTACTCATCGCCGAGGACCCGGCCCGAGGCGCAGAGCAGGGCGCTGGCGTCGAGGTCGAACGGGGCTCCCGTGGTGGAGCGCGCGTCCCAGCCGAGACCCACGGTGACGTGGGTGAGATTGGGTGCGGCCTTGGAGAGGGAGACATTGCCTCCCTTGGCGAGCGTGACGCCCATGATCTTGTTTCCTCCCCGAGTTGAACGGTGTCCGATGCACGTCCGGCGCCGCACACCACCGCCCCCGGGGAAGCCGGGGACGGGGCATGCGGCGCCGGACGCCGTGCGGCAGTGTCGGTCAGACGTTGACGCCGAAGTCCTGGGCGATACCGCGCAGACCCGAGGCATACCCCTGACCGATGGCGCGGAACTTCCACTCGGCACCATTGCGGTAAAGCTCACCGAAGACCATGGCGGTCTCGGTCGAGGCGTCCTCGCTGAGGTCGTAGCGCGCCAGCTCGGTGTTGTCGGCCTGGTTCACCACGCGGATGTAGGCGTTGCGGACCTGGCCGAAGCTCTGCTGACGGCCCTCGGCCTCATAGATCGAGACCGGGAAGACGATCTTGTGGACATCGGCGGGCACGCCCGCCAGGTTGACCTTGATGACCTCGTCGTCGCCCTCGCCCTCACCGGTGAGGTTGTCACCCTGGTGCTCGACGGAGCCGTCGGGGCTCTTGAGGTTGTTGAAGAAGACGAAATTCTGGTCGTTGGCGACCTTGCCCTGGTCGTTCGTCAGCAGCGCGCTGGCGTCCAGGTCGAAGTCCGTACCGGTGGTGGTACGGGCGTCCCAGCCGAGACCGACGATGACCGCGGTCAGGTTGGGGGCCGCCTTGGTCAGCGAGACGTTGCCGCCCTTGCTGAGACTGACTCCCACGAGTCCTCCATTGGTTCGAGGGGGAGGGCATGACCTGCGCCCCGTTGTGCGATGGCATCGGATCAACGTTTGGATCCTAGTGACCGGTTCCCACCGATTACAGGCTTCTCGCACAGGACTCGCACACCCGCCCCACCCAGAGCGGAACCACGGCTTCCGAAAAGCCGCGAAAAAGGCCGAACAACGGTTCGGCGAGGTATCAGAGCGCCGCGAGCGCCTTGGTGTACTCGTTCAGGTCGCGCGCGTCCGGCAGGCCGTTGACGACCGTCCAGCGGACGACGCCCTCCTTGTCGATGATGAAGGTGCCGCGGACCGCGCAGCCCTTCTCCTCGTCGAAGACGCCGTAGGCGCGGCTGGTCTCGCCGTGCGGCCAGAAGTCGGAGAGCAGCGGGTAGTCCAGGCCCTCCTGCTCGGCGAAGACGCGCAGCGAGAACGGGGAGTCGTTGGAGACGGCCAGCAGCTGGACGTCGTCATTGGCGAACTTCGGCAGCTCGTCGCGCAGGGCGCACAGCTCGCCGGTGCACACGCCGGTGAAAGCGAAGGGGTAGAAGAGCAGCACGACGTTCTTCTCACCGCGGAAGTCGGAGAGCCGCACGGTCTCGCCGTGCTGGTTCTTCAGCGCAAAGTCCGGAGCCTTGGTGCCGACCTCGATCGCCATGGGTTCGCATCCCTCTCTCGACGGGTGCCGGCCCCGGGGCCCGATCCTCGGCGGCCCCGGCCACCGGCGGTGGTGCGGCCAGTCTGTCACTGCGCCCCCCGGCGCATGCACCGCGCCCCCCGGCAGCGGTGCTGCCGGGGGGCGCGGTAGGGCTCTGCGGAGGCCGGTGCTAGCGCTTGGGGGCGACCATGCGGGCGCCTGCCCAGTCCTTGGCCACGCTGACGCTCTTGGTCTGGCTCAGCCCGGCGGTCTGCGCCGCCTCGCTGATGTCGCTCGGCTCGATGTAGCCGTCACGGCCGGTCTTGGGGGTCATCAGCCAGATGATCCCACCGTCCTCGAGCAGGCCAATGGCGTCCACGAGCGCGTCCGTCAGGTCGCCGTCCTCGTCGCGGAACCACAGGACGACGGCATCGGCCACGTCGTCGTAGTCCTCGTCGACCAGATCCTGGCCGGTGATTTCCTCAATGGCCTCGCGGAGTTCCTGATCGACGTCTTCGTCGTAGCCGATCTCCTGGACCACCTGTCCGGGCTGGAAACCCAGCCTGGCGGCAGGGTTGGTCCGCTCCTCCGCGTGGTCCGCGGTCGCGCTCACTTATTGCCTCCTGTCATCTTTCGAGAAAGTGTCTTGTGTTCCCCGCATACGCGAGTCATTGGCCGTAGTCCACACGTGCCGGACCGATCGCGCAAGTACCCGGCCGCCGAGACCGCCGAAACGGTGACGGAAGCGGCTCTCCCACCGCAACCCTCACCATGGAAGGGCACGGGCGGGTGATTCATGCCACAGCATTCTGCCGGGTTTGCGAAGTTGCCCCGTGTGATTACGGCCCACAGGCCCGAACGGCCGTACGCGGGCACCCCCCAAAGGGAGCGTATGGTTGCGATTTGGCCGCCCTCAGGCGGCCACCCCTTGACACGTCGTCTCATGAAGTGGTGGTTACCGCCCGGTAGAGATGACGTATCCGTCGCCGCGGTCCACGATGGGAGCCGACGCGACAGAGCAGCAGACCGTAGTTGACCGCGTGCTGAGCACGACCCGAACACCGAAGGAACAGCGTGGCTTCCGGATCCGATCGCAACCCGATCATCATTGGCGGCCTTCCCAGCCAGGTCCCGGACTTCGATCCCGAAGAGACCCAGGAGTGGCTCGACTCGCTCGACGCAGCCGTCGATGAGCGAGGCCGGGAACGTGCCCGCTACCTCATGCTTCGCCTGATCGAGCGGGCCCGCGAGAAGCGTGTGGCCGTGCCCGAGATGCGCAGCACGGACTACGTCAACACCATCGCCACCAAGGACGAGCCGTTCTTCCCCGGCAACGAGGAGATCGAGCGCAAGGTCCTCAACGCGACCCGGTGGAACGCGGCCGTGATGGTCTCCCGTGCCCAGCGCCCGGGCATCGGCGTCGGCGGTCACATCGCCACCTTCGCCTCCTCGGCGTCGCTCTACGACGTGGGCTTCAACCACTTCTTCCGCGGCAAGGACGAGGGCGACGGCGGCGACCAGATCTTCTTCCAGGGGCACGCCTCCCCCGGTGTCTACGCCCGCGCCTTCCTCCTGGACCGACTGTCCGAGCAGCAGCTCGACGCCTTCCGCCAGGAGAAGTCCAAGGCCCCCTACGGCCTGTCCAGCTACCCGCACCCGCGGCTCATGCCGGACTTCTGGGAGTTCCCGACCGTCTCGATGGGCCTCGGCCCCCTCGGCGCGATCTACCAGGCCCGGATGAACCGCTACATGGAGGCCCGCGGCATCGCCGACACCTCCAAGTCGCACGTGTGGGCGTATCTGGGCGACGGCGAGATGGACGAGCCGGAGTCGCTCGGCCAGCTGTCCATCGCCGCCCGTGAGGGCCTGGACAACCTCACCTTCGTCGTCAACTGCAACCTCCAGCGCCTCGACGGCCCGGTCCGCGGCAACGGCAAGGTCATGCAGGAGCTGGAGTCGCAGTTCCGCGGCGCCGGCTGGAACGTCATCAAGCTGGTCTGGGACCGCTCCTGGGACCCGCTGCTGGCACAGGACCGCGACGGCATCCTGGTCAACAAGCTCAACAGCACCCCCGACGGCCAGTTCCAGACGTACGCCACCGAGACCGGCGCGTACATCCGTGAGCACTTCTTCGGCGACGACCAGCGGCTGCGGAAGATGGTCGAGGGCATGTCCGACGACCAGATCCTGCACCTGGGCCGCGGCGGTCACGACCACAAGAAGATCTACGCGGCGTACGCGGCGGCCAAGGCGCACAAGGGCCAGCCGACCGTGATCCTCGCGCAGACCGTCAAGGGCTGGACCCTCGGTCCGAACTTCGAGGGCCGCAACGCGACCCACCAGATGAAGAAGCTCACGGTCGAGGACCTCAAGCGCTTCCGTGACCGGCTCCACATCCCGATCGCCGACAAGGAGCTGGAGTCCGGCCTGCCGCCGTACTACCACCCGGGTCGCGACTCGGAGGAGATCCAGTACATGCACGACCGCCGCAAGGCGCTCGGCGGCTATGTGCCGAGCCGTGTCGTGCGCGCGAAGCCGCTGGTCCTCCCCGAGGACAAGGTCTACGCGACCGCCAAGAAGGGCTCCGGGCAGCAGTCGATCGCCACGACCATGGCGTTCGTCCGCATCCTGAAGGACCTCATGCGGGACAAGGAGATCGGCAAGCGCTTCGTGCTGATCGCCCCCGACGAGTACCGCACCTTCGGCATGGACGCGTTCTTCCCGTCCGCGAAGATCTACAACCCGCTGGGCCAGCAGTACGAGTCCGTGGACCGTGAGCTGCTGCTCGCCTACAAGGAGTCGCCGACCGGCCAGATGCTGCACGACGGCATCTCCGAGGCGGGCTGCACGGCCTCGCTGATCGCGGCGGGCTCCGCCTACGCCACGCACGGCGAGCCGCTGATCCCGGTCTACGTCTTCTACTCGATGTTCGGGTTCCAGCGCACCGGTGACCAGTTCTGGCAGATGGCCGACCAGCTGGCGCGCGGCTTCGTGCTGGGCGCCACCGCCGGCCGTACGACGCTGACCGGTGAGGGCCTCCAGCACGCGGACGGCCACTCGCAGCTGCTGGCGTCCACCAACCCGGGCGTCGTGTCCTACGACCCCGCGTTCGGTTACGAGATGGCGCACATCGTCAAGGACGGTCTGCGGCGGATGTACGGCGAGAACGCCGAGGACGTCTTCTACTACCTGACGGTCTACAACGAGCCGATCCAGCACCCGGCCGAGCCGGCGGACGTGGACGCCGAGGGCATCCTCAAGGGTCTCTACCGCTTCAAGGCGGGCGAGAAGGGCGACATCCCGGCGCAGATCCTCGCCTCCGGTGTGGCCGTGCCGTGGGCCGTCGAGGCCCAGCGGATCCTCGCGGACGAGTGGAACGTCAAGGCGGACGTCTGGTCGGCGACCTCCTGGAACGAGCTGCGCCGCGACGCCATCGAGGTGGAGGAGTACAACCTCCTGCACCCCGAGGAGGAGATGCGCGTCCCGTACGTGACGTCCAAGCTCGCCGCCGCCCAGGGCCCGAAGGTGGCCGTGTCCGACTGGATGCGGGCGGTTCCGGACCAGATCTCGCGCTGGGTGCCCGGTGCCTACCAGTCGCTGGGCGCGGACGGCTTCGGCTTCGCGGACACCCGTGGCGCGGCCCGCCGCTTCTTCCACATCGACGCCCAGTCGATCGTGCTGGCGGTGCTCACCGAGCTCGCCAAGGAGGGCAAGGTCGACCGCTCCGCCCTGAAGCAGGCGGTGGACCGCTACCAGCTCCTCGACGTGACGGCCGCCGACCCCGGCGCCGCGGGCGGCGACGCGTAAGCGTCCCCCTTCGAGTCACCCGACCTGGGCCCCGGCAGGCATCGCCTGCCGGGGCCCAGGCATGTGCTCAGCTCTCCCAGACCTTGTAGGCCCGCACCGCGTACGGCGACTCCGGCACCCAGGAGCCCGAGGGGTACGTCGCGAACTCGCCGGTCTCCGCGCAGGTCGCGCTCTGGTAGGTGGTGACCGGGCGGCCGGTGCGGTTGACGAAGGAGGCGGCGCCGGCGCTCGCCGGTAAGGTCACACAGCTCTCGATGTCGATCCCGGAGAGCTCGCTCGTCGTCCGCGCGCCCCTGTAGTCCGTCTTCGGCCACAGGCACAGCTGCCCGGCCCCGCACGAGCCGGGCCGTCCCGGGGCCGGCGCGGTCGCGGTCGCGGCGGGCGCGCTCACGAGGGCCAGCCCGGCGGCGGCCCCCACGGCGAGGGCGGCGAAACGGATCGTACGCATATGCATCACTCCCTGTGATCGGCGACTGCTGCGTCGATCGTGGCCACCCGGCGCCGCCCCTGCCAAGAGGGCCCCGCGAGCGGGGCCCTGATAGGGGAAGACGGCGGTCGGCGGGGAAGGTGCCGGTGGGCTCAGACCATCGCGGCGCCCGCCGCGGCGTCGGCGTTCGCGCCACGCTTGGTGAACAGCGCGAACACGGCGGCGACCAGCGCGATGACGCCGGCGACCGTGAAGGACAGGCTCATGCCTGACACGAAAGTGTCATGCGCCACGCTCGTGATCTTCTCCGCGACCGGGGCCGGGGTGCCCGGCGGCACCGGGGCGATGCCGATCGCGATGAGGTCGGAGCCCTGGGACAGCTGGTCGTGCGAGACCGGCGGGAGCCCGGCGCCGGCCCACTTC
Source organism: Streptomyces sp. NPDC025618 (assembly GCF_055558795.1). NCBI lineage: Bacteria > Bacillati > Actinomycetota > Actinomycetes > Kitasatosporales > Streptomycetaceae > Streptomyces > Streptomyces sp. NPDC025618. The sequence continues at coordinate 80,798 of NZ_JBVHLW010000027.1, read as the reverse complement.
ACGGGCAGCAGGTGATCGACGCGGGCGGCCATGACCGCGCCCAGCACCGCCGTGCCGAGCGAGCCGCCGACCTGCATGGCGGCCTGCTGGAGGCCACCGGCCAGACCGGCGTGCTGGAGCGGGGCGTTGCCCACGATGACCTCGGTGGCGCCCACCATGACCGGCGAGAGGCCGAGGCCGAACAGCGCGAACCACAGCGACATGATCGCCGTGCCGGAGCCGGTGTCGAGCTGGGCGGTGCCGAAGCAGGCGGCCGCGGTGAAGAGCATGCCCACGACCAGCGGGATGCGGGGGCCGAACCGGGTGATCACCGCGCCGGCCGTGGGCGCCCCGATGATCATCATGCCGGTGAGCGGCAGCAGGTGCAGACCGCTGTCGACCGGGCTCATCCCGTGCACGTTCTGGAGATAGAAGGTGACGAAGAACAGGCCCCCGATGAAGGCGAAGGCCATCAGGACCATCAGGACCGTGCCCGCGGTCAGCGGCACGGAGCGGAACAGGCCGAGCGGCAGCAGGGGTTCGCGGACCCTGGTCTGCCAGATGGCGAAGGCCACGAAGGCGAGCAGCGCCACGCCCAGGAAGGTCAGGGTCCTGGCGTCGCCCCACTGCCAGGTGGGTGCCTTGATGACGGCCCAGACCAGGCAGAACATGGCCGCGGAGAGCAGCGCGATGCCCGGCAGGTCGAAGGATTTGGGCGCTTCCTCGGGCCGGTGGTCCCTGAGGATGATCACGCCGAGGACGAGCGCGAGGACGCCGACGGGGACGTTGACGTAGAAGACCGACTGCCAGTTGACGTGCTCGACGAGCACGCCGCCGAGGATCGGTCCGGCGGCGGTGGAGGCGCCGATGACCATGCCCCAGATGCCGATGGCCATATTGAGCTTCTCGGCCGGGAAGGTGGCCCGGAGCAGGCCGAGCGCCGCCGGCATCAGCAGGGCGCCGCACAGGCCCTGGAGCACCCGGAAGCCGACGATCATGGAGACGGTGTCGGAGAGGGCGATGGCGCCGGAGGCGGCGGCGAAGCCGGTGGTGCCGATGAGGAAGGTCAGCCGGTGGCCGAAGCGGTCACCCAGCTTGCCCGCGGTGATCAGGGCGACCGCGAGGGCGAGGAGATAGCCGTTGGTGATCCATTGGACGTCGGCGAGCGAGGCGCCGAGGTCCCGCTGAATGGCGGGGTTCGCGACAGCGACGATGGTGCCGTCGAGCGTGACCATCATCACGCCGATCGCGACGGAGAGCAGTGTCAGCCAGGGATGGCCCCGTAACCCCTTCCGGGGCCCGAGGTCCGGCGTCGCGTCGGCGACGGTGGTCTGAGACATCATATTTCGAGATTATGGCAGCGTCTGACAATTGCCCAGCGGTTTCATGAGACGGCCGCTGCCAGATCGGTCACAGCTATCCTGAGCAGCCGAAACGCGGGTGAGGAGAGGCGTCGATGCGTGCGATCGAGGATGTGGCGGGACCCGAGGCACCGCCCGGACTGCGCGAGCGGAAGAAGCGCCGCACCCGGGACACCCTGATCCGCTGCGCCCTCGAACTATTCGCGGAGAAGGGCTTCGAGGGCACGACCGTCGACGAGATCTCCGACGCCGCCGACGTCTCGCAGCGCACCTTCTTCCGCTACTTCGCGAACAAGGAGGAAGTCGCCCTGGCGGTGCAGGACTCGGTCGAGTCCTTCTTCTTCAGCCGGCTGCTCCTGCGGCCCGCCTCCGAGGCGCCGCTCACCGCGCTGCGCAACGCCGTGCTCGCCTCCTGGGACAGCGTGGGCGAGGCCATCGAGGCGGTCGTGCCGCTGGAACTGCACATGCGCACCTACCGGATGATCGAGTCGACCCCGCAGCTGTTCGCCGCCCACCTGCACCGCCTGGCCGGGCTGGAGGAACAGCTCGCGCGGGAGATCGCCCGCCGCGAGGGCCTGGACGTGCGGACCGACCCCAGACCCCAGGTGCTGGTGGCCGCGTTCGGCGGTGTGATGCGGGTGACCGGCAAGCTCTGGGGCGAGCGCGGCAACGCCGGGCTGGACGAACTCCGGGAGATCACCTCGGAGTATCTCGACCAGCTGGGACCGGCGTTGGCGGAAAACTGGCGCAACTGATCGTCAAGCGCAAACGAGTGCACAATCACTCTCACTTCAAACGTGAGATGACTCACTGACTTCACGGTCACCGCCGGCTTTCTCCTAGGGTGTTCGGCGGTGACTTCTTTCCCGGAGCTCGGCTCCCCCTCCGCCCCGTGGACGACCACGACCGCTGTGTGGCGCGCGCTGCTCGCACTGGCCGTGGTCTTCGTCATGCTCGCGACCACCGGCTGGACCGCCGTCAGAAGCCACAGAGCGGGCGAGGACGTACGGGCCGCGTCGCTGAGCGCGTGGCTGCACGGCTCGATAGCCGGGCGCCCGCTGCCGGGCCCCACGACGGCGCCCGACGCCCTGGCCCGCTTCTTCGGCTCCCTCACCGGCGCCCAGCGCGAGCAGCTCGCCGACCGCTACCCCCTCGTCGTCGGCAATCTCGACGGCGCCCCGCTCACCCTGCGCTATCACGCCAACCGGGTCGCCCTCGACCAGGCGCGCAAGGTCGAGAAGCACCGGATGCGCGAGAGCGACCTGAAACCCGCCGGCCGCCAGGACGCGGAGCGGCGCATGCACCGCTTCGCCTCGCTCATGGGTGACGACCGGCAGATCCTCGCCTTCGACCCCACGGGCGCCGGCCGGGTCGCCGAGGTCACCGGCGACCTCGAGCACGCCGAGCGCGTCTCCGTGGTCGTGCCGGGCGTCGACACCAACGTCCTCACCTTCGAGAAGACCCAGCGCGCGTACACCGCGCCCGAGGGCATGGCCCGCTCCCTCTACGCCGCCGAGCGGAAGACGAGCCCCGGCACCCGCACCGCCGTCATCGCCTGGGCCGACTACACCTCGCCCGCCGGGGTCGGCATGGACGCCGCCACCGGCAAGCTCGCCACCGAGGGCGCGCTGCGCCTGCGCTCGCTCGTGCTGGGCCTGCCGGGCACCGCGCCCGTCTCCCTCTTCTGCCACAGCTACGGCTCCGTGGTGTGCGGCGTCGCCGTGCGCGACATGTCCCCCCGGGTCACGGACGTGGCCGTCGCGGGCAGCCCCGGCATGCGCGCCGACCGCGTCTCCGAGCTGCGCACCAGCGCCCGGATATGGGCGATGCGCGACCCCGACGACTGGATCCAGGGCGTCCCCCACCTGGAGGTCGGCGGCCTCGGCCACGGCGCGGACCCGGTCTCCGCGAGCTTCGGCGCGCGCCTGCTGTCCTCGCGCGGGGCGCAGGGGCACGCGGGCTACTTCGAACCCGGCACGACGAGCCTGGCCAACTTCGCCGGCATCGGCGTCGGCGTCCCCGCCGCGGTCAGCTGCGCCAAGGCGTCCAGCGGCTGCGCGGACGATCTCTCGTAGACCCCCTCGACGGCGCGGACGGCGGGGCCGCGTCAAGAGGGGCGGGCGCGAAACCCCGGGAAATATCGGCCACCGGACGGGAGCACGTCACTTTGACGCGCGTAGCGACGAGCGGCCGACCGCCGCATACGATGAGCCGCATGGGTGATGTGCTGGCCGGTTTCCACGCCGCCTGGGAGTTCGACACCGACTCCGTGCTCATCCGCTTCGAACGGGGGATCCGCACACCGAAGCTGTTCCAGGCTCTCGGCGAGCGCCGCGTCCCCTACGAAGCGCTCGCGGCCGTCGAGCTGGCCCCGGGGAAGCGCGGGACGGTGGTGCTGCGCGCTGTGCCCAGACCGGGCGCCGACCCGCTGATGGACGCCGCCGCCGGGCAGCTCAAGGAGGGCTGCGACCCCTACCGTCTAGTGCTGCCCGAGGAGCGCGACGCCCTCGCGGGGTACTACGCCGACGAGATACGGTCCGCGCTCGGCCCGTACGCCGCCGAACCCGCCGAGCGCCACCTGGTGACCGCCCCCGCCCCGCCCCTGTCCTTCAAGGCGTACGACGGCAAGGCGTCCTTCGACGGCGCGGCCGTGGCCTTCCGCTGGTTCTGGACGGGCGCCTCCTCCGCCAAGTGGAAGGCGGGCGACCAGCGCTTCCCCGTCGACGAGCTGTCGAGCGTCGAGTGGCGCTCCCCCGACGCGGCGGGCGGCTGCCTGCGGCTGGTGCGGCGCGGCCACGCCCCCGACGCCTACCCCGGCGAGGCCGACCAGGACCCGGCGGCGGTCGTCTTCGGCATGGGCTACGGTCTCGTCCACGAATCCCTCCCCTTCGCGGCCGCGGTCCTGGAGGCCGTACGGTCCACCACGCCGGTGGCCGCGCTGCGCGTCCCGGCGGCCCGCCCCGACCCGGGCGGCATCGCGGACCGCATCCGCCACCTGGGCGCGCTGCACGACGCGGGGCTGCTGACGGACGACGAATTCACGTCGAAGAAGGCCCAGCTGCTGGCCGAGCTGTGAGGTGGCGGAGGCGTCACTGATACCTGGGTACGACGCCACGGTCCACACCCCGGTGTGACGTCCGGGCGCCCCCACGGCGCCTACGCTGAGGGCGTCATGATCCAGTCGCCGCCGCTGCGCTTCCTGCGCGAGCTCTTCACGCCCGTCGGCCCGCCGACACCCCTCCTCGGCCAGGCCAGGCGGCGGTGGGTGCGCCTCCTGCCGTACGCCGTCGCCGTGGTGTTCGTCGCGATCCTGCTGCCCGTCACCGGCACCGTCCTGGTCCGGGAGTACGGGCTGGACACCGGCCTCGCCGTCGTCCTCGCCTTCCTCCAGGCCGGGCCGCTGTTCTTCGCCGTGCGGCGGCCGCTGCTCGCGTGGGCGGTCGTCCTCGCCGCCGACGTCGTGGGAGCGGCCGCGCTGCTCGGGGTGCCGGCGCGCGCGGAACACCCCTGGCCATGGCCGCCGATGGAGATCATCGGCATGCTCCTGCTGATGCTCGCCGTCGGGCTGCGCGAGCGGCCCCGCACGCTGGTGGCCGTGTGGACGCTGACCTTCGCGGCGAGCGTGGCCCTGCGGAGCATCGCGCCCGGCCGCAGCTCCGCGGTGTGGGTGGCGCTCGTGGTGATCGGCGGCGTGCTCATGCTGCTCGGCGGCGCGCTGCGCGGCCGGGGCGACGCCCGGCGGGCGCTGGCCGAGCAGGAGACGATCAGCGAGGCCGAACGCGCCCGCCGCACCCTGCTGGAGGAACGCGCCCGGATCGCCCGCGAGCTGCACGACGTGGTCGCCCACCACATGTCGGTGATCACCGTGCAGGCCGACAGCGCCCCGTACCGCATCGCCGGGCTGCCGCCCGGGGCGAGCGAGGAGTTCGCCGCGATCGCCTCCACCGCCCGGGAGTCGCTGACCGAGATGCGGCGGCTGCTGGGCGTCCTGCGCAGCGAGGACACCGGCGAGGAGCCCGGCGGCGAGCGCGCGCCGCAGCCGGGGGTCTCCCGCATCCCGCAGCTCGTGGAGGCGACCGTGCGGTCCGGGCAGCCCGTGGAGCTCTCGGTCGGCCCGGAGGTGGCGGCCGCCGCCGCAGCCCTGCCGCAGGCCGTGGACCTCTCGGCGTACCGCATCGTGCAGGAGGCTCTGGCCAATGTCGTGCGGCACGCGCCCGGTGCGAGGACCCGGGTGTCGGTGTCCGTCTCCGCGGAAAGCCTGATGGTGCTCGTCGTCAACGACGCGGCGGCGGAGCCGGACGCCCCGCTGGAGTCCTCCGGCACCGGCCACGGCCTCGTCGGGATGCGGGAGCGGGTCCGGCTGGTCGGCGGCTCGCTCGACACCGGGCCCCTGCCGGAGGGCGGCTACCGGGTGGCCGCCCGGCTGCCGTTCACCGGGCACGACTGACGCGCGCCGTGCCCTCACATCCCCTCCGCAAGCAGCGCTCCGAAAGGGAAGCACCCACCCCATGACCATCAAGGTGATCATCGTCGACGACCAGGCCATGGTGCGGGCGGGCTTCGCCGCGCTGCTCGCCGCCCAGTCCGACATCGACGTCGTCGGTGACGCGCCCGACGGGCGGCAGGGCGTCGAACTCAGCCGCCGCGCGCACCCCGACGTGGTGCTGATGGACGTCCGGATGCCGGAGATGGACGGGCTGGAGGCGGCCCGGCAGCTCCTCGACCCCCCGCCCGGGGTCACGCACCGGCCGAAGGTGCTGATGCTGACGACCTTCGACGTCGACGACTACGTCTACGAGGCGCTGCGCGCGGGCGCGTCCGGCTTCCTGCTCAAGGACGCGCCCCCGGCCGACCTGATCTCGGCGGTGCGGGTCGTGGCGGCGGGCGAGGCGCTGCTCGCCCCGTCCGTGACCCGCCGGCTCATCGCGGACTTCGCGCGGCAACGGCCCGCGCGGCGCCGGGATCCGGCCCTGCGGCTGCGCGGCCTGACGCCGCGTGAGACGGAGGTGCTCGAACTCATCGCGCGCGGGCTCTCCAACCAGGAGATCGCCGCGTCCCTGGTCGTGGCGGAGCAGACCGTCAAGACGCACATCGGCAGGGTCCTGGCGAAGCTCGGCCTGCGCGACCGGGCGCAGGCCGTGATCTTCGCGTACGAATCGGGGCTGGTGGCCCCGGGCGACGGCCGGTAACCGGCGCCCGGGGCACGGCCGTTACTCCCGGCCCGCCGACGCGAAGGACATGTCCGGGTAGCGGTCGCCCGCCACCTGGGCGGCGATCGGCTCCAGAGCCGTCAGCTCCTCGTCGGTCAGGACGACGCGCGTGGCGGCCGTGTTCTCCTCCAGGCGGGAGCGCTTGCGCGTGCCCGGGATCGGAACGACCGTCAGGCCGTGGACGGCGGCCCGCTGCTGGACCCAGGCCAGGGCCACCTGGGCCGGCGTGAGCCCGCGGCCCTCGGCGATCGCGCGCACCGGCTCCAGCAGGGCCGCGTTCACCGCCGCGTTGTCACCCGTGAAGCGCGGCTGCTTGCGCCGCCAGTCGTCGTCCGCCAGATCCTTGTCCGCGTTGACGAACGAGCCGGTCAGGAAGCCGCGGCCGAGCGGCGAGTACGGCACGAGGGCCACGCCGAGCTCGCGCGCCGCGGGCACCACGCCCGCCTCGATGTCCCGGCTGAACAGCGACCACTCCGACTGCACCGCGGCGATGGGGTGCACGGCGTGGGCGGCGCGCAGCTCGGAGCCCGTGACCTCGCTCAGGCCCAGGTGGCCGACCTTGCCCTCGGCGACCAGCTCGGCCATGGCGGCGACGGTCTCCTCCATGGGCACGTCGACGTTCCGGCGGTGCATGTAGTAGAGGTCGATGTGGTCGACACCCAGGCGGCGCAGGCTGCCTTCGACGGACTCGCGGATGTAGGCGCGGTCGTTGCGGATGGCCTGGTACGACGGGTCGTCCTCGCGCCGCACGATGGCGAACTTCGTGGCCAGCGTGAGGCGGTCGCGGTGGGCCCGGACGAAGGGCGCGATGAACTCCTCGTTGCGGCCGAAGCCGTAGACGTCGGCAGTGTCGAAGAGGGTGACGCCCACCTCGAGCGCCCGCTCCAGCGTCGCCCGCGCCTCGGCCTCGTCGGTCGGGCCGTAGGCGTGGCTCATGCCCATGCAGCCGAGCCCCTGCACGCCGACCTCGGGACCGTCGGTACCGAGCTTCGCGGTGGTGATCGTGTCGTTGCTGCTCATCAGCGTTCAGACCCCTTCGGACGCCCGGCGTCGGGCGTCGGCGTAAATATCGATCTTGTAGTCGAGCACGTCGAGCGTGCTCCGCAGCTCCGCGATGCGGCGCCGCACGTCGTCGCGGTGCGCGCTCAGCAGCCGTTCGCGTTCGGCGACGGTGTGTTCGCCCTCGCGGACCAGCTGGGCGTAGCGCACCATGTCGGCCACCGGCATCCCCGTCAGCCGCAGCCGGCCGACGAGGTCGAGCCAGTCCAGGTCGCGGTCGGTGTAACGGCGCTGGCCCGTGTGCGAGCGGTCCACATGAGGCATCAGCCCGATCCGCTCGTACCAGCGCAGGGTGTGCGCGGACAGCCCGGTGTACTCGGCCACCTCGCTGATCGTGTGGCGCTCGCCCCGCGGCCGTCCAGGCCGCGGCCCCGGCGCGCAGGGCTTGCCGTCACCGAGCACTTCCGCCGGCGCGTGGTCCACAACGGTCATACGGATCCCCCTCGCGTCGCGGGCCGTTCACGGTCGAAAGCCCTTGCGACATCCATAACGCTAGAGAGTTGGAGTGCACTCCAAGCAAGCGAGATCTTGGCGGCACCCCGGCCGGGTTAGGCTCGCATCCATGGAGAGCCTGCGGAAGATCGACAACTGGCCGGTGGAGACCGCTGCGGCGGCGGTGGTGAGGGCCGACGGCACTCTCGCGGGGGCCCACGGGCCGACCGCGCACCGCTTCGCCCTGGCCTCCGTGACAAAACCGCTCGCCGCGTACGCCGCGCTGCTCGCCGTCGAGGAAGGCGCGATCGAGCTGGACGAGCCGGCCGGTCCGGCCGGGTCGACGGTCCGCCATCTGCTGGCCCACACCTCCGGGCTGGCCTTCGACGAGCACCGGGCGATGGCCGCCCCGGGAACGCGGCGGCTGTACTCCAACGCCGGTTTCGAGGTGCTCGGCGACCACATCGCCAAGGCCACGGACATCCCCTTCCCCGAGTACCTGCGGCAGGCCGTGCTGGAGCCGCTCGGCATGACGGCGACGGACCTCCAGGGCTCCCCCGCCAAGGACGGCGTCTCCACCGTCGACGACCTGGCCCGCTTCGCCGCGGAGCTGCAGGCTCCGCGGCTGCTGTCCCGGCAGACGCTCGACGAGGCGACGGCCGTGGCCTTCCCCGGCCTGACCGGTGTCCTCCCCGGCTACGGCCACCAGCGGCCCAACGACTGGGGCCTCGGCTTCGAGATCCGCGACGGCAAGTCGCCGCACTGGACGGGGGCGTCGTCCTCACCGCGCACGTTCGGCCACTTCGGGCAGGCGGGGACGTTCCTGTGGGTGGACCCGGTCGCGGGCGCGGCGTGCGTCGCCCTGACGGACCGCCCGTTCGGGCCGTGGGCGACGGAGGTCTGGCCTGCGCTGACGGACGCGGTCCTGGCTGAGCTGGGCTGATTTTTTTCCCGGCCCCGCCCCCGGCCGCGGGTTTCGTTGCCGCCTGCGGCGGGAGCAGCCTGCGGCCGCGTCCTCGAACTCCGGACGGGCTGAATGTGCTGGCTACGGTCCGCACAATCAGCCCGTCCGGCGTTTGAGGACAACGCGGCGAAGCCGTGTTGCTGGGGTCCGGGGGCTTGCCCCCCACGCGGCGGAGCCGCACATCAGACGCAGCCGGGAAGGGGCGGGGTGGGGTGGGGGAAAGCCCGCCGCAGGCGCCCGCCCCCCTCAGCCGAAGTGCGGTTCCGCACGCATCGCCCAAAGCAAAAGCTCCGCGGAATCCACCGCCTCCACCGTCACCCCCACCGCCTCGAACAACCGCAGAGCATCACCCCCCGACACCACTTCCCCCTCCACCCGCACCCGCCCCCGCACGACATGCACGTACAACCACTGCCCGTCCGGCAGGACACCCCCCTCACCGGCCCCCAGCCGCCGCACATGGAGCACCGCCTCCGCCCCCGCCAGGGGATACTCCCCGTCCGGGACCTGCGGCAGGAGCTCGTAGGAGGGTTCGCCGTCGGCCTCCGACGGGGTGAGCCACATCTGGACGAAGCGCAGCGGGGCGGAGCCCTCGTTCCGTTCGGAGTGGCGGGCGCCGGAGCCCGCGCTGAAGCGCTGGAGGTCGCCGGGGCGGACGACCGTGCGGTGACCGGTGGAGTCCTCGTGGGTGAGCTCGCCCTCGACGACCCAGGTCACGATCTCGACATCGCGGTGCGGGTGCCCGGCGAAGCCCGCGCCGGGCGCGAGGTGCTCCTCGTTGCAGGCGGCCAGCGGCCCGAAACGGACGTTGTCGGGGTCGTAGAAGCCGGAGAAGGAGAACGCGTGCCAGGTCTCGATCCCGGCCTCCGGGTCGCCGCCGCGGAAGCGTTCACCTGCGCGTTGTACGGCGCGTCGCACGTGCGTCATCGGGCTACCGTAGCCCGGCGACCCCGCTCCGCACCCGAATGAGGCAGGCTTGTCCCCGTGCCTGAACCCGCCGCTAACACCCCGCACCCCCACAGCGCCACCCTCCGCCGTCTGGAGAAGTCGTCCGGCACCCTGGCCGCCGCCGCCATCGCGCGGATGGACGCCCAGCTGCCGTGGTACCGGGCGATGCCCCCGGAGAACCGCTCCTGGATCGGCCTGGTCGCGCAGGCCGGTATCGCGGCCTTCACCGAGTGGTTCCGGCATCCCGAGACCCCGCAGGCCATCAGCACGGACGTCTTCGGCACGGCGCCGCGCGAGCTGACGCGGGCGATCACTTTGCGCCAGACCGTGGAGATGGTCCGCACGACCATCGAGGTCATGGAGTCGGCGATCGACGAGGTGGCCGCGCCGGGTGACGAGTCGGTGCTGCGCGAGGCGCTGCTCGTCTACGCGCGGGAGATCGCCTTCGCCACCGCTCAGGTGTACGCACAGGCCGCGGAGGCGCGCGGCGCGTGGGACGCCCGGCTGGAGTCGCTGGTCGTCAACGCGGTGCTGTCGGGCGAGGCCGACGAGGGCGCCCTCTCCCGGGCGGCCGCCCTCGGCTGGAATTCGCCCTCGCACGTCGCGGTGGTGCTGGGGACGGCCCCCGACGGGGACAGCGAGCTGACGGTCGAGGCGATCCGGCGGGCGTCGCGGCACGCGAAGCTCCAGGTGCTGACGGGGGTGCTCGGGGACCGGCTGGTGGTGATCGCGGGCGGCTCGGACAATCCGCTTCAGGCGGCGAAGGCCCTGATCGGGCCGTTCGCGGCGGGCCCGGTGGTGGCCGGCCCCGTGGTGCCGGACCTGCTGGCGGCCACCCGCTCCGCGCAGGCCGCGGCGGCGGGGCTGAAGGCGTGCGCCGCCTGGCCGGACGCCCCCCGGCCCGTACTCGCCGATGATCTTCTCCCGGAGCGCGCGATGGCCGGGGACGCTACCGCGCGTGAGCAGTTGGTGGAGGAGATCTACAGACCGCTGGAGGAAGCGGGCTCGGCCCTGCTGGAGACCCTCAGCGTCTATCTGGAGCAGGCAAGTAGCCTGGAGGGCGCGGCACGGATGCTGTTCGTCCACCCGAACACCGTGAGATACCGCCTCCGACGTGTGACGGACGTCACCGGCTGGTCACCCTCCGATGTGCGCTCGGCCTTCACCCTGCGGGTCGCGCTGATCCTGGGGCGCCTGGCAGACGCGGAGTGCCAGCTCTAGGCTTTTGTTGGACATCAACAATTCCCCTGACGGTTCTTGGTCCCTGTCCCCACCGGTGACCAGGGCCGTCCACGAGAGAGAGTGTGAGGGTGCTCGTACTCGTCGCCCCCGGCCAGGGCGCTCAGACGCCCGGCTTCCTGACCCCCTGGCTCGACCTCCCCGGTGTCGAAGACCGACTCCGTGAGTGGTCGGCCGCCATCGACCTGGACCTGGTCCACTACGGCACGAACGCCGACGCGGACGAGATCCGCGACACCGCCGTGGCCCAGCCGCTGCTGGTCGCCGCCGCGCTCGTGTCGGCCCGGCAGCTGTTCCCGGCGGACGGGGACCTCGCCCGCCTGGTGGGCGCCACCGCGGGTCACAGCGTCGGCGAGCTCGCCGCCGCCGCCCTGACCGGGGTCCTCCCCGAGCGGGCCGCGCTGGAGCTCGTACGCAAGCGCGGTCTCGCGATGGCCGAGGCCGCCGCCGTGACGGAGACCGGCATGTCCGCCCTACTGGGCGGGGACGCCGACGTCGTCCTGCCGCACCTGGAGAAGCTCGGGCTGACGCCCGCCAATGTCAACGGCGCGGGCCAGATCGTCGCCGCGGGCACCGCGGAGCAGCTGGCCGCGCTCGCCGAGGACAAGCCGGAGGGCACGCGCAAGGTCGTCGCGCTGAAGGTCGCCGGCGCCTTCCACACGCACCACATGGCCCCGGCCGTCGCGGCCCTGGAGACGGCGGTGGCCGAGCTCGCCCCCGCCGACCCGCACACGCGGTACGTCTCCAACAAGGACGGCCAGGTCGTGACCTCGGGCTCCGAGGTCGTGCGGCGGCTCGTCGGCCAGGTGGCCAACCCGGTCCGCTGGGACCTGTGCATGGAGACCTTCAAGGAGCTCGGCGTCACCGCGATCGTCGAGCTCGCCCCCGGCGGCACCCTGGTGGGCCTCGCGAAGCGGGCGCTGCCCGGCGTCCGGACCCTCGCGCTCAAGTCCCCGGACAACCTGGACGCGGCGCGTGAGCTGATCGCCGAGTACGCCGACGCCGCGACCCCGGCCGAATAAGGAGCCCCGAGAGCATGACCGCGAAGATCAGGCCCAGCAAGGGCGCCCCCTACGCGCGCATCCTCGGCGTGGGCGGATACCGCCCGACGCGGGTGGTTCCGAACGAGGAGATCCTCAAGCACATCGACTCCTCGGACGAGTGGATCCGCTCCCGCTCGGGCATCGCCACCCGGCACTGGGCGGGCCCCGAGGAGACGGTGTCCGCGATGTCGGTCGAGGCGGCCGGCAAGGCCATCGCCGCCGCGGGCATCAGCCCCGAGCAGATCGGTGGCGTGATCGTCTCCACCGTCTCGCACTTCAAGCAGACCCCGGCGATCGCCACCGAGATCGCGCACAAGATCGGTGCGGGCAGGCCCGCCGCCTTCGACATCTCCGCGGGCTGCGCCGGCTTCGGCTACGGCCTCACCCTCGCCAAGGGCCTCATCGTCGAGGGCTCGGCCGAGTATGTGCTGGTCATCGGTGTCGAGCGGCTGTCGGACCTCACGGATCTGGAGGACCGCGCGACGGCCTTCCTCTTCGGTGACGGTGCCGGTGCCGTGGTCGTGGGCCCCTCGCAGGAGCCGGCGATCGGCCCCACGGTCTGGGGTTCGGAGGGCGACAAGTCCCACACGATCAAGCAGACGGTCGGCTGGGACGAGTACCGCACCACGCCCCTCCCCGGCGGTGACCGCGACGAGGTCCGCCAGGCCATAGAGGAGATCCGTTTCCCCGCCATCACCCAGGAGGGCCAGGCGGTCTTCCGCTGGGCCGTCTTCGAGATGGCGAAGGTCGCCCAGCAGGCGCTGGACGACGCCGGGGTCAGCCCGGCTGACCTGGACGTCTTCATCCCGCACCAGGCCAACATGCGGATCATCGACTCGATGGTGAAGACCCTCAAACTGCCGGAGAGCGTCACGGTCGCCCGCGACGTGGAGACCACCGGCAACACCTCCGCGGCCTCCATCCCGCTGGCCATGGAGCGGCTCCTGGCCACGGGGCAGGCGAAGAGCGGGGACACCGCGCTCCTCATCGGTTTCGGGGCGGGTCTCGTCTACGCCGCCACGGTCGTTACCCTCCCCTAGGCGAGAATCCGCGCGGCCCCGCCGTACGGCCCCTCCCGCATCAGCAGATTTCCATAACGCAGCAGTTTCACCGCACATAGAAGGAGCGCCGCAATGGCTCACACCCAGGAGCAGATCCTCGAGGGTCTCGCCGAGATCGTCAACGAGATCGCCGGCATCCCCGTCGAGGACGTCAAGCTGGACAAGTCCTTCACCGACGACCTGGACGTCGACTCGCTGTCCATGGTCGAGGTCGTCGTGGCCGCCGAGGAGCGCTTCGACGTCAAGATCCCCGACGAGGACGTCAAGAACCTCAAGACCGTCGGTGACGCTGCCGACTACATCCTGAAGCACCAGGCCTGATCCAAGCGTTCGTCGCCACCCCAGTGGTGGCGGTTCCAGCACCTCTACACGTGGAGACAGAATCCCTGTGAACCCGACCAATCGCACCGTGGTCGTCACCGGTATCGGCGCAACCACACCGCTGGGTGGCGACAGCGCATCGACCTGGGAGGGCCTGCTCGCCGGGCGCTCCGGGGTCCAGCCCCTGGAAGGCGAGCGATTCGCCGACCTCCCCGTCCGGATCGCGGCCCGCGCGGCCGTCGACCCCGAGGACGTCCTGCCCCGCCCGCTCACCCGCAAGACGGACCGGTCCGCGCAGTTCGCGCTGATCGCCGCCCGTGAGGCGTGGGCCGACGCGGGCTTCACCGCCAAGGCCGGCGAGGACGCGTCGATCGCGCCCGAGCGGCTCGGCACGGTCATCGCCTCCGGCATCGGCGGCGTGACCACCCTCCTCGACCAGTACGACGTGCTCAAGGAGAAGGGCGTCCGCCGCGTCTCCCCGCACACCGTGCCCATGCTGATGCCCAACGGCCCCTCCGCCAACGTCGGCCTGGAGGTGAACGCCCAGGCGGGCGTGCACACCCCGGTCAGCGCCTGCGCGTCCGGCGCCGAGGCGATCGGCTACGCCGTGGAGATGATCCGCACCGGCCGTGCCGACGTGGTCGTCGCCGGCGGCACCGAGGCGGCCATCCACCCGCTGCCGATCGTGGCCTTCGCCAACATGATGGCGATGTCCAAGAACAACGACGAGCCGGAGAAGGCGTCCCGCCCGTACGACAAGGGCCGTGACGGCTTCGTCCTCGGCGAGGGCGCGGGCGTCGTCATCCTGGAGTCGGCCGAGCACGCCGCCGCGCGCGGTGCCCGTGTCTACTGCGAGGTGCTGGGCCAGGGCCTGTCCGCGGACAGCCACCACATCGCGCAGCCCGAGCCGACCGGCCGCGGCATCGCCGCCGCGCTGCAGAACCTGCTCGACAACAGCGACCTCAAGCCTTCGGAGATCGTGCACCTCAACGCGCACGCCACCTCCACCCCGCAGGGCGACGCCGCCGAGATCAAGGCCCTGCGCAAGGTCCTCGGCGACGACCTCGACCACGTCGCGGTGTCCGCCACCAAGTCGATGACCGGCCACCTGCTGGGCGGCGCCGGCGGCATCGAGACGGTCGCGACCGTCCTGGCCCTGCACCACCGGATGGCCCCGCCGACCATCAACGTCGACGACCTGGACGAGGACATCGACGCGGACATCGTCCGCGACCGGCCGCGTCCGCTGCCCGAGGGCCCGATCGCGGCGATCAACAACTCGTTCGGTTTCGGCGGCCACAACGTGGTCCTCGCCCTCCGCTCGGTCTGATCCCCGCGCCCGCGACGCGCGAGCGGCCCGCCCCGGTTCGTCCGGGAGCGGGCCGCTCGCGTTTTCCCGGCGGAAGGTCAGCGGTCGAAGCTCGCGAAGTACGAGGCCGCCATGTCCTCGGCGCCGTGGCCCTGTTCGGCGGCCCGGCGGAAGCGCTCGGCGCCCGCGGCCGCCACGTCCAGCCGCACCCCGGCCCGCTCCCCCGCGGCCACGATCAGCCGGGCGTCCTTCTCGGCCGTGGTGGTGGCGAAGCTGGGCGGGGTGAGCCCGCCCCCGAGGATCAGCGCCGCCTTGGCCCGCAGATAGCCCATGTCGAGCGGGCCGCCCTCGACGGCGTCCAGGAAACCGGCCGGGTCCACGCCGAGTCCCTCGGCCAGGGCGAGCGCCTCCGCGGTGCCGTGGGTCACGGCGAGCACCCAGCTGTTGATGACGAGCTTGAGCCGGGTGGCCGCGTCGGCCGGGGCGTCGTCGCCCGCCCAGACCGTACGGCTGCCGATGGCCTCGAAGACGGGCACGAGGGCCGTACGCGCCTCCGCGGGCCCGGCGGCCAGGACCGTCAGCTGCCCGGCCTCGGCGGGCGCCCTGGTGCCCAGGACGGGGGCGTCGACGAAGAGCAGGCCGTGCTCCGCCGCGAAGCCGGTGAGGGCCTCGAAGCCGTCGAGCCCCGCGGTGGTGGACTGGGCCCACACGGTGCCCGGCGCCAGCCCGGGCGCCGCGGCCCGCATCACCTCCAGGGCGGCGGGCCCGTCGTAGAGCATGGTCAGGACCACGTCGGCGCCCCGCACGGCGTCGGCGGGGCTGTCCGCGACGCGCACTCCCTCGGCGGCGAGCGGTTCGGCCTTCTCCCTGCTGCGGTTCCAGGCGCGGACGTCGAGACCGGCGCGGGCGAGGTTGCGGGCCATGGCCGCGCCCATGATTCCCGTGCCGAGGAGGGTGACTGAGGTCGTTTCAGGCATGCGGTGACGCTAGCCCCTGGAGCGGGCTCCAGGGCAAGAGCGCGCCGCCTGCGCGCGCCCTGGTCAGACCACTTGGTGCAGCCATCTGACCGGCGCGCCCTCGCCGGCATAGCGGAACGGCTCCAGTTCGTCGTCCCATGGCTTGCCCAGGAGCTTGGCGACCTCGGCGGCGAGGTTGCTCTCCTCCCGGGCGGCGCGCGCGAGCGCGGCCCGCAGCCGGTCCTCGGGGATGAGGATGTCACCGTGGATGCCGGTGACCGCGTGGAAGATGCCCAGTTCGGGCGTGGAGCTGTAGCGCTCGCCCTCGGCGGTCGCGCACGGCTCGGCGGTCACCTCGAAGCGCAGCAGGTGCCAGCCGCGCAGCGCGGAGGCGAGCTTGGAGGCGGTGCCGACCTGCCCCTGCCAGGAGAATTCCGCACGCCAGGTGCCGGGTGAGGCGGGTTGTCTGATCCAGTCGAGCGTGACGCGGACACCGAGCACGCCCGCGACGGCCCATTCGACGTGCGGGCACAGCGCGCGCGGCGCGGAGTGCACGTAGAGAACTCCACGTGTCGTCACCGGGACCTCCAGTGCGGTTCGAGGTTCGCCTTCCCCAGCGGCCTCGCACCCGTACCGGTCCCGCCTGGGACAGCAGCAGACATTCTGCCCCAAGGGCCACTCCCGCACCAGCTCACGAGGTTACCAACAGTAAACACCATCGGGAGCAATTCTCCTGAAAAGGGACAGGATGTGATGTGTTGCCCTAGCGGCGATACCTGAGCGCGAAGCCTGCCGGGCCTCGCCCGGCCTCCCCCGGGGAAAAGCTACCGTGCGGTGGCACCCCTCCGGTGACGTACCGTCGGACCCGAACCGATATCACCCGGCCGGAGGGGACGAAGCCATGCGCGACAGCGCGGGACGGAAGGCGCGCGGGGCCGTACGGGCCGCCGCCGCCGTGGCCGCGGCGGCCCTGCTCGTCACCGGCTGTGACGACGGCAAGGACGCAGCGAAGCCCGGCGCGCGGCCGAGCGCGAGCCCCGGCCCCACGTGGCAGACCCGGCCCGCCTCGCTCGCCTCCCTCGGCGACTCCATCAGCCGCGGCTTCGACGCCTGTTCCCTTCTCGCCGACTGCCCCGAGGTCTCCTGGGCCACCGGCACCCAGGTCGACAGCCTCGCCAACCGCCTGCTGGCCACCCCGCGGACCAGCAGCTGGAACCTCGCGAAGACCGGCGCCCGGATGTCCGACCTCCCCGCCCAGATGAAGGCCGCCGTGGCCAACAAACCGCAGCTGGTCACCGTGCTGCTCGGCGCCAACGACGCGTGCCGCGCCGACGTCGGCGCGATGACGCCGGTGGACACCTTCCGCAAGGACTTCGAGCGGTCGGTCAAGGAGCTGCGCACCGCCCTGCCCACGTCCCAGCTGTACGTCGCCTCCATCCCGGACCTGAAGCGGCTGTGGTCCCAGGGGCGGGGCAACGACTTCGCGAAGACGGTGTGGAACCTCGGCATCTGCCCCTCGATGCTGCGCGACGCCGGCAAGGTGGACGCGGACTCGGCCGGCCGCCGCGAGCAGGTCGACAAGCGGGTCGGGGAGTACAACGCGGTCCTCGCGGACGTCTGCCGCCGGGACAAGCTCTGCCGCTACGACGGTTCCGTGCACGACTACGGCTTCACGGGCCAGGCGCTGAGCAAGTGGGACTGGTTCCACCCGAGCAAGGACGGCCAGCAGCAGCTGGCGGACATGGCCTACCGCACGATCACCTCGCCCCGGCCCCCGGCGTGACCCGCGCCTGAAGGGGAACGGGGCCGGTCAGACCCGGACGGTGGCGGTCAGTCTGCGGTCGGCGACGCTGCGGCCGGCCTCGGCGGTGTACGTGCCGGGGAGGCGCCGCCAGGCGGCCGCGGTCTCGTCCCACACGTCGAAGGCGCGGGGGTCCAGGGCGACGGCCGCCTCCGCCGTCCGCCCCGGCTCCGCCTCCAGCGAGGCGAAACCGGCCAGCCGACGGGCCGGGCGTTCCACCGCGCCGCCCCGAGGAGCGGCGAGATAGATCTGGACCACCTCCCGGCCGAACCGCGTGCCGGTGTTGCGCACGCGGACCGTGGCCACCGGGGCATCCGTACCCTCGCTCCGGATGTCCAGCGCCTCGTACGACCAGTCGGTGTAGCCCAAGCCATGGCCAAAGGCGTAAGCCGGGACCGCCCGCGCCTTCTCCCAGGCACGGTATCCGATGAACACACCTTCCTCATAAGCAAGTTCACCCTCGCGTGGGTCAACCTCCGTCACCGGGGCGTCCGCGAGGCGGGCCGGCCAGGTGGTGGGGAGCCTGCCGCCCGGCTCGGCGGCGCCCAGGAGTACGTCCGCGAGGGCCGCGCCCGCCTCCTGGCCGGGGAACCAGCCGAGCAGCACGGCGGCTACGTCCTCCCGCCAGGGCAATTCGACCGGGGCGCCGGAATTCACCACGACGACGGTACGGGGGTTGACGGCGGCGACCCTGGCGACGAGCGCGTCCTGGTGGCCGGGCAGGGCGAGGGTGGTGCGGTCGAAGCCCTCGCTCTCGACGCGCTCGGTCGTCGCGACGACCACGACGGCGGCGTCGGCGCCCGCCGCGACGGCCACGGCCTCTTCCAGCAACGCGTCCGGATCGCGCTGGGGTTCGCGGTGCAGGAGGGCGAACGCCACAGCCTCTATGGGGGTGTTCGCGGGTTTTGTCACGGTGCAGACGAGGCTGACGCCGACCGGCTTCCCCTCCTCCAGGGCCACCTCGCCCCGGGTGACGGGCGCGCCCAGGAACGCCTCGAAGGGATCGGCGCCGGTGCTGCTGGGCTCGGTGCCAACGGGCTCGGTGCCGCCGGGCTCGGTGTCGTCGCCGAGGAGCCGTCCGGCCACGGTGAGGCGGAAGCCGCCGGTCCCCCTGGTGCCGAAGGCGTGCGGGCCGCTCGCGCGCGGGGTGAATGTGCCGGTGACCTCGACGGTGTGCAGGGCCGCGTACGCGACGCCGTCCGGCAGGTCGCCGACCCACTGCACGGCGCCGTCCGTCATCTCCTCGCGCCCGAGGACCCGGCCGGCGGCGTCCCGGCAGACGGCGACGAGGCGGAAACCCTCCGCCGCGACGGCGAGTTCGGTGCCGGGGTCGGCGCCCACGGCGTAGGCGAGGACGCCGTCGGGGAGCGCGGCCCGCAGCCCGTCGAGAGGCGAGACGACGTGGGCCGGGAAGACCTGTGCCGAACCGCCGCCCAGGATCCGGGCGTCCCGGGCGGCGCCGCCGAGGAGGGCGAGGCGGCGGGTGCGGGCGGGGTCGATGGGGAGGGCGCGCTCACCGGCCGGTGCGGCCTCGTTGCGGACGAGGACGAAGGAACGGCACGCGATTTCCCGGGCCAGGGCCTCGCCGTCGAGGGGCGCGGGTGGCCGGGTGACGGCGGCCGGTGCGCCGTCGAGCACCCCGGCGCGCGCCGCGAGCAGCAACACCCGGCGCGCGGCGGCGTCCACGAGCGCCTCCGGCACCTCACCCGCCCGCACGGCCGCCGCCAGCGCGGGGCCGTAGACCGTGCGCGGGCCGGGCATGGCGATGTCCAGGCCGCCGCGGATCGCCCCGACGGTGTCGCGGGCAGCGAGCCAGTCGGAGACCGTACAGCCGTCGAAGCCCCATTCGCCGCGCAGCACTTCGTTCTGGAGGTGGTGGTGTTCGGTCATGGGGACGCCGTTGACCTGGTTGTACGCGGCCATGACGGCCCACGGTCGGGCGCTGTGGACGATGGCCTCGAAGGGGGCCAGATAGAGCTCGCGCAGGGCGCGTCCGGGGACGCGGTTGTCGACGGTGAAGCGCTCGGTCTCGGCGTCGTTGGCGACGAAGTGCTTCAGCGTCGCGCCGACGCCGCCGTCCTGCACGCCCAGGACGTAGCCGGTGCCGATCGCCGCCGTGAGGTACGGGTCCTCGCTGTACGCCTCGAAGTGCCGCCCGCCGAGCGGTGACCGGTGCAGGTTGACGGTGGGCGCGAGGAGCAGGTGCACGCCCTTGCGCCGCGCCTCCTGCGCGAGCACGCGTCCCGCGCGGCGCGCGAGGCGGGGGTCCCAGGTGGCGGCGAGCGCGGTGGGGCTGGGCAGCGCGAGCGAGGGGTCCGCGGCGGTCCACCGCACACCGCGCACCCCGATGGGCCCGTCCGACATCACGAGGGCGCGCAGGCCGATGGCCGGCAGCGCGGGGAGCGTCCACATCCCGTCCCCGGCGAGCAGCCGGGCCTTGTCGTCGAGGCGGAGCGCGCGGAGCGCGGCGTCCACGGCGAGCTCACGGTCACGTTCGTCGGACACGGGTCCTCCTGCGGCGCGTGGCGGGGCGTTGCCGAGGACTCCAGGGTCACCCAGGAGGAAGCGGGACTCCAGTGCGCTTGAACCTCACGTCGCGTGAGGATGCATGGTGGAGACATGATCACTTCCACCTGGAAGGTCGGGCCCCTGGCCGAGGCATGCGGGCTCACCGTGCGGACCTTGCATCACTGGGACACCATCGGCCTGCTCAGCCCCTCGCGGCGCACGGCGGGCGGGCACCGGGAGTACACCGAGGGCGATCTCGCGCGGCTGTACCAGGTGCTGGCCCTGCGCGGGCTCGGGCTGAGCCTGGAGAGCATCGCCGTCTGCCTCGACACCGGCGTGGACCCGGAGCGGCTGGTCCGCGACCACTTGGCGGAGGTGGAGGCGTCCATCGCCGCGCTCGACACCCTGCGGCAGCGGCTCGTACGGCTCGGCGACGCGCTCGCCACGGACCGGCCGGCCGCGGGCGGGGAGCTCCTGCTC
This sequence comes from Streptomyces sp. NPDC025618, assembly GCF_055558795.1. NCBI lineage: Bacteria > Bacillati > Actinomycetota > Actinomycetes > Kitasatosporales > Streptomycetaceae > Streptomyces > Streptomyces sp. NPDC025618. Next base: position 60,127 of record NZ_JBVHLW010000027.1, on the reverse strand, counting down.
GACGCGCTGCGGGCGACGGGCGGCACCAGCCCCGAGGGCCGGCGCGCCCTGCGCGAGCACCTGGACGACGACCAGATCCGCGAACTGGGCGCCCGCGCCGCCGCCGTGGGGCCCGCCCGGCACTATCTGCTGGAAGTCGAGTGGCCCGAGCTCCACCGCAGGGCCGAACGGCTCCGCACGTCCGGGGTCCCGCCCACCGACAAGAAGGTCCGGCGGGTCGTGGACCGCATGGACGAGCTGAGCGCGCTGTTCACGGGCGGCGACGCCGGGATCTCCGCCGGTGTACGGGGCGCGTGGCGCGCCGACCCGGCCGCGATGTCAAAGGAGCCCGCCCCCGCCGACGGCTGGCACGACCTCACCACCTACCTCGACGCGGCCCGCCGCGCCCGCACCTGAAGGAGCCCTTTCCCATGACCCCCGACTCCCGTACGGCCCTCGCGTCGACGCTCCCCGTCCTCCTCACGACCCCTTTCCTGTGCGCGCTGGCCGCGGCCGAACTGATCCCGTGGGACACGCTGGTGTGGCTGCCGGTCGCGGTGGCGGCGCTGACGGCGCTGACGTTCAGACGCTTGCGGCGGGACTCGTCCCGCTGACGCGGGGCCGGTCGATCAGAGTCCCGATCCCCGCGCACAGCATGCGCACGCTGCGGGTGAATTTCTCGTCCTGGCCGTAGGCGGCCGCCGCCGCCACGGTCAGGGGAAAGCGTTCCTGGAGGGTGGCCGCGTCCTCCGCGGTGACCGGGGTGGCGGGGGACTCGCTCTGTTCCTGGAGCACGTAGCCGGTGATGTGGCTGAGCAGGCTGTCGGCCGCGACGATGAGGTGTTCCTCGGGAACGCCCGCGTCGGTCAGGGTGCGCAGCAGGCGTTCCATCAGTGAGAGCGCCCCGGCGCTGAGCACCTTCGGACTGTCGGCGAACATGATCGCGCCGCCTGTGTGCCGGCGGAGGCTCTGCCGGAGGGTCGTCGCCTGAGCCTCGATCCGGGCCTGCCAGCCGGCCTGTTCGGGCAGGGCCGCGAGGGCCGCGGTGCCCGCGTCGTACGCCTGGCGGGCCACCCGGTCCGCCATCAGCCGGAGCAGCGCGCTCTTGCTGGGCACGTGGTAGTAGAGACTCCCGGCGTGCGCGCCCAGGCGCTCCGCCACCTGTCGCATGGACAACCCGTGGTAGCCGGACTCGGCGAACACAGCCATGCCCGCGTCGATGATCCGGTCTGCGGTCAGCTTCATGGGCTCAGCCTAACCACAATTTTCAAACAGTGTTTGAAACTGACCCCCACCCGGGCTACTGTCGTGTCCAGCACAAACAACACGGCGTTCGAGGGGGGGCTGGTGGCGATGGGCGCACTGCTGTTCAACGTGACCACGGCGGCACTGATGGTTCTGATGTTCAAGGGGGGTCTGGCCCTCATCGGCGAGGACACCCTGCGCCGGCGCCGGACGCCCTGGGCCGCGGCCGGGCTGACCGGGATCGCGCTCGCCGGGGTCGTCACCCAGCTGTGCTGGTCGGGTGCCATGGACACCTTCGACAGCGACCCGGACAAGTCGGGCTGGTGGCGCGTCGTCACCTCGGTCTTCATGCAGAACGGCGGGTTCCTCGGCGGGGCGTGGAACATCGCCACCCTCGCCGTCATCGCCGCGCTGGCGGAGTGGTTCTGGGGCGCGCCCCTGATGGTGCTGCTGTTCGCCGCGGGCATCCTCCTGCCGGAGCACATCGACGCGCTCTTCGGCCAGACCGGCGGCAGCACGGACCCCCGCAACTTCGCCGGGAGTTCGGGCGCGACGTACTTCCTCGCCGCCACCCTGGCCGCCGGCCTCCTGCTGCGCGGCCGCGACCGCAAGGACGCGCTCCTCGCGATCGCCGCGCCCGTGCTCGGCCTGGCCATGTGGTTCGCGCAGTCCAACGGGCACGGCATGGTGACGGCGTACGGCTTCGTCCTCGGCCTCCTGGTCCACACGCTGGCCCGGCGCGTCTTCGGCTTCACGGGGGCGAGCGCGCCCGCCGCGCGGCAGACGGCCTGACCCCGCCCCGCTTCATCACCGCACACATCCCTGGGGGGAATACGTCATGGCGGAGAACGTGTACCGGGAAGTGTCGAGGGTCGTGGACGAGGAGGTGAAGAACGTCTACCGCGAGGTGTCGAGGCTCGTCGACGACGAGGTGGCCAAGCTCATGGAGCGGACGAACCGCGAGGTGGACCGGGTCGTGAACCGCGCGCTGGGCGTGGTGACCCCGAGCGGCTTCGACGCCGCCCGCTGGCAGGCCCGGCTCGACCGGCTGCTGGCCGCCCACCGCGTCCCGGGCGCCGCGCTGGCCGTGCTCGCCGACAGGGAGATCCACGAGCTGGCGAGCGGCATCCTGCACACCGGCACCGGTGTCGAGGCGACCACGGACTCGGTGTTCCAGATCGGCTCGATCAGCATGGGCTACACGGCCGCGCTCGCCGTGCTGCTCGCCGACACCGGAAGGCTCGACCTGGACGCGCCCGTCGTGGACGTCCTGCCGGACTTCGCCGTCGCCGACGCGGAGGCGTCCCGTACGATCACGCCGCGCCAACTGCTCGGCCACACCAGCGGCATCGAGGGCGACTTCGCCGAGGACACCGGCCGCGACGACGACTGCCTGGCCCGCTACGTCGAGGCGGCGCGAGGCATCGGCATGACCAGCTCGCCCGGCGCCACCGTGTCGTACTCCACCGCCGCCTACACCATCCTCGGCCGGATCATCGAGGTCGTCACCGGCAAGACCTGGGACGAGGCACTCAAGGAGCTGCTCCTCGCCCCGCTCGGCCTCGGCCGCACGATGACCCTGCCCGAGGAAGTGTTGCGCTTCCGGGCGGCGATGGGGCACGTGGGCGCCCCGGGCGAGGACCCCGTCCCCACCCCGCGGTGGGACATGCTGCCCCGCTCCGCCGGCCCCTACGGCGGGATCAGCGCCACGGCCGCCGACGTGGTGCGGTTCGCCCGGCTGTTCATCGACGGCGGCACGGCGCCGGACGGCACACGGGTGCTCTCCCCCGCCGCCGTGGCGGCGATGCTCCACCGCGAGGCCGAGGTGCCCGACCAGTGGTCCCTCGGCGCCCACTGGGGGCTGGGCTGGGGCCTCTTCGAATGGGACGGCGCGCGCGGCTTCGGCCACGACGGCGGTACGTCCGGCCAGCTCGCCTGTCTGCGGGCCGTCCCCGAGAAGGGCTTCGCCGTCGCCCTCCTCACCAACGGCGGCGGCGCCGCGCCCCAGGTCTTCGAGACGCTCTGCCGCGAGCTGACCGCCGAGTTCGCCGGGGGGCTGCGCCCCGGACCCCGAGCGGCGGGTCCGTTGCCGCCTGCGGCGGGAGCGGCCTGAGGCCGCGTCCTCAATCTCCCCCAGCTGCCGCTGGGGGAGATTGAGGCCACCCGAACCGCAAGGCGCAAGCAACCCGCACCAGACAACGGCGGCACGCTCAATCCCGCCCCCGCCCACGGCAACAGGCACGCTCAATCCCGCCCCCGATACCGAAGCCCCACCCCCGCCGCCGACAACGCGCAGACAATCATGAACACCCACCCATGCCGGAACGCGGACATCGCCGGATGCCCCGAACTGCCCAGCAGAGCCGTGAGCAGAGCGACGCCCAGCGCCGAGCCGATCTGGCGGGACATCATCAGCGTGCCCGAGCCCACCGAGAGCTGCTCGGCCGGGAGGACGCTCGCGGCGCCGAAGAGGGCGGGCTGGATGAGGGCGTTGCCCGCGCCGACGAGGATCGCTCCCGGGAGGTAGGCCGCCGCGTAGTGCGGCGAGGGGCCGGCCGCGGTCAGCCACCACGCGCAGCCCGCGGCGAAGACCACGCCTCCGGCCACCGCCGAGGTCCGGGCGCCGACGCGGCGGATGATCTTTCCCGAGAGCGCGGAGAGGATCATCACGGTGACCGGGGTGGGCGCGATGCCCAGGCCCGCCCGCAGGACGGAGTAGTGCCACTGCCCGGTCAGGAAGAGGGCGGCCTCGAAGAGCATGGCGGCGAACGCCAGGTAGTAGACGAAGATGCCGATGGCGCCGACCCTGAAGAGCCGGCTCGCGAACAGCGTGGGGCTGATGATCGGGTCCGCGGTGCGGCGGATGTGCCGCAGGCAGACGAGCAGCAGCACCACGGCGGCCGCGAAGCAGCCCAGCGTGCCGGGCGCGGTCCAGCCCCAGTCGGGCGCCTCGACGAAGGCCATGGTCAGCGCGCCGGACGCGAGGAGGATGAGCGCCGATCCGAGCAGGTCGAGGCCCTGCGCCGCCTTGCGGGGCACCCGGGGCAGCAGGCGCGCGCCGGCGAGCACGGCGACGGCGCAGACGGGGACGTTGATGATGAAGATCCACCGCCAGTCGATCTCCACCAGCAGGCCGCCCAGCACCGGTCCGCTGCCCGCGGCGACGGCCGCGACCGCCGTCCAGATGCCGATGGCCGTGGAGCGCTCATGCTCGGGGAAGGCCGGCAGGGCCAGCCCCAGGGAGGTGGGCACGAGGACGGCGGCGGCGATCGCCTGCACCACACGGGCGATGATCAGCACGGTCAGGCCGGGAGCGACGGCACAGCCGACCGAGGACAACCCGAAGAGGACCATGCCGATGAGGAAGCTGGCCTTCCGGCTCGTCTCGTCCGCGAGCCGCCCGGCGGGGACGAGGAGCGCGGCGAGAACGATCGTGTAGCCGTTGAGCACCCAGGACATGGAGGCGAGCGAGGCCGTGGGGAAGGACTTCTCCAGGGCGGGGAAGGCCACGGTGACGGCGAACAGGTCGAGGATCGCGAGGAACTGGGCGGCCGACGCGACGGTCAGCACCAGCCAGCGCCGGGGGTCCGCGGCAGTGGAGGCGGAGGCGGCCGCATCCGCCTTCGTCGTCTGGGGGGTCGAGGTCATGAACGTGATCCGTCGTCTCTCCGTGGGTCCGAATCGGGGCACTTCCCACTGTCGGCGCCCGCGGCCGCCTCTTCGAGTGGCAGATCTGCCATGAGTCGCTAGATTGCTGCCATGACTCAGCAGCCCGGCGGCCCCGGTCGCGTGGCCGTGGCGGTGACCGACGGCATGCCGATCCTCGAACTCGCCGTGCCCTGCCATGTGTTCGGCACTCCACGCCCGGATCTCCACACCCCTTGGTACGACTTCCGGCTCTGCAACCCCACGGAGACCGGAACGGCCCCCGCGCGGCAGTGGTTCACCACGCACACCCCGTACGGCTACCGGGAGATCGTCGAGGCGGACACCGTCATCGTGCCCGCCAGCGCGGACGTCCGCGGCGAGCCGCCCGCGCGGCTCCTGGAGGCGGTCCGGGAGGCCCATGAGCGCGGCGCGCGGCTCGTCTCCCTGTGCTCGGGGGCCTTCGTGCTGGCGGCGGCCGGGCTGCTCGACGGGCGGCGGGCCGCCACGCACTGGGACCACGCGCCGCTGCTGGCCGCGCGCTATCCGCGCGTCGAGGTCGACCCCACCGTCCTCTACATCGACGACGGGGACATCCTCACCAGCGCCGGAGGCACCGCGGGCATCGATCTGTGCCTGCACGTGCTGCGCAAGGACCTGGGCTCCCGGGTGGCCGGTTCCGTCGCCCGGCATCTGGTCGTCCCCGCCCACCGGCCGGGCGGGCAGGCCCAGTACATCGAGACGCCGGTGCCACCCACGGAGACCGACAGCGGGCTCGCCCCGCTGCTGCACTGGGCCGCCGAGCGCCTCCACGAGCCGCTCACCGCGCCCCGGCTGGCCCGGCAGGCCGGCACGAGCGTACGGACGCTGACGCGGCGCTTCCACGAGGCCACCGGCACCACACCGCTCCAGTGGCTCCAGGCCCAGCGCATCGCCCGCGCCAAGGAGTTGCTGGAGACCACCGACCAGCCGATGGACCGGATCGCCGAACAGTGCGGGCTGGGCGGCGCGGGCAACCTCCGCCTCCACTTCGCCCGCAGCGTCGGCATCCCGCCCACCGAATACCGCCGCGCGTACCGCGCCGCCGACCGTTCACCCGCCGCCTCTTGCACCAAAGTCGGGTACCCCTCGCCCCTGCTCCGCGGGTAGAAACGTGGGTGACCACCCATAGGACAAGGGGATCCGTATGCCTGCCACCTCCGCATCGACACCCGAGCCGTACGCGACAGGCAGCCGCATCCGCAGAGAAGTGCTCGGCGACGAGCACGTCGGCTCCGCGCTGAGCAACTGGCCGCCGGCGAAGCCGCTCTACGACATGATCACCACGTACAACTGGGGATCGGTCTGGGCGCGCGAGGGTCTGGACCGGCGGACGCGCAGTCTCCTCAACCTCGCGCTGCTCACCGTCCTGAACCGGCCCGAGGAGCTGCGTCTCTATGTCGGCGCGGCTCGGCGCAACGGGTGTTCCGTCGAGGACATGGCCGAAGTCGCCGTCCACTGCGCCGCCTACGCCGGCGGCCCGGCGGGCATCGCGCTGATGAGGGCGGTCCACGAGGTCCACGGGAGCGCGCCGGACGAAGAGTGAACGGCGGAGAAGAGTGAACGGCGGAGAAGAGTGAACGGCGGAGAAGAGTGAACGGCGGAGAAGAGTGAACGGCGGAGGGGCGGGTCCAGGGACCCGCCCCTCACCGGCTCATTGCCGTCAGCGCGCGGGCGCCGTCAGCTCCGCGTCCCGCCCGGCCGGGGCCGTGACGCGGCGGCTCATCCCCAGCTTGAGGCAGGACCGGGCGATGGAGTCGCCCTGGAGCAGCGTGCGGGAGTTGACGTGCGGACGGGCGCCGATCGCGGTGACCCACTGCACCGACTCCACCGGGGGCCCGTAGGAGAAGCGGGCCGGGTGCGGTGTGCCCTGGCGGTCGACGACCTGGAAGGTCACATCGGTGACGTCCAGCCCGCCCGTCTCGTATCCGGGCCCGGTCGCGTCGGGGATGAAGTGGGCCCGGCACCCTCCCGAGGCGAGCAGCGACGACAGCAGCGGGTCGGTGGCCCGCCGCACGTCGGTGACGGGCAGATGGGCCTCCACGAGCGCGGTCACCCGCACCTTGGCGTCCGGCACCTGGGGCGAGTCGACGACGAAGGCGCCCGACTCCTCGTCCGTCGTCACCCGCATGTCCGGGCCCAGCAGTTGGACGACGCCCGCCTCGACCAGGGCGCGCAGCTGCCGGACGCGCGTGGCGGGCGGTCCGCTGGCGGCGTAGTTGTTCAGCCCGCTGAACCAGCGGTCGATGTGGTCGCGGTAGGAGGCGCCGCTCAGGCCCCGGTGGGAGATCACCTGCCGCACCTCGTCGCGCAGGTCGCGCATGACCGCGGCGGCCGCCTTGACGGCGCTCGTGGACGGGCCCAGGTCCGAGTGCCGCAGATCCTCGTCGAGGACGCCGAGTATCCACTCGCGGTAGTCGGCCGCGCCGGTGAACTCCCGCCGGCCGGCGGGCCGGTCGAGGGTCGTCCAGTTCCAGCGGAGCTCCGGATCGGGCACCAGCTCGCTCAGGAGCGCCTCCATCTCCGGGGATCCCCACGCGTGGCGCGGGTATTCGGCGAGCAGCCGGGCGTGTCCGGCCGGGTCGCTCGACCGGAGGAGCGCGCCGTAATAGTTCCAGGCGACCTCCTTCGACACCAGGGGGAACAGGTCGCGCATGAAGTCGGTGCGGCCGGTGCCCGCCCCGCCCCTGAGCCGGGCGATCTCCTCGGCCGACAGGAAGGTCGCCTGGTAGCGGGGCACGATCTCCTGGCGGACCTCCGCCCGCGCGCGGTAGGGCACGCCGCGCCCGGATCCGGCGTGGATGACCGGCTCCTCGCCGCTCGGCACATACGTCAGCCCGCCGTCGGCGCGCGGGACGAAGCGGCCGCCCCTGCCCTCGGTGAGCAGGGCCATGTAGTCGTAGAAGTTCAGCCCGAGGCCGCGCAGGACCACGGGCCGGCCGGCGCCGATCGGTGTCAGGTCCGCCTCCGCCGGGCTGCTCGGCGGCACGTAGTGCAGGCCGTGCCGGGCGGCGAACGCGGTGAGCGCGGCCTGCTTCTCCGTCGGCGCGACGTCGTAGTGGCCCTGCGCGAGGACCACGGCGTCGGCCTCCAGGGGCAGGTCGCGGCCGTCCAGGCGCACCCGCTGTGTGCCGTCCGGGGTCTCGGTGACCGACGTGGCCCGGGTCCGGTGCACCTGGACGCGGACCCCGGCGGGCGCGTCGCGCGCGATGCGGGCGAACGCCCAGCCGAGGTATTCCCCTTGGAAGGCCCGGGAGGCGTACGACCACGGTTCCATCAGCGCGGCCTCGGCCTTCGTCTCCTCGGTCACTCCGGTCACCTCGCCCTCGGCGACCATGCGGGCCCACTGGTACTGCGTGGGCCCGGATGTCAGCGGGCCCTCGCAGGTGACGCTGGCGTCGGGGAAGACGGTCACGTCACCGGAGACGGTGTTCATCAGCAGCCGGCGCGACTGCCCGGCCCGCCAGACCCGGCCGCCGCCGGCCGGGTGCGGATCCACGACGTGCACCTCGACCGGCGTACCGCCCGCGAGTTCGGGGGCGTTGGCGCAGATCCGCTCCAGCACCACGGTCCCCCTCGGCCCGGCCCCGACGACGCAGATGCGCAGGGGTTCTGCTTCCGTTGACATACGAGCTCTCCTAGCTGAAGCGAAAGGTGGAGGCCGGCGGGGTCCGGCCGGCGGGGGTCCAGGCGCCGTCGCCGGGGAGGACGAGGGCGGGAACGGTCACTCGGCTTCCTCGCCCTTCGCTTCCCGGAAGAGGGCGGGGAAGTAGTTGATGTCGTCGGTGAGGCCGGTCAGCAGGGAGCCGATGACGGGGTCCGCGCTGTCGGCGCCCTTGAGGAGCTCGCTGTTGTGCCGCCGGGTGCGGTCGCCGAAGGGGAGCGAGCCCGTGGACAGATAGCGGATGGCTCCCTCGGCGTCGCGCTTGGGGATGATCTCCGACTTGGCGTAGCGGCTGGCGCTGAAGGGGATGTCGAGGCGGCCGGCCGCGAAGGCGTCGACGACCGCGGTGATCGTGCGGGGGGCGGCGAGCACGGGTTCGACGATGTCGGCGACCTCGGCGAGTATCCAGGCGAGCTCGTCGGCGACGCGCTCCTCGTCGACGGTGACGAAGCCCAGCAGCGGCGAGTTGGCGCGGTCGGCCAGCCGCAGCCCCTCGACGTTCGCGCGGGTGTCGGGGATGCCGAACGCCTCCTGGTAGGTCTTGGTGATGAGCTTGGACGCGCCGCCCAGCCGGGCGACGAGCGCGCCGTAGAAGATCAGGTCCTCCGCGTTGCCGCGCTTCTTGGGGAAGACCCCCATGAACTCGTGGAGTACGGCGTGCACTTCCACCCCGGCGGGCAGATAGGTGCGGGCCAGCGCGGGGATCGCCCGCAGGGCGGCGACGTCCTGGACGAGGTGCCCGCTCTGGGGGTACGAGACGGAGACGCAGCGCACTCCCGCGCGGGCGGCGAGGACCGCTTCGATGACGCTGATCGCGAGGCTGATCGAGGGCGGGACGAGCACGGCGGTCAGCGTGCCGAAGAGTTCGCGGTCGATGACCAGGCCGAGGTCCGCGGCCTCGCCGCACACCTCGTCGACGGCCTGCCACGCGGCGAGGGACTCCGCGAGCGGGACGGCCTTGGAGTACGGCAGGTTGTAGGAGATGCCGCCGCCCTCGAAGGAGGTGATGCCGGAGGCGACGGCGACGTCGAAGAGGATGCGGGCGTCGGGCGAGCCGTGCCGGATCTCCAGCGGGGCCGCGACGGACTCGTTCATGTCCCTGCCGCGCTGATAGCCGTGGCTGACCAGGGGGTAGCCGTTGAGGTCGGCGGGCGCCCGGTTGAGGGAGCGCAGGGCCTGCTCGAAGCGTTTGAGGCGGGTGTGCGAGTCGATGGTGAGGGTGAGGATGTCGGGGGCCGCCTGGTCCTCCAGTTCCCGCAGGAGGGCCTTCATCTCCTCGTGGCCGCCGACGCCGCAGCGCGGCTGGATGGCGACCCGGCCCGCCTCACGGGCGTCCATGAGGACGCGGGCGGCGGTGGGCTTGCCGAGGGAGGTGATGTAGTCGACGGATTCCGCGAGGGGCGGCAGGGCCTCCGCGCCGGGGCCCGCGGGGTGTCCCGGCAGATAGCTGACCTTGGTCATGAGGCCACGAGCAGGCGCTCCCGCTCAGCCGTCCGGCTCGCGCGCAGCTCGTCGAGGGCGGACAGCAGCTGCTCCGGGTCGCGGAGGATGCGGTCCACGCCCAGGGCGCGCAGGCGCTCCAGGTCCTTGGGGTCCTTCTTGCTGCCGACGGAGAGGTTGCCTCCGACGATGACGGGGCAGGTGATGCGGCCCGCCTCACGCGCGGCGGGCAGGTCGCGGAGGTCCTCGTGGACATGGCCGTTGAGGCTGCCGATGATGACGGCCTCGGCCTCGGGGTGCCGCTCGCACGCCTCGGCGAACTCCTCGACGGGCGTGCAGGTCCCGAGGTTCTCGACCTCGAAGCCGAGCCCGCGCAGGGCGTGGGCGATGAGGTGGTTGGCGACGGCGTGGCTGTCGCTGGCCGCGACTCCGAGGATGACGAGGCGGCGTTCGCTGTGCGACATGGGGGTGCTGCTCCTTCGGATGCGTGCTGCGGGTGGGGGGCGGCGGGCCGGGCGGGTTCAGTCGTCGAAGGCGGCGAAGAGCTCGCGCTTGCTGACCGAGCGCAGCCGGGTGACGTCGTACTCCTCGGCGTCGGCGGCCGCGAGGGAGTCGAAGACATAGCTGATCGCCGGGACCAGGCCCCACACCTCGTGGTAAGGGGGCCAGCCGGGGTGGCCCGCGTCGACGTCCCGCTGCCGGGCGAAGAGATAGTCGGCCCAGTCTCGGCTGGAGGGGGCGCGGTGGTGGTAGTCGTGGACGACGGTGTCGCCGGTGAGGACCAGATAGCGCGAGGGCGCGTGGACGAACGCCATGCGCAGGGCCCAGCGGAGCCAGGCCGCGGCGCGCCGCCCCGCGGGAAGGGCCGGGTCGGGGGCGGGTTCGCCGATGAAGATGGCGTTGGTGAGGGAGGCGAAGTACTCCCGGCCGCGGCGGACTTCGGTGCCGACGGGCGGGAAGGTGTGCTTGACGCACAGCCGCAGGGTGTTGCTGACCTGGAAGAGCGGGATCAGCGGGATGAACCAGACGACGAGCAGGGCGTCCCACGTCCCGGTGGCGATCGTGGCGGCGGCCACGGCGCCGTACAGCACCACCGAGGTGACCTTCTCGCTGGTGGCGGACTTGTTCCAGAAGGAGCGGGTGCGGGAGTACGCGAAGGCGAGATGGAAGCGCGGCGACACCAGCTTCCCTAGGACGCGGCGCCACATCTGACGTCGTGTCATGCCCGGGTGCAGGTCGAGGCTGACGAGGAACGCCTGCACCGTGGGGTCGCGCAGGGTCATGTGGTGGGCGGCGTGGTGGTCGCTGACGTGCTCGCGGCTGTAGCGCTCGAAGTTCTGGATGACCAGCAGGCTGGAGGTCGCCCGGCCGATGACGGCGTCGAGCTTGCGCTTGCGGTACATGTTCCTGTGCGAGCACTGGTGGTAGACCATCATGCGCAGGTTGCGCATGCCGTGCAGGGTGACGGCCCAGCCCGGCAGCAGCAGGAACAGATACCAGGACCCCAGCGCCCACCCGGTCGCGCCGACGGCCGCGCCGACGGCCATCGCGGCGACCGCGGCGGCGAGGTGGAAGGTCGGCGACCAGCCGAACGGGGCCTGTCCGGCCAGGGGTTTGCCGGTGAGTACGGTGAGCGGCGGCTGGAGGAGCCCTGGCAGGCCCCGCATGGTCTCCCTGGGGCCGGGGACCGCGGCGGCGGCCGGACCCGCCTGCCGCGGATGGGCATCGGTAACGGACACAGGTTCTCCTGGATCGATCCGGGCCTGTCGTTCCTCGACTTCCTGGAACGGCTCCCCGGCGCCTTCCGGAGAGCGGACAGGGGCGGCGACCGTGGGAATCGACGTCGCTGAGCATGGCTGGCACCCCGCCCCCCGCCCTTGCGGCGGGAGCCGGGGCGGAACGTCCGGCCGCCGCCCAGAAGATTTCTATCCGACGGCCTCAACCCGCGGCTATTGGTCTTTCGTTGAACAGCTGATGCGCGTACGAGACCAGACCGGCCTGCAGCCGGGACTCGACGCGGAGCTTGCAGAGAATCTGCGCGACGTGCGCCTTGACCGTACCTTCGGTAACCCGTAACCGCGCGGAAATACTGCGGTTCGAATAACCGGCACCCAGCAACAGGAACACCTGGGCCTCCCGGTCGGTCAGCAGACCGACACGCCGTCGCTGTTCGGCCCATGACTCGCGGCCGGCCGTTTCGGCGTCACGTATGCCCTCCACTGGAACACACCCCCCAGTTGTGCGGCGACAGAATACCGCCGACGTTAGAACAATCTTGTACTCGGGTCAGTATTTACCCCTGTCAAGGGTTCGCAAAAAGTGTGCACCATGCATGGAAATTTCCCCCGATCACCGTACAGAGTCACGCATAGCAGACCTCAAGTGGCCCCTTGGTTGGGGCAGTTGAGGATTAAACTTGCGCCTGAGTTCATCTTTGCATTCAACCCGGCGAACAATTCGACGACGCTCGGACCGTCGCCGCGAAGCGAGCCTCTAAACAAACACAACGGTCGCACATAAATCAATTATCAACCTTTTCCATTTCCGGGTCATTCCCTACCGGATCACCTTCCGCGAAAATTCCACAGGACTGATTCGCGCCAGCAAATCACGCTTCGCATGACATACGGCTCGACAAAGGAATCGGATGCCAACATTCCGGCGTCGATCGACCGTCCGACCCAAAGAGACAACCGAATCCTGGACCGGGGCGGATATCCACCCCGCACGAACACGGCACCCTCGAGAACCGATGGCGCCCGCGCCCCCCGAGGGGCGTTTTCCGGCCGAATTCCGCGGCGCCGCCCGGAAGGTCCGCCGGCGTTCCCGCGACCGCCTTCCGGCACAGGAACCGAAACCCGCGCGGCGGCACGCCGCCCCGGCCGGACATCAACGGTCCGAAGCGGCTCTGTGACACAGAGTTGACCTCTGGTATAAGTTTTCCCATCCTGGTCCGCCCCGCGGGGTCCCCGCGCGTCACCGGCGCCCTAGGGTGTGCCCGCGGCCCCCGCCCGCACCGACCACGCGCCCGTGGGGCCATCCAGGGCGGACGCCGCCCTCCTGAACGGAGAATGACGATGGAGAACGTCTCCTGCGGACTCGTGCGTCCCCCGGGCCGTCGGGAGCGCAACAAGCAGAAGGTCCGGCAGCGGCTGTACTCCTCGGCGCTCACCCTGTTCGCGGAGCAGGGCTACGACCGCACGTCCATCGACGAGATAGCCGAACTCGCCGACGTGGCCCGCGGGACGTTCTTCAACTACTTCCACCGCAAGGAAGACCTGATCGGCGAGTGGGGACTGCAGCGCCGCGCCCTGCTCCGGGAGCGGCTGGACGCCTCGACACCGCCCGGCGCGTACGAGCGCACCGAGGCGCGGCTGCGGCGGTGCATGACCGCGCTCGCCGACATCAACGAGGAGGAGCGCGAGACGACCATCGCCATGCTCATGGCCTGGGCGAAGGCCGGGCGGCCGCTCCTCGAGGAGCCGTACGCCTGCGAGGTCTTCGAGGAGATCATCGCCGCCGGGGTCGCGCACGGCGAGCTCGGCCCGGAGCTCTCGCCCCCGCAGGTGAGCAACGTCGTGCGCGACGCTTATCTGGGCGTGCTCTACCGCTGGGCCCAGGCCGGGGGCACCGGGGTGTGCCTGCACACGGAGCTGGAGTCCCTCCTGCAGATCCTGCTGCACGGGGTCCTGCGGTCCGGGCGGCCCGCCGGGGCGCGTCCGCACGAGGCGTACGGGCTCCCGGCGCCGCACGGCCTCGCGTAAGGCTGCCGCCGCGCCTTCACCAGCGGCTCACTGTTCGTCGGTGATCCCCTCGCGCAGGACGAGGTCCAGCAGCCCGGGGAAGACGATGTCGAATTCCGGCTTGCGCAGCCTGTTCAGGCGGCGCGGGCCCACGTCCCGCTGCTCCACCACGCCCGCGTCGCGCAGCACCGCGAAGTGGTGACTGCGCGTCGCCTTGGTGACGGGCAGCTCGAACGTGCCGCAGGCCCGTGACCAGTCGGTCTCCCCCGCCAGCTCGCGCACGATGGTGCGCCGCACCGGATCGGCCAGGGCCAGGAGCGCCTCGCCGAGGGTCACATCGGCGGGATGGACATGCGAGAGATTCCGGGCGCGGCGCGACGAGGCGCGCCCCTCTTCCGGTGGCTTGACCTCATCAGGTGTACAGCCCAAGGGACTTGACTCGGTGTTCGACTCGGGTCTTACATTCACAGTGATCGACCTCCATCAAACACTGTAGTCGTCCCAGGAAGTCCGGTGGTGTGCCATGCCCGGCAGTTCGCTGTCCCCCCAGGACATGACCACCGGACACCCACCACCGGACACCACCGCCCCGCGCGTCGGCGCGCTCGCCCTCTTCGCCGTCTGCCTGGGCTTCTTCATGGTCCTGATGGACAGCAGCGCCCTCAACGTCGCCCTGCCCGCCATCCGCGAGGACCTCGCCGGCAGCCTGGCCGGGCTGGAGTGGATCCTCAACGGCTACACCATCACCCTGGCCGCCTTCCTGCTCAGCGGGGGCGCGATCAGCGACCGCTGGGGCGCCCGGCGGGTGTTCGAGGTCTCCTTGCTGGGCTTCGTCGTGACCTCCGCGGCCTGCGCGGTCAGCCCGGGCCTCGACTTCCTCGTCGTCGCCCGGGTGCTCCAGGGTGTCACCGCCGGCGGACTCCTGCCCGCCTCCCTCGCGGTGATCGCCAAGATGTACCCGGACCCCGCCCGGCGGGCCAAGGCCCTCACCATCTGGGGTGGCGTCAGCTCCCTCGCCCTCGTCTTCGGTCCCGTCCTCGGCGGCGTGCTGACCACGGCCGTCGGCTGGCGCTCGGTCTTCCTGATCAACGTGCCGATCGGCCTGCTCGCCTGGTGGCTGACGCGGATTCAGGTGCCGGCCTCCGCCACCCGGGAAGCGGCCCTGGACCCGGCCGGGCAGACGCTGGTCGTCGCGGTCGTCGGCTGCGGCATCGGCGCGCTCATCGAGGGCGGCGCTCTCGGCTGGGACAGCGCCGTGACCTGGGTCCTGCTGGTGATCACCGCCTGCTCGGCCGTGGCGTTCATCGCGGTCGAGCGCCGCGTCAAGGCCCCCGTACTGCCCCTGGACCTGCTCGTCCGGCCACGGTTCGCCTGCGGCCTGGCCATCGGCGCGCTGTTCCAGTTCGGCGCCTACGGCGCGCAGTTCGCGCTCTCCCTGCGGCTGCAGAACGCCTGGGGGCTCGACGCCCTCGGCGCCGGTCTCGCCTTCGTGCCCTTCGCCACGCTGTGGGCCTTCGCCTCCTTCGTCCTGGCCCGCGCGGTCACCCGCACCGGCCCGCGCCCGCTGCTGATCGGCGGCGCGCTCGCCGCCGCGGCCGGCGCCTGCGCGCTGCTGCCGCTCGGCGAGCACCTCGCCTGGTGGGTCTTCTTCTGCGGCAGCGGCCTGCTCGGGCTCGGCGCGGGGCTGATGGGGCCGAGCCTGCCCGCCGTGGTGCTCGGCGCGCTGCCCGCCGACCGTTCGGGCCTGGCCTCCGGCGCGCTCAACGCCCTGCGCCAGGTGGGCGGAGCGGTGGCGATCGCGCTCTTCGGCGTCCTGCTCGAAGGCTCCCCCGGGCCCGCGGGGCTGCGGATCTGCCTCGGCGTCGTCGCCGCCGGCTTCCTGCTCGCCGTCGTGGCCGTACCCGCGGCGCTGTCCTCCCGCACGGCCGGACGCTCCTGACCACCCCCGCCCCTCGCCCCACCCGGGAAGGAACCATGCGCGCAATCGTCGTCACCCAGTACGGAGGCCCCGAGGTCCTCGGCGTCGCCACCCTGCCCGACCCCGCCCCCGGGCCCGGCGAGGTGGTGGCCCGCCCCTCGGCCATCGGCGTCAACTTCAAGGACATCTACGAGCGCGAGGGCCGTGCGAAGCCCGCCCCGCCCTTCACCCCCGGATCCGAGGGCGCGGGCACGGTGACGGCCGTGGGCAAGGGCGTGACCTCCCTCGCGCCGGGCGACCGCATCGCCTGGTGCGCGGCCCCCGGCAGCTACGCCGAGCAGGTCGTGGTGCCCGCGCGGGCCGCCGTCCCGCTGCCCGTGGACGTCACGGACGAGACCGCGGCGGCGCTGCTGCTCCAGGGCCTGACCGCCCACTACCTCACCACCTCCACCCACCCCGCGCGCGAAGGCGACACCGCGCTGGTGCACGCGGCCGCCGGAGGCGTCGGCCGGCTGCTGACCCAGTTGCTCACCCGGCAGGGCGTCCGGGTCGTCGCCACCGCCTCCACCCCCGAGAAGGCCGCGGCCGCCCAAGAACTGGGGGCATGGCAGACCCTGGTCACGGCGGGCGGCACCGACATCGCGGCGCGGGTGCGGGAGCTGACCGACGGCCGCGGTGTCGACGTCGTCTACGACGGCGTGGGCCGCGACACGTTCGAAGCGGGCCTCATGTCCCTGCGGCCGCGGGGCACCTTCGTCCTCTTCGGCGAGTCCTCGGGCGCCGTACCTGGCTTCGACCCGCGCCTGCTGGCCTCGCACGGTTCTCTTTTCCTCACGCGCCCTACGCTCAATGACCACGCCACGGATCCCGGTGAACTTCTCTTTCGTTCCTCGGAGTTGTTCGGGTGGTTGAGCGACGGCGCGATCGATGTATCCGTCGGGGGCCGGTACGCGCTGGAGGAGGCGGCCCGGGCCCACCGGGATCTCGCGGGGCGGCGCTCTATGGGAAAGCTTTTGCTCAAGCCGTGAATGGAGTGCGGGTCGCGTTGCCGCCTGCGGCGGGAGCGCCCTGCGGGCGCGTCCTCAATCGCCGGACGGGCTGAATTGTGCGGACCGTAGCCAGCACAACCAGCCCGTGGGGGCACCTCCCAGCGGTAGCTGGGGGAGATTGAGGACAACGCGGCGAAGCCGTGTTGCTGGGGGTCTGGGGTCTGCCCCCAGTCTCGGGAAGGGGCGGGTAGGGGAAAAAGCCCGCCGCAGGCGCCGTCAGGGGCCCGGCGGTCTCCCCCGGCTATCCCGCCGCGTGACCCACCGCCACCGCGACAAGCGCCCGCACCTGACCCACGATCGCCACCCGGTTCCGCACGAAGACCGGATCGCTCACCCGCCCCGTCGCCGGATCCGCGTTGTCCGGGCCGAATTCCAGGACAGGCGTGTGCAGATGACCACCCGGCACCCGCAAGCGCAGCGCGTCGCGGAGGAGCGTCGCGCGGTAGGCGATCTCGTTGGAGAGGTAGTCGCCTCCGCCGCCCGCGCGGGCCGTGGAGCCGGGGGTCGGGCCGTCGGGGCGGTCGACGGGGGTCGTGCCGCCCGCCGGGATCTCGGTGACGGCGGTGTGGTCGTGGACGGGATACGGGCCGGTCCGGGCCGCCGTGAGCGCCGCGTACGGCAGGGTCGTCGACGTCCACTGCGGCTGCGGGTGGACGGTGGGTATCCCCGGCGGGACGGGCACGGTCTCCGTGCGGGAGACGCCGGCGTTGTCGGGGTAGCCGCCGCGCCAGGCGCCGTTGGTGCGTTCGACGTCGAAGCGGCCGGGGCGGCCCTGGCTGATGGTGGTGAAGAGGTCCACGCGCCGTGGCCCCGGCCGGAAGTACGGCAGGAGCGTCCGCTCGACCGTGCCGTCCGCGAAGTCCGCCCAGCGCACGGGGAAGACGACCGCCTCGACGCGCGCGAGGCCGGCGGCGGTGCGGATCGTCGTGCCGTCGAGGGCGAGGGCCGCCGCGCCGGAGGGGTTGGAGCGCCGCGCGTCGGCGTCCAGTTGGAACGGGTCGAAGCCGGTGATCAGTACGCGCTTCACGCCACGCCCCGGCGGCAGTTCGACGGAGTCCTGGCCGCGTGAGGTCCGCTCCACCGCGGCGATGAGGTCCGTGCGCTGCTTTCCGGACAGCTGGAAGGCGGGCTTCCACTCGCGGAGCGCGCGCGTCATACCCAGCCGCGCCCAGTACAGCGGCCGGTCGTCGTCCCGGCTCAGCGTGCCCCCGGCCGGGCCCCGCCCTTGCGCCCGGTCCACGGCCCGCCGCCACAGCCGCTGCCCGTCGCGCACCGCCACGCTCCGCGCCTGCGCGGGCGTACGGGCGGCGGCCAGGTCGCGGCCGAAAGCGGGGGTCACGTCGGCGAACCCGCTGTCCCGCAGGATCTCCCGCGGCACGGGACCGGCGAGCCGCCGCTCCTCGGCCGTGGCGGAAGGGGCGGCCGAGGGGGCCGCCAGAGCGGGGAACGGGGTGGCCGCGCACAGCAGCAGCGCGGCGAGCGACGCGGTCCGGAGTTGCCCATTGAGTCTCATGGGCCAGAACACAACCATTGCGCGGGCATGGACGGTAGATGGGGGCACGACCGTCCACATACAAAGGCTATTTCAGGCCACAATTGACGGATGCGAATAGTCGAGTACGTCGCCGCGCCACCCCTGTTCGATACGGGGAGCGGCCAAGGGGTCCGTCAATTCGTGGAGTTGGGCATCGCCCTGCTCCTCTCGTCGCTCGTGGGGCTGGAGCGCGAGTTACAGCAGAAGAGCGCCGGGCTGCGCACCCACACGCTCGTCGGCGTGGGCAGCGCGCTCTTCATGGAGGTCTCGATCCACGGCTTCTCCGCCGTGACCGGGATCCCCGGCGTGGGTCTCGACCCGTCCCGGGTCGCCGCGCAGATCGTCTCCGGGATCGGCTTCATCGGCGGCGGACTGATCTTCGTCCGCCGCGACGGCGTGCGCGGCCTGACCACGGCGGCCACGATCTGGCTGACCTGCGCGGTCGGCATGGCCTGCGGCGGCGGGCTGCCGCTGCTCGGCGCCGCCGCGACCGTCGTGCACTTCCTCGTGGTGCGGGGCTATCCGCTGATGACGAGGCGGCTGTCCGTCGCCCCCGACGTCGGGCCGGTCGAGCTGCGCCTCTCCTACCGCACCCGCCGCGGGCTGCTGGGCCGGGTGCTGGAGCTGTGCACCAAGCGCGGCTTCCGGGTCACCGACGTGCACGTCGAGGCCGAGGCCGAGGACCGGGGCGACCACCGCGAACGCGGCAGGATCAAGGAGGCCGACGTCGTCCTGAGCCTGGAGGGCAAGGGCTCCGCGCTGCCCCTGGTCGAGGAACTCACCCACTGGGAAGGCGTCCTGGGAGTGGGCCTGCGCTCGCACCCGGACAGCGCGGAGTGAGACCTGCGCGGCCCGCCGCCCGCCGCCGCGGCGGGCCGCGACCGGGGAGTGGCGGTGCGACCCTTGAAGCGGGGTCCGGAGGTGACGTGATGCACCAGGCCATGGGCTTCGCCCTGATCGGCACGGTCTGGGCCTGGGCGGCCGCGGAGCTGGCGCTGCAGGCCCGGCAGCGGCTGCGCAGCGGGCGCACCGAGCGGACCGAGCGGCGCAGCCTCCTGGTCATCTGGGTGCTGTTCTGGGGCGGAGCCGCGGTGGCGGTGCTCACGCGCCACGCGGTCACGGCTCTGTCGTACCCCGCCGACGGCCGGGTGCTGGGCGGCGTGGTGCTGGCCGTCGCCTGGGCGGGCATCGCGCTGCGCCTGTGGTCGATCGTCGCGCTGGGCCGCTTCTTCCGGGCCACGGTGCACATCCAGCAAGGCCACCGGCTGGTCAGCTCCGGGCCCTACCGATGGGTGCGGCACCCCTCCTACAGCGGCCTGCTGCTGGCCCTGCTGAGCTTCGCCGCCCTGCTCGGCAACGCGCTGTCCTGGCTCGTGTTCACCGTGTGCGCCCTGGCGGCCGTGGCGTACCGGATCCGGGTGGAGGAGCGGATGCTGCTCGACGCCCTGGGAGAGGAGTACCGGGCGTACGCCGCCCGTACCCGCAGGCTCATCCCCGGGGTGTGGTGAGCCGCGTCCCCCGCGAGCCGCCGAAAACCGGCTCGCGGGGGGCTGGGCTCAGGCGTCGAGGGTGACGATCATCTTGCCGGTGTTCTCGCCGCGCAGCATGCCGAGGAACGCGTCGACGTTGTGCTCGATGCCCTTGACGACCGTCTCGCGGTACTTGAGCTCGCCGGAGCGCACCCAGGCGCCGACCTCCTGGACGAACTGCTGCTGGAGGTGGCGGTGGTCGTTGACGAGCATGCCCTGCATCCGCAGGCGCTTGCCGATGACCAGCGCGAGGTTGCGCGGGGCGGGGGTCGGCTCGGTGGCGTTGTACTGCGCGATCATGCCGCAGACGGTGATCCGGCCGTGCACGTTGAGGGAGCCGATGGCCGCCTCCAGGTGCTCGCCGCCGACGTTGTCGAAGTAGACGTCGATCCCGTCGGGGGCGGCGGCCTTGAGCTGCTCGGCGACCGGGCCCTCCTTGTAGTTGAAGGCGGCGTCGAAGCCGTACTCCTCGGTCAGGAGCCGGACCTTCTCGTCCGAGCCGGCGCTGCCGATGACGCGCGAGGCGCCCTTGAGCTTGGCGATCTGGCCGACCTGGCTGCCGACCGCGCCCGCGGCGCCGGAGACGAAGACGGCGTCGCCCTCCTTGAAGGAGGCGACCTCCACCAGCCCGGCGTAGGCGGTCAGGCCCGTCATGCCGAGCACGCCGAGGTAGGTGGAGAGCGGGGCGACCGCGGGGTCGGCCTTCACGGCGTGCTCGGCGTCGAGCACCGCGTACTCGCGCCAGCCGAGGCCGTGCAGGACGTGGTCGCCGGGCGCGAAGGCGGCGGAGCGGGAGGCGACGACCTCACCGACGGCGCCGCCGTCCATGGGGCGGTCGAGCTGGAACGGCGGGATGTAGGACTTCACGTCGTTCATCCGGCCGCGCATGTACGGGTCGACGGAGAGGTGGATGTTGCGCACCAGGATCTGGCCCTCGCCGGGCTCGGCGATCTCGGTCTCACGCAGCGCGAAGTCCTCGGGCTTCGGCCAGCCGTGCGGGCGGGCGACGAGATGCCATTCACGACCGGTGGCGGGGGTTGCGGACATGGGACGCGGCCTCCTAATGGTTCAGCAAGTGAAACAACCATGCTCCTCGATATTTCATGTTGTCAAGCAACGGAGTAACCTGGAGCCCATGGTCCCCCGTTCTGATGCACTGACCCGTGAAGTGGTCGATCTCATCGCGACCGTCGTGGCGCGCTACCACGCGGAGTACGAGGAGGCCGCCGCCCGGCACTCCCTCACCGGAGCCCAGGCGAAGGTGCTGGCCCTGCTCGCCGGCGAGCCGCAGCCCATGCGGCGGATCGCCCAGCAGCTGCGCTGCGAGCCGTCCAATGTGACCGGGATCGTGGACCGCCTGGAGTCCCGCGGGCTGGCCGAGCGCCGCCCGGACCCGGACGACCGGCGCGTCAAGCTCGCCGCCGCCACCCCCGAGGGCACGGCCACGGCCGCCCGGCTCCGCGAGTCGCTGAACTTCGCGCGCGAGCCACTGGCCGGGCTTTCGACGGGGGAACGCACGGTCCTGCGCGACCTCCTCCAGCGGATGCTGGGCGAGGATCCCGCCTAGAGATACACCCCTGTGGGCGGTGCACGCCGGGGGCATCGACGCTAAACTGATCCGCGCCTGGCCGGGAGACCGGCGGGGTGTACGGGCGCCAGTTGGCCGAGTTTTTGCTGGTGCACGTACGAAAACGGCTCCCGCCACGGATCGACCCAATCCGCGACGAGGGCTCCCGGAAACAGAAGTTGTCGACCGGGCGTCCCTAATATGTCTAGGGACGGTCGGTCACTTCCGTAGCATCCACCTCACGCATCACCGCACGTACGAAAACGGCCCCCGCCGCGGACCGACATCCGCAACGAGGGCCCCCGGAAGCAGAAGATCACGACCGGGCGTCCCTAATGTTGCTAGGGACGGTCGGTCACTTCCGTAGCATCCACCTCACGAACTCGCGGATGACCGCGGCAATTCGCTCATGCAGAGGCTTCTTCCGGTGGCGGCCTGGCATCAGGCGCCCCCCTTTCGGTGCGCGGCCAAAAGCCGGTGACCGCTCCGGAGGAACCCTGTTTCCGGGTCCTCCGCGAACCCGACAACCTCGTCGGCTCCTCCTTGAAGGGGGGCGCCCACGCAGGGGCGCCGTCGAGAACATTAGCGGCTTCAATCCCCAACTCGCCCTATACGTAGGGAAATCACCAATCCGGGTGAGATAACCGGAAAATGCCCCCGTAGGCACTCACGCGCGGCACTCGCACGCCTCACACACGGCCACCTGCGGTGAACAGTCGTTCGTATAGGACAACCGTTCATTCATCGACCGTTGATCGCTCATGGATATGACCGGTCCATGGTGAATGTCCGAGTGACCCCGACCCATGCGGCTTCCTACGACGACGGGCGTGGCCGTACCGATCTGCGCATCAGCCTCCTCGGGCCCGTCCGTGCCTGGCGTGGGCAGGCGGAGATAGACCTGGGGACGCCGCAGCAGCGCACCGTCCTCGCGCTGCTGGCCACCCAGGGCGGCCTGGTGCCGAGGGACCGGCTCATCGACGGCGTGTACGGCGAACATCCACCGGGGTGCGCGCCGGGTCTGGTGTCCACCTACGCCAGCAGGCTCCGCAAGGTCTTCGAGCCCGACCGCACGCCCCGCTCGCACGCCCGGGTCCTCACTTCGGGGCGGGGTGGCTACGAACTCCACATCGACAAGGCCGGTGTCGACGTCCACGCCTTCGCCTCCGCCGTCGAACAGGCGCGGGAGCGGCGCGGCGCGGGAGACCTCCACGGTGCCTCCGCGCTCTTCGAGCGGGCCCTGTCGCTGTGGCGGGGCGAACCGCTCGGCGGCATCGCGGGCCCCTGGGCGCAGGAGAACCGCACGGCCCTGGAGGAGCGGCGCATCGGTGTGATGGAGGAGCGCTGGGCCCTGGAGCTTGAGCTGGGCCGGCATGCCGCGCTGACCTGCGAACTCGCGGCCGCCGCCGCGCGGTTCCCGCTGCGCGAGAACCTCCGCGCCCTGCAGATGCGGGCGCTGTACCGCTCGGGCCGGCAGGGCGACGCGCTCCGGGCGTTCGCCGAGGCGCGCAGCGCGCTCGTCTCTGAGCTGGGCATCGAGCCGTGCGCGGAGCTGCGGGAGCTGCACCGGCGCATCCTCGACGGCGAGTGCGACGACGACGCGCGCCCCGCCCCCGCGCACTCCCCCGACAGCGCGGCGGTGCCGCCGCGTCCCCGGCCGGCCCAACTGCCGCCCGCCGTGCGGCATCTCACCGGCCGGGACGCGCCCGCCGCCGCCATGGCCGCCGCGCTCACCGCGCCCGGGCGGCGGAGCGTGCCGGTGTGCCTGGTGTCCGGGATGGCGGGGGTGGGCAAGGCGGCGCTCGCCCTGGAGGTGGCCCACCGGGTGGCGGAGCACTTCCCCGACGGTCAGTTGCACGCGCGCCTGGAGGGGCCGCTGGCGGAACCGGCCGCGGTGCTCGGGCAGTTCCTGCTGTCGTGCGGGGTGCGTGCCGAGGACGTCCCGGACGGGCTGGAGGCGCGGGCCGCCGCGTTCCGTTCGCTGCTGGCCGGCAGGCGGGTCCTGGTGGTCCTGGAGGGCGTGGCCTCGTCGGCCCAGCTGTCGCCGCTGCTGCCGGGGTCGCCCACGGCCGGGGTGATCGCCACGGCCCGGCGGCCGTTGCCGATGCCGCTGGTCACCGATCACGTGCCGCTCGACGTGCTCTCCCCCGCCGACGCCCGGGAACTGCTCGTCCTGGCCTCGGGCCGCGAGCGGGGGACGGCGCCCGACGCCGACTGGGCGCGGCTCGCGGAGCTGTGCGGGCGGCTTCCGCTGGCGCTGCGCAGCGCGGCGGCGCGGCTGGTGGAGCGGCCCGTGTGGACGGTCGGACGCCTGGCGGACCGGCTGGCCGACGAGGGCCGCCTCTTCGCGGAGCTGAGGTGCGGCGGCACGGCGCTGGAGTCGGCGTTCGCGGCGGACTGCGACGGGCTCGACGTGGAGCACGCGCGGGCGCTGCGGCTGCTCGCGGGGCCGGAGGCGGCCGACATCTCGCCGGCGTCGGCGGCGGCGTGTCTGGGCCTGGAGGCGCGGGAGGCCGAGGAGTTGCTGGAGTCGCTGGTCGACGCGGGGGTGCTGGGCGCGCCGGGGATGGGGGTGTACCGCTTCCCCGGTCTGCTGCGCGCGTTCGTGCGCGGGCGTGGCTGACGCCGGACGGGCCGCGGCCGCCGTACGACCGGGCCCGTCCGGCGGGCGGGGGTGCCTGCGTCAGCTCCCCGTGTGGCGCACCGGGCAGGACAGGGGCGCGGCCTCCCGGGTGGAGGGCGTCGGGCGCGCGTCGCGTGAGCGCACGTGGACCAGGACGTCGCGCAGCGGGCGCAGGGAGATGACCGGGGAGCCGTACTGGAGGGAGTCGCCCGGGATGCGGCTGATCCGGAAGCGCTGGTTGATCATCGCGACGATGGTGCGCAGCTCGAGCAGGGCCATGAAGTTGCCGACGCACTGCCGCGGCCCCGCCCCGAAGGGGAAGTAGGCCATGCGCGGGCGCTCCTTGACGGCCTCGGGGGTGAACCGCTGGGGGTCGAAGGCCATCGGGTTGTCCCAGTAGCGGGGGTTGTGGTGCGACACCAGCGGCGAGAGCAGGATCGAGGAGCCCGCCTCGATGCCGTAGCCGTCGAGGGTGTCCGGGCCGACGGCGGCGCGCGGGAAGATCCAGATGGGCGGGTGCATCCGCAGGCTCTCGTCCACCACCATCCTGGTGTAGGTGAGTTCCTCGGCGCTCCGGGCGTCCGGGAGGGCGCCGCCGAGCACGCGGCCGACCTCGCCGTCGACCTCCTCCTGGATGTGGGGGTGCTCGGCGATGGCGATCAGGGTCCAGAAGAGCGCGACGGCGGTGGTCTCGTGGCCCGCGAGGTAGACGGTGAGGAGCTCGTCGCGGATCTGCCGGTCGGTCCAGGGGCGGCCGGTGGCGGGGTCCTCGGCCTGTTCCATCAGGGAGATCAGCGGGCCCTCGCCGGTGCGCGCGTAGCCGGCGCGGACGTCGGCGACGATCCGGTCGAAGACCCGGTGGATGCGGGCGATCTTGCGCTGCCGGTCGGTCGGCACCCAGGAGGGCAGCATCTCGGAGGCCGTGCCGCGGCGGAACATGACCTCGACGACGTCGTCGACGATGAGCTTCAGCACGCGGGACGACGGCTTGATGTCGTAGGCGAAGAGCGAGCGGCTGAGGGTGACGAGGGTGAGCCTGAGCATCTCCGTCATCAGGTCCACGGGCTCGCCGCGGGCGGCCTTGCCCTCCCACTCGTCGAGCATCTCGGTGGTGGCGCGGACGATGTTGGGGATGATGTCGGGGACGGCGTTCTTGAGGAAGACGGGCTGGACCGCGCGGCGGTGGCCGCGCCAGAACTCGCCGTCGGTGGTGAGCAGTCCCTTGCCCATGACGACGCCGAACTGCTCGTAGAGCGGGCCGCGCACGTAGTTGCCGTTGTTCTCCACCAGCACGCGGCGCACCGCTTCCGGGCTGGTGACCTGATGGACCGTCATGGGGCCGAGGCGCATGCGCACGACCTCGCCGTGGTCGCGCTGGAGGCCCAGCAGGAATTCGGCGGTGTTGCGGCGCCAGGAGCCGAGGCTGCCCAGCACGGGCACACCCTTGGGGCCGGGGGCTGTCGCGGTGGCGGCGGGGAGGGCGGTGGTCGCGGTCATCGGGCGTCCTTAGGCGTGGTGGCGGTCCGTACGGGCCGGGGCGGGACCGGCCGGGTGCTCTTCCTCGGCACGGGGAAGGCGCGCCGCACGAAGAGGTTGTCGAAGACGGCGTCCGGGGCCAGCCGCCGCAGGGCGAGGGTGCTGTGGGCGAGGAAGCCGACGGGGTACCGGGCGCGCGGGCGGCCGCTGCGGACGGCGCGTTCGACGGCGCGGGCCACGTCGTCGGCCTGGATGGTGAAGGTGCCCGCGAGCGTGCGGCGGCTGCCGGTGTAGATGGCGTCGAAGTATTCGGCGGTGCGGCGGCGGAAGTCGGCGTAGTCCTCGCTGACGGGACGGAAGTTCGCCACGTACGTCGCGCCGAAGTCGGTGGTGCGCACCGGGCCCGGCTCGATCAGCACCACGCGGACGCCGAAGTCGGCGACCTCCAGCCGCAGGGCGTCGCTGAGTGCCTCGACCGCGTGCTTGGACGCCTGGTAGAGGCCGCCGCCGGGGACCGCGTAACGGCCGAATATGGACGAGACGTTGACGATGGTGCCGGTGCCCGCCGCGCGCATGCCGGGGAGGACCAGCTGGCTGAGGCGGGCCAGTCCGAAGACGTTGGTCTCGAACTGCCGGCGCATGTCCTCGATGCCGACCTCCTCGACGACCCCGGAGACGGCGAAGCCCGCGCTGTTGATCAGGGCCCCGGCCGCGCCGTACTCCGCTTCGACGGTGGCGACGGCGGCGCGCATGCTCTCCTCGTCGGTGACGTCCAGCGCGAGCGTCCGGATGCCCTCGGCGGTGAGCTCGGCCAGCGCCCCGGGCCGCCGGGCCGTGGCGTACACGGCCATCCCGGCGCGGTGCAGCCGCCGCGCGGTGGCCCGGCCGATACCCGATGAACAGCCGGTGATCAGCACCGGAATCGGAGATGTCATCACACTCTCCCGCCTTTTCTCGCACCCCACTGCGAGGTGTGTTCCCGCAAGGGTTCTCGTGGTATCAATGAGGGCACCGCAGGGCGGCATTCAGGGTTTCCGAAAACATATTCCGAAGGACCCGGGGAAGGATCCGCATGTATCACCGAATCGTTGCCGCGAAACTACGTAAAGCCTTTGCTCAGATCGACTCCGGGGACTGGCAGTCCATGGTGGACACACTGGCCCCGGAATTCACTTATGTCTTTTACGGGGAGCACGCGCTGTCCGGTGAGCGGCACACCCGCGAGGCCATGAGCCTGTGGTGGCAGCGGGTCTTCCGGCTCATCCCGGAGGCCCGTTTCGAGCCGTTGGAGATCATCATTTCGGGCGGCCCCTGGCTGACCAAGGTGGCCACCCGGGTGAAGATCGGCGGCCCGCTCCCGGACGGCACCCGCTACGACAACGTCATGACCCAGTTCCTCTATCTGAAGTGGGGCCGGATCACCGAGATCCACACCCTGGAGGACACCGTCGTCCTCCAGCGCGCCCTGGACGCCATCGCCGCCTCCGGGAACGCCGAGGCGCACGCCGCGCCCATCACGGACGCGGACGCGCGCGCCGTCCGGCGGGGCTGACGAGCGGGCCCCGCCGGCCCCGGCACCGCGCGGTGCCGGGGCCGGGCGCGGTCAGCCCAGGGCGCCGAGCTGCTTGGCCAGCTCCAGGCCGTCCAGCGAGAACCAGCTCTCCACGATGATCCCGTCGCGGAACTCGTCGATGACGATCCCGCTCACGGAGAACTCCCGGCCGATGGCCGGCACGCCCTCGTAGGGCTCACCGGTGTGGGTGCCGCTGGCGGTGAACCGGCTGACGACCTTCTCGCCCTCCAGGATCCAGTCGTCCACCACGACCTTGAGGTCGGGGAAGGACGCGCGCTGGAGCCGCACCCACTCCTTGAGGTGCTCCACGCCCTCCTTGCCGTTGGGCGCGGTGCCGTGGCTGATGTGGTCGTCACCGGCGCCCTCGTAGATGACGTCGAGATTTCCCTTGTTGAGGCACTCCTCGTAGTAGCGCTCCAACACGGCCTTGTTCTGCTGCAACGTCGACATATCAAGCGCTCCAATTTCTCTGCGTAAATTCCGGTGGTTATTTCCTGGGCATACGGCGACGACTCCGCAATGCCATGACGGTGACATTGCCCGGTAATTCTGTCAACCGTTTCCGAGCGGCCCGGGAAAACCCGAGACCGTGAGCACGGGCAGCCCCGACACCACGCTTTTCGCGCGCCATACGCCCAGCGCCGGATCGCCCTCGACCACGGAATTCCCCTGCTCCTCGGAATGCAGGGTGACGCGGCCGATCACCAAGGGGTCGACGGCGACGGAAAGGCCCGCGCGCGCCTTCGCGCACAGCCGCACGACGTTCTCCAGGACGGAGACCGCCAGCGCCGTACGCGGCACGCTGGGCGTCGCCCAGAGGTCGTTGGAGGCGCACGGCCGCACCTCCGCGGACCAGCGGCCGTCGGGCAGTTGCGTCCAGGCGGCGGCCGGGACCACCGACGAGCGCCAGCGCAGCATCGGCGGGCCCGAGCGCCAGGTGGTCGTCCGCGCGACGTCCGGCCGCGGTGGCGCGGGCGAGCGCGAGTCCCCCGGTTCGTAGACGACCCGCAGGCTCGCCCGCGGCCCGTCCGGGCCGTCGTCCGGCCGCCGGAAGCAGACGTCGACGACCCAGGTGCGCCCCTCCCGCCTGCCGCTGATCTCCCGCTCCCAGACGGTGGTGGGGCCGTCCAGGCGCAGCAGCTCCAGCGGCACGACGATCTCTTCGAGGCAGTCGGCGCGCAGCGCGGGGAAGTCCTCCGGGACGATCCACTCGGCGCCCCGGACCGCGCTCTCCAGCAGCAGGCTCACCGGCACCGCCTCGACGCCGTCCATGAGGAAGTCCATCAGGACGGGCGCCCGTTCGCGGTCGAAGGTCACGCGCGAGACCATCCGGCTGTGCGGCCGGTAGGAGACGACCTCGCCCAGGTGGTAGATCTTCGGGAAGGTGTCGGTGAAGCCGGGCAGGTCGGGCACGATGGGATAGCCGATGGCCTGGCCCGGGTCGATCGCCGCGCCCAGCGGGCCCACGAAGGTGACCTCGCCGTCGGACCCGGCGCGCAGCTCCGCCTGCCACTTGGCGAGGCCGTCGGTGACGTCGATGGCCGCCATGTAGCGCAGCGTGGCCGAGAAGTTGGCGATCAGGCCGATGCGGTCCCAGGTCGGCCAGGCGAGCGTCATCACGGGGAAGCCGGCCCGGCTGCTCGCCCAGCGGCCCAGCCGTGCCAGCCCCTCGTTGGCCGCCGCGTACTCCAGCTGGCCGACCATGCCGCCCAGCCGCCCGGTGAGGGAGCCGACGTTGCAGAAGAACTTCAGCGGGTGGCCGCGGAGTTCGCCGAAGAGGTTGGCGAAGCCCTCGATCTTCGTGCGGACGGTCGCGAGGACCTCGTCGTCCGTCTTCTTGGGCAGCCGCGCCGCGGTGTCCACCCCGGCGTTGTGCACGACTCCGGTCAGCGCGGCGCCCTCGCGGGCGACCAGCTCGCGGACCTGGTCGCGGTCGGTGAAGTCGCACCGGGCGTAGTCGACGCGCAGCCCTCGCGCGCGGGCGCCGGTGACGTTGGCCGCGAGCTCCCACAGGCGGCGGACGCGGGCGATGTCGCGCCGCGTCCCGGCCGGCGGGCGGCCGCGGTTGTCGGCCCACACCTGCTTCTCGTAGACCTTCAGCTCGGCCTCGTCCATGCCGGCCCACGGCTCGTCGCCGGTGGGGAAGGGCTCCCGGCCGGTCACCACGACCCGCAGGCCGTGCCGCTCGGCGAGGGTGCGGGCCAGCTCCCAGCCGATGCCCCGGCCGCCGCCGGAGATCAGCACGCAGTCGTCGGGGCCGAGTTCGACCACGGGCTCGCCGGCCGGGCGGGCGGCCGGGGTGAGCGTCAGGCGCTGCCCGTCGCGGTAGCCGACCTCCAGCTCGCCGGGCCTGCCCAGCTCGGCGGCGACGATGCCGGGCAGCTCGTCCACCGCGGACAGCGCGATGTCGACGACGCGGGCGTTGCAGTTGGGGAACTCGCGGTGCAGCGTCTTCGCCAGGCCCGCCCAGATGCCGCCCAGCGGCTGCGCGAGGTCGTCCTGCGGGTGGTGGCCCATCCCGCCGCCGAGGTAGGTGACGGCGAGGTAGAACAGGCGGCTCGCCGAGGTCTCCTGTGCCCAGTCGTCGTAGTGCTCGCGCAGGGCGCCGACGGTGCGCAGCAGCGGGTCCCGCCAGACCTCCGCGGCCTCCCCCTCGCCGGGGGCGCGGCCCACGGTGAGGTCGACGATCGCGTCGACGGGGCCGCCCGGCGCCCGTCGGCGTACGAGGGCGCCGCGCTCGGTCAGGGCGCGCTCGACGGCGGTGGCGGTCCCGGCCATTCCCTCCTCGTCCGCGAGGAGCAGCACGCGCGTCCCCGTGAGCCGGGCGGGGTCACCGGGCGGCTGCGGCAGGCTGGTGAGCTGCCACACCATGCGGGTCATCGGCTGGACCGCCGTGTCACCCGCCGTGGGCCCGGCCGTCGTCCGTGGTGACTGTGGGGACTCCATGGTCATGTCCCTTTCCGGTCGGGCGCGTCGAGGGCCACGGCCTCGCCCGTGCGGGCGTCGACGTAGCCGATCAGGGTCGCCTGGAGGTCCTTCATCTGCAGGAGCATGCGGCCGTCGGGCCGGGTCGCGACGAAGCGGTTGTCGACGCGGTCGGCGGCCAGGTCGAAGCCGGGCGGGGTGGCGTAGAGGTCGATCCGGTCCTCGCCGGTGGACAGGACGTGGTCGTTGGCCTCCTCGTAGAGGTCGATGCGGCGGATCGCCAGCGGTGCCGCGACGGGCACGAGGTGGCCGTCGACGAGGTCCAGCACCCCGACCCGCGCCAGGCCGTCCAGCAGGACGCACGGGACGGTGAAGCGCGCCCACGCGGGGTCGTCCTCGGGGAGCGCCAGGGCGTAGCGCCCGCGCTTGCCCTGGGGGTGGATGCGGGTGTCGGCGGTGGAGACGAAGGGCCCGGTCAGCTTCACCGGCGAGCCGGGCTGGTGGTACGGGTCGGGCACCGGGATGTCGTCGGCGGTGTCCCAGTGCTCCCACCGGGGCGCGGCCGGGAAGGCGTCGGCGAGCAGGACGCGGGCCGCGAAGTGCACCCGGTCCGCGATCAGGACGGCCCCGTTCGGCGCCACCACGTCCTCGGTCACCAGGACCTGCACGACGGTGGCGTCGCCCTGCTCCCCGGCGATCTCGGCCTTGATGCGCTTGGGCCGGGCCGGGAGGTCGCGGTAGACGCGCAGGAAGTGCTCGAACCGCAGGTCCTCGAAGGCGATGACGTGCTTGCCGGGCACCAGGTGCCGGGCGGCCTCCGCCGCGAGCTCGGTGACGAAGGTGCCGGGCAGCGTCGGTTCGCCGCGCACGGTGTGGTGCTCCAGATAGCCGTCGGTCTCCAGGTCGAAGCGGCACTCGAAGACCGCGGACTTCGCGTCGGACTCGACCACGCGGCGCAGGAAGAAGCCGGGGTCGCGGCCCGTGAGGTAGCCGGGGTAGAAGGTCTCCACCGTGGCGCGCTCGGCCTCGCCCAGGTGCACGACGGAGGGCCGCCGCACAGGGGCGTGCAGCTCCCGCACGAAGTGGTGGACGCCTTCGGGGACCGGCATGTTGCTGTAGGAGCCGGCGCGTTCGTAGTACGCCTTCGTCAGCTCGTTGGCGCCCATGCCGACGCTGGCCCACAGTGTCCAGCCGATGGTGACCTCGGCGTGGTCCGTGGTGGCCGCGGCGTAGGTGGACGCGCTGCCCAGGAAGTCGTTGGCCGAGGCGTAGTCCGCCTCCCCGAGCTGCCCGAAGTAGCCGAGCAGGGAACCGAAGTTGCACCACAGGCGGGGCGGCGCGGAGCGCAGCGCGTGCTTCAGGTTGAGGTAGGACTCGACCTTCAGGTCGCGGATGGAGGTGAACTCCGCGAAGTCCTTGTCCCTGATGAGCGCGGAGCGCTGGAGCCCGGCGGCGTTGACGAGCAGGTCGATCCGGCCCTGCTCGGCGAGGATGCGGCCGATCGCCTTGTCGACCTCGGCGCTGTCGCGCATGTCGCAGGTCAGATAGGTGACGCGGTCCGCGCCGCTGTGGGCGGCCATGGCGTCGAGGTTCTGCCGGGCGGTGCGGGCGTTGACCATCCGGTCGAATTCCTTGTTGATGCCCGCGACCGTCCGGCCACCGCGCTTGGCGAGCTCGGCGGAGATGAAGGCCGCGCGGCCCGCGGCGAACTCCTCGTCGCTCCCGGCGTAGACCGAGGGCGGGTACGTGTCGAGGGCGTTGCTGCCGAACACGTAGATCCGCGGCCCGAACTGCTCCGCGACGGCCTTGAGCACCTCGGCGGTGATGCCCCGGGCGCCGCCCGCGACGACGACCACGGAGTCCCGGCCGAGGGCCACCGGGGTGTCCGCGTCCAGGTCACCGGGCTCGTCCTTGAGGCGGTACACCTGGCGGACGCCGTCGGCGTCGACGACGACGGGGAAGTCCCGCCGCGCCCGGCTCTCGGCCTCCGCGCGCTCCACGGCCTCGCCGGTGTCGGTGGCCGAGGTCAGCAGGGCGAAGCCGGTGGCGTCCGGGAGCTCCAGGCCCGCGGTCTTCAGCAGGCCCGTGAACAGGCCGGAGAAGGGGTGCGGGGTGCCGTCGGTCACGGCGCCCTGGAGGAGGACGACGAGGGAGGAGCCGGGTCCCGACAGGTCCTCGTAGGCGTGCTGCACCGCCAGATAGGCGGCGCTGTGCAGGGCGAGGAGCCCCGGGGAGCCCTCGGTGAGCGCCTGGGCGGGGGCCACGGCGCGGCTCAGGTCGCTGAACACCCGCAGCTGGGTGACCGGCTTCCCGGAGCTCGCCAGGGTCTCGCGGACGGCCTCCGGGGTGACCTCCGGCAGGTGGTGCCAGCCGGGGCGCGGGGCGTCGAGCGGGGTGGTCGACAGGACGGTGAGGCCGGTGGTCCGGCCCGCGGCGCGGGCGAGGAGGCCGGGCGCGTCGGTGACGACGGCCGTGCCGTCCGCGAGGAACGGGACCACCTCCCGTACGGTCACGGCCGGTGCCGCCTCCAGGACGGGCACGTGGCGGCGGACCCGCAGGGGTGTCCCGGCCGCCGTGTGGTCCTGCGAGAGGAAGCCCTCGGGAAGGGGGCCGGTGATCGCGCCAGTTGTCGTGCCGGTGGTTGTGCCGGCGGTCGCGCCGGCGGCCTCCGCCGGGGCGGAGCCGGTCGCTTCGGCGGGGTCGCCGGGGACGGTCAGCCGGAGCCGGGCCCCGACGCCTCCCTCGGCGTGCTCGCCCTCCTCGCAGGAGAGGACGACGGTGCCCGCCGGGCCGTGCAGCGCCTTGAGGACGGCCAGTCCCCCGGCCGCGCCCAGATAGCGGGCGTTCTCGGGCGCGGAGGAACCGCACAGCAGGGTGTCGCGGTGGACCTCTGTGCCACCGAGCGCCTCGTCCACGTACGCGAGGACCGGCAGGCCCGCGCGCTCGGCGCGCTCCTCGGTGGTGAGGGCGAACAGGAAGCCGCCCTCGGCCAGTTCCGTCGCGTGCTCCGGGAGGAGCTCGCCGATCAGGGAGCGGTATTCGGGCAGGCTGTTGCCGTTGATGCCGCCCGCCAGCGCGAAGTCCAGTTCACCGGTGCGCAGGTAGCGGCCGGCGGAGGTGATGGACGACAGGGCGGAGGCGAAGCCGGAGTCCATCGTCATGTTCGGGCCGTGGAGGTCGAAGTAGTTCGCCACGCGCGCCGAGATGATGTTGGGCATCTGCCCGGGGAACGAGTCCTCGTTGGACTCCGGGATCATCGCGCGCACCTGCTCGCGCAGCCGGTCGAGGATCCGCGGCACGGCCTCGGAGCCCGCCCGCGGCGAGTCGGCCAGCGCCCGCTCGACGTCGTCGAGGTAGCAGCGGTTGGCGTAGAGCATCGCGGCGCGGGTGGGGCCCATGTGCCCGACGAAGACACCGGTCTTGGCGGCCTGCTCGCTCCAGAAGTCGGGCATCTGGTCGCGGAGCTGGTGCGCGCACTCCAGGATCATCAGCTGGCAGCGGTCGAGGGCGCGGATCGTCTTCGGGGGCAGCCGGACCTTGCTGAAGGGCGGCGGCGGGTAGTCGGCGCCGAAGCTGTCGAGCGGCTTACGGCCGCCGGCCAGCCAGTTCACGACCTCGTCGCGCCCGTCCAGGCCCGGCAGGTGGGCCGACCAGCCGACGATGGCGACCCGGCTCTCGGTGTCCGGGGTCTTGGTGACGGGGGTCTCCGCCACCTCGGCGGGCGGCAGCGGCTCGGAGACGATCAGGTGGGCATTGGTGCCGCCGAAGCCGAAGCCGGAGACGGCCGCGAGCCGGGGCCGATCGGCGCTCTTCGGCCACGGCCGCGGCTCGGAGGTCACCTCCAGCTCGGTCTCGTCGAGCCGGAAGTCGGCGCGGGGGCTGCTGAGGCGGAACTGCCCGGGGATGGTGTGCTCCTCCAGGCCCTTCAGGTTCTCGATGAGCGAGACCACGCCGGCCGCCCAGCCGGTGTGCCCGATCAGGGACTTGTTGGAGGTGACGACGGTGGGCCGGGAGGTGCCGAAGTGCTCGCGCAGGGTGGTGAACTCGGCGAGGTCACCGGCGGGCGTGCCGGTCGCGTGCGCGTTGATCCACTGCACGTCGTCGCCGTCGACCTCGCCGTCCTCCAGCGCGCGCAGCACGGCGAGGCTCTGGCCGTCGGAGTTCGGGGCGTAGATCGCCTTGCCCTTGCCGTCCGAGGACGAGCCGAAGGCGCGCAGCACACCGAGGACACGGTCGCCGTCGCGGCGCGCCTTGCTCAGCCGCTTGAGGACGACGAGGGCGGCGCCGTCGGCGAAGATGACGCCGTCGGCGCTCTCGTCCAAGGCGTGCACCGTGCCGCTCTTGGAGAGCCCCTGGAGCTTGGAGAAGAGCACCGTGCCGCGCGGCGCGAGGGCGAACGCCCCGCCGCAGACGGCGATGTCCTGCTTGCCCATCAGCAGGCCCTTGGCCGCGATGTCGATGGCGTAGAGGGAGGAGGAGCACGCGGTGTCGACCATGTGGAGCTCGGTGGACGGCGGGAGGATGCCCGCCATCGCCAGCTCGCCGACCCGGTGCGGCAGGAATCGCGCGGGGTCCTGGCCACCGCGCCGGTAGCGGCGGGCGAGCGCCTCGTCGATGTCGTCGCGCAGGCCCTCCCGCTCCCCGGCGGGCACGTCGAGGCCGTCGACGATGCCGTGGGTGAGCCGGGTCAGGCTCTGCAGGACCCCGGCTTCCTCCAGGTGCTGGCTGCCGTCGGGGGTGTAGCCGATGACGAAGGAGGCGCTGTCGGTGGGGCTGTGGCTGACCCCGTCCAGCGCCTGCACCAGGCTGTGGCGCAGCCACTGCGTGGTGAGCTCCTGCTGGTCGGCGCCGCCGGGCATGCCGTCCAGGGCGCCCTCTGCGGGGGTGAAGCCGGTGATGAAGACGCAGTGGTCGGCGTACGCCTTGTCCTCGGCGGCGAGGTCGGGCGAGTGGAAGCTCTCGTGCTGCCAGCGGTCCTGGGGGACCTTGACGAAGAGCTCGTCCCCCGTCATCCGCAGCTTCCAGAACTCCTCGGGGCTGTTGGCCCCGGCGACGGCCATGCCCATGCCGACGATGGCGATCGCGTCGTCGCCGTCCTCGGGCTCGGTCCCGGTCTCGGGCTCGGTCTCGGTCTCGGTCTCGGTCTCGGTCTCGGTCTCGGTCTGAGCCTCGGCCTGGGCCCCGGCCTCCGTCCCGGCCTCGCCCGCCAATTCCCGTACCGCCAAGGTCCCTTCCACAGACGGCCGTTCATCCGCGACGAGGGCCGGCGGCTCTTCGTCCGCCGCGAGCGCCGGCGGGGAGAGCAGCGCCGCGCCGAGCGTCAGGCCGCCGTCGGCCAGGATGACCTGGCCGGTGATCCACCGGGAGTCGTCGGAGGCGAGGAAGGCGACGACGGAGGCGAACTCCTCCGGCGTGCCGAGCCGCCCCAGCGGCGTGGCCCGCGCGATGACCTCCTGCATCTGTGCTGCCCGGGGGAACTTGTCCGCCACCGCGCTGCTCAGCATGGCGGCGGAGGCCGTGTTGACCCGGATGTTCAGCGGCGCCAGCTCGACCGCGAGGTAGCGGGAGGCGGCCTCGGCCGCGGCCTTCGCCGGGGCGCAGGCGAGGTAGTTGGCCATCACCATCTGCGAGCCGCCCAGCGCGGAGACCGTGACGATGGAGCCGCCGCCCGACCTGGCCATCAGCGGTGCCGCGGCCCGCGCGCAGCGCAGTCCGCCCTTGAGGTTGGTGTCGAGGGCCTTGTCGAGGTGCGCGTCGGTGGTCTCCTCCGACGGCAGCAGGGCGCCGTCGGCCGCGTTGTTGATCAGGATGTCGAGGCGGCCGTGCAGCCGGTCGATCTCCGCGAACATCCGGTCGACCTGTTCCTGTCGCGCCACCGAGGCGCGGA
Organism: Streptomyces sp. NPDC025618; assembly: GCF_055558795.1. Classification (NCBI taxonomy): domain Bacteria; kingdom Bacillati; phylum Actinomycetota; class Actinomycetes; order Kitasatosporales; family Streptomycetaceae; genus Streptomyces; species Streptomyces sp. NPDC025618. The sequence continues at coordinate 24,291 of NZ_JBVHLW010000027.1, read as the reverse complement.
CGAGGTCGACCCGGACGCCGTCCGCGGCGAGTTCGTCGCGGGTCTGCTTGGCCTGGTCGTGCGAGTGGAAGTAGTTGAGGACGATGTCGGCACCGCGTGCGGCGAGTTCCCGCACGATCGCCTTCCCGATCCCCTTCGACCCGCCGGTGACCAGGGCCACCTTGCCGGTGAGGTCTTTCATTGGAGCCATGTCCTTACTCACGTTTGCGGCGCGATGTCGTTCGGGTTCCCCCGTGGGCCCGCGCCTCCGGCCGGGGTCCGGGGGCCGTCCCCCGGGAGTCGTGCCATGCGGGGCCGTGGGCCGTGGCGGTCAGGCCGCGCCGGCGTGCTCGCGGGCGCCGCTCAGCTCGGCGAGCACGAAGTCGGCGATCGTGTCCATGGTGTTGTAGTTGGAGAGGCGGAAGCCGGACTCGCGCGGCGGCAGGCCGTAGCGCTCGGAGACGCGGGAGAGCAGCTCGACCTGCTTGACGGAGTCGACACCCAGCTCGGCCTCCAGCTGCACGCCGCCCTCGAAGACCTCCTCGGGGTACTCCAGGGCCTCGGCGTAGAGGGCACGCAGGGCGGCGAAGACCTCGTCGCGGTCCGGACCGGCACCCGCGGCGGGCGCTGCGGGGGCCGCGGCCTCGGGCGCGGCGGGGGCGGCAGGAGCGGCGGCCGGGGCGTTCTCCCGCTGGAAGGCGGCGAGTTCGTCGCGGACGTACGCCAGGACGTCGTCGCCGTGGCGGGCCCAGTACGCCTCGAAGACGTCGGAGGGCACCGCCGGGGCCAGCAGGCCACCGAGGGTGGGGGCTCCGGCGGCGTGCGCGAGGCCCGCCTCCCGCAGGACGTCCAGGGTGGCGTCGAGGGCGAGGCGGCCGCCGCCGTCGAGGGCGAGCGTCGCCAGGGCGCGCACCCCCGAGTCCGGGGTGAGCCGGGTGACGAGCTTGGTCAGCGCGGGGCGCCCGCCCGCCTCCACGAAGGTGGTGACCCCGGACTCATGGAGGTGGCGCACCGCGGTCGCGAACCGGACCGGCTTGACGAAGTGCTCCGCCAGCAGGTCGGCCAGGGCGTCGTCGGGCTCGTAGTAGCGCTGGAGGATCGGCGAGTAGACCGGGCGGCGCAGCGGGTGCTGGTCCAGCTTGCGGACGTACGCGGCGAACTCCGGGACGGCCGGGGCCAGGGCGGGGGTGTGGAAGGGGAAGGGCGCGTCGATCTCGATCGCGTTGATGCCGAGCTGCCGGGCGATGGCCGTGACGCGGTCCAGGACCTTGTCCGGGCCGCTCACCACGGTCTGCTCGTCGTGGTTCTCGGTGGCGACGGCCAGCAGCGGCTCGTCCACCAGGTCCAGCAGCAGGCGGACCCGGTCGGCGCCCGCGGTGAGGGCCACCATGCGGCCGTCGATGCCCTGCTGCCGCTGGATGACCGCCACGCGCTGCGCGACGATGCGCACGCCGTCCTCGACCGAGAACGCGCCCGCCGCCACGAGGGCGGTGATCTCGCCGAGGCTGTGGCCCGCGAGGACGTCCGGCTCGACGCCCTGGGCGGCGAGGATCTCGTACGCGGCGAGGCCGGCGGCGTAGATGGCCACCTGCGAGACCCAGGGGTCGTCGGCGAGCAGCTCGCCGAGGTCCGCCTTCTCCTGGCCGAACAGGGTGTCCGTGATCCGCCGCGCGAAGAGGTTCTGCGTCTCCGCGTCGATCTGCTCGAATACCCGCCGGATCTGGGGGTAGCTCTCCTTGGCCGAGCGGAGCGCCGCGCTGTCGAAGCCGCCCTGGCCGGGGAAGAGGAGTGCGGTGTTCTGTGCCATGCCGATGTCTCCGTTGCTGTTTTTGGTGCGGGTGGTTCGTCGGTGCACACGGCTTCGCCGCGTACGCCGGGGTGTGCTGCGTCGAGTTGGGGATCTGGGGGCGCGCCCCCAGTCGCGGAGAAGAAGCGCTAGGCCGCTCGGCGCGCCTGCGGCGCCAGCAGGTACTCGCCCATCGGGCCGAGGTTCTCGGCGATCAGGCGGTCCGCCAGGCGCGTCGCGGGCGGTACGTGCCGCGGCAGGCCCCTGGCCAGCCATTGCACGAAGCGGAGCTTCCAGCCGGGGCCGGGGCCCGGTTCCAGGTGGTCCAGGAGGGCGTGGATGTTGCGCGGTGAGTAGAACCGCGCGGGATCGACGACGGTGGCGAACATCCCCACCATGTCGCGCCCGTGTGTGGGGCTGCGGCTCATGGCCCGGATGAAGGCGATCTCCTCCCGCGTGTGGTTGGAGATCACCGCGTGGTCGCAGGTGTAGCGGTAGTGCCCGGTGACCATCTCGTCGCGCCGCCGCGCGTAGCGGGCGAGCGCTTCCGGCAGCGGGGCGCGCCCCGACAGGCCGGAGTCGATGGCCTCGGCGAGGAGTTCGGCGCCACGCAGCCCGTAGGTGATGCCGGAGGCTGTGATCGGGTCGCGGGTGTACCCGGCGTCGCCGACGAGCGCCCAGCCGGGGCCGTGCGAGCGGCGCAGGAAGTTGGGGACCGCGCCCGTCAGCCACTTGTCGGCCCGCTTGGTCTCGCGCAGCAGCTGGGCCCGCTCGGGGTCCACCTCGGCGAACGCGGAGATGACCGTGCGGTCGCGCTCCTCGTCGCTGCCCGCCTTGAAGTCGGCTACGGGCAGGGCCACTCCGACGATGGTCAGGCCGTCGTGCGTGGGCCAGGTGAAGGTGTGCTTGCCCGCGTGGCGGTAGGTGCGGACCTTCCCGTCGTGCGGGATGCCCTCCCAGTAGGACCAGTGGCTCTTGTTCAGTACGGGCTTGGTGGCGTACTTCTCGGCGCCGGCGAGGCGGGCGACGGTGGAGTTGGAGCCGTCGGCGCCCACCACGACGCGGGCGTGCTCGACCGCGGTGACGCGCTCGCCTGACTCGCCGCGCACGCCGGTGACGGTGCCGTCCTCGTCCCTGAGGAGCTCGCGGAGGGAGAACCCCTCGCGGAACTCCGCGCCGGCCTTGATCGCCGCTTCCAGCAGGATGCGGTCGAGTTCGGCGCGGTCCGGGGAGTACGCCTCGTCCACGCCGTCGACGGCGGGCAGCCGGGCCATCAGCTGTGCCGGGCCGCTCTTGAGGCCGTACTCGTGGATGGGCGGGCAGCCGGTGGCGGTCAGTTCGTCGAGCAGGCCCCAGTTCCTCAGCCGGAGGATGCCCGGCGGGTGAACCAGGTTGGTCGCCGCGGCCTTCCCGCCGGGGAAGGTGGCGCGGTCGAGGAGCAGGACCTTGTGGCCCGCCTTCGCGAGCAGCATCGCCGTGGAGGCGCCGCCGACCCGCGCCCCCACCACAATCACGTCGTACATGTACGTCCCCCAAGTCGTGCGGGTTTCCGGCTGGTTGCCGAGGAACCCGTGGTGCTTTCCGTACGGGCGTCCTCAGCGCGGACTCTCCAGAAGGTCGCCGTCCCGCGGCAGCCCCGCGTCCCGCGCCCCGCCCGCCGCCGCGACGTGCTTGCCGCGTGCGCGGCGGGGTGCGGTGAGGATGGCGAGGCAGCCCAGGGCCGCGAAGCCAGCGCCCACCCAGGAGGCGGGGACGAGGCCGTCCACGAAGCTCCGTGGTGTGCCGTATCCGCCCTGCGCGGTGAAGACCGAGGTGAGGACGGCGACCCCGAAGACGCCGCCGAGTTCGCGGAAGGTGTTGTTGGCTCCGGAGGCGATGCCCTGGTCGCGCGGGGCGACGATGTTCATCGCCATCTCGGCCACGGGGGCGAAGAACAGCCCGAGGCCGATGCCGCCGAGCACCAGGCCGGGCACCTCGTCGGAGTAGGCGGTGTGCGTGCCGACCACGGAGGCGAGCCAGCCGAGCGCGACGGCCTCGGCCAGCAGGCCCAGGGCGACCACGAGGCGGTTGCCGATCCGCGCGGTGAGCAGGGCGGCGACCGGGGCGATCACCACGGGCATGGCCGTCCAGGGCAGCATCCGCACGCCGGCCCCCAGCGGCGAGAAGCCCTGGATGTTCTGCATGAACTGGGTCAGCAGGAACACGAGGCCGAACATCGCGGCGAACATCATCAGGCTGGCGACGTTGACGGCGCTGAACGCGCGGTTGCGGAACAGCCGCAGCGGCAGCATCGGGTGGCGGGTGCGGGCCTCCCAGAACACGAAGGCGATGAGCAGCACCACGCCGCCGATCAGGGAGACGAGCACCTTGCCGCTGGTCCAGCCGTCGTCGGTGGTGCGCACCAGGGCGAAGACCACGCCGAACATGCCGAGGATCACCAGCACGGTGCCGCCGATGTCCAGGGAGCTCTCGGGGTGGGTGCTCTCGGCGAGCTTCCACGCGCCCAGCAGCAGCACCACGATGCCGATCGGCACATTGATCCAGAAGATCCACTGCCAGGAGATCTTCTCGACGACGGTGCCGCCGATCACCGGGCCGAGGGCGACGGCGAGGCCGCTGAGCGCGCCCCAGATCCCCAGCGCCATGCCGCGCTTGCGCTCGGGCACCGCCGCGGTCAGCAGGGTCAGCGTCAGGGGCATCACGATGGCGGCGCCGAGGCCCTGCACCGCGCGGGCGACGATCAGTTGCCCCGAGGAGTCGGACAGGGCGCAGGCGGCGGACGCCCCGGTGAAGACGACCAGGCCCACCAGGAACATCCGGCGGCGCCCGAAGCGGTCACCCGCCGCCGCGCCGGCCATGAGGAAGACCGCGAAGGTCAGGGTGTAGGCGTTCACCGTCCATTCGAGGTCCTGGAGGCTCGTGCCGAGGGACTCCCGGATGGCGGGGAGCGCGGTGATCACCACGAGGTTGTCGAGCGCTGCCATGAAGACCGCGAGCCCGGTCACGATCAGGGTCCAGACGGGGTTTCCGCGTGGACCGGACCGACTCAGCATGAGGGACCCTTCTGGTGAATGGACGGCGGGGATGCGGTGGTCAAGGGGGTGTCCGTGGGCGCGGACGGCGCGGACAGGGTGTCCAGTGCCTCGCGCCACAGGGCCGCGAGCCGGTCGGCCCCGGGCAGTCTGCGGTCGTAGAGGAAGCTCACCCGGACCCGGGAGCCGCAGGAGAGCAGCGTCACGGAGAGGGCGTTGCCCGGCAGGAGCACCCCGAGCGGTATCGCGTCGATCATGGGATCGCCCTTGAAGGACAGTAAGGCGGGCTGGCTGTAGTTGGAGGCGTAGAGCGGGGACGAGCGGGGGCTGAGCAGGCGCCTGACGGTCCATCGGGTCAGGGCCGCGGGCAGCAGGGCGACCAGGGCCCTGCTCGCGGGCCGCAGGCCGCGCGAGCGCATCCGGTGGGTGCCCTCGACGAGCTCCGCGAACGCCGCGTCGGTGCGCAGCCCCTGGCCGGGGAGCGCGACGACCGCCGTGGTGAGGTGGTTGCCGGGGGCCGCCTCCTCGCCCGTGCGCCGGGTGCTCAGCGGCATCCGGACCGGCACGGGCGCCGCGCGGAAGACCGCCCGCACCCCGCCCCTCTCCCCCGCGGCGCTCCAGGTGGCGAGCGCGCCCCAGAGCGCCATGAGGAAGGCGTCGTTGAAGGTGCCGCCGAACCGCTGCCCCAGCAGGCCGAGTTCGCGCTGGGTGGCGCTCGTGCTGCACACGGCCAGGTGGCCGGGGCGGGGTTCGGGCGCCCTGGGCCAGCGCCGGGCGGGCAGCAGGCCGCGTACGAGGCCGGCGCCCACGCTCAGCGTGCCGCGGAGCAGTTCGTCGGGACACGCCCCGAAGAGCGGGCCCTGCTCGTCCCGGCCCCTCCGCTCCGGTTCCTTCCCGTCACCGAACAGGGAGCCGATGACGTGCACGGCGCCCATGCCGTCCTCGGTGCTGTGGTGGACGCGGTAGCACACCGCGTACTCCTTGGGCGCGTAGCCGTGGACCAGGTGGAGGGACCACAGGGGTCCGCCGTCGGGCAGGGGCAGTCGTGCGAGGGCGGTGAGCACCTCGTCCAGCGTGGTTCCCGCGGGGAACTCCTCCTCCCTGAGGTGGTCGCGTATGTCGAAGACGGAGCTGGGCACGTGATACGCCCGGCCCGATGTGGTGGTCGTCCGGCAGGTCAGCCGTGGCAGGCCGGGCAGCCTGGCCACGAGGTGGTCGCGGAGCTCCGCCAGTGGGGGCGGGCTGCCGCGGAACCTCAGGAACTGGCCGTGGGTCAGGCCGGGTTCCCGGCCCATGGAGAGGAAGACCTCGTCGATCGGGTTGAGTGGACGCTTCAATTCCGCTCCCAGTCGAGCACTACGGGGGACAGGGCACCGGTGCCGCGCGGATGTACGGAAGGCATGGCGCCGCGGAAGTCTGCGACGGCGGCCGGAGTCCTGGAATGCGGATACCCCGCGGAAGGTTTTTCCGGGCCGGTATTCGAGCACTCTCCCCCGTGCTCTCCGAACCGCCGTGCAATTGACTCTAGCGAGCGGCGATCACCCGGGGGACTGTACCTTGGTACAGGAACCGGTAGGTGTGCGCGACCAGACCGGCCTGCAATCTGGATTCCACGCACAATTTGCTGAGCACACGGGCCACATGAAACTTGACCGTGCGTTCCGTCACATCCAGCCGTTGCGCGATGCTGCGATTCGAGAACCCCTCGCCGAGGAGCTCGAACACCTCCGCCTCGCGCTCCGACAGCAGCGCCACCCGCTCCGACTCCCGCTGCCAGGGCGGGGTTCCGACCTGGTCACCGGCCGTGCGGGCGGCACAGGGCGCACTGGGCGCCGGGGCGTACGGACACGCGACAACGGTGCAGGACACGGGAATTCCCCCTTTTCCACGGAACTCGGGCGCAGGGCCACCGGCTTTCATCGCACCCAGTATCAAAGGGTCGCGGCACGGCCTGTCAAGGAATCCCCGGGCTCTCCCGCAGGGCGAGAAACGGTGCCGCGCTTTCCGTTTTCCCGCCCCGCGAGAAACGGCATTTCAGAAGCGCGGTTCCACGTTCCCCGTGCTGATTCCGCAAAGAAAAGTTAACTTTGCGGAAACTCAGTACGAGCTGGCGGTCTCCGCCGACCAGGCACCGCGGTCGCCCGCCCGGCCGAAGCCGTCGGCCGCCCGCCTGGTGGCGCGGGCCAGGCCCGGCCAGCACGGGAGGAAGCCCTTGGGCTTGAGCACCGCGACGGCCCCCATGATGAGCCCGTCCCAGCGGACCGGGGCCGCGCAGCCGAGCCACCCGGCCGCGCACTCCTCCATGTCGAGGGCGACGCCCTGCCCCCGTACGTCCTCCAGGGACAGCAGGAGTTCGGCGTTGTCGCGATAGGCCCCCGGGCCCGCGCCCGCGGGGGCCGGCTCCTCCAGGACGGCCTCCTGGATGATCCCGGGGAGGTGGGCGAGCATGGCCCGGCCGGCGGCGCCCGTGCGCAGCGACTGCGAGACCTCCAGGAAGGTCCGGTGGCCGATGCCCAGTTCGGAGAGGTCGGAGTCGCCGACGGCCATGTCCAGGCACTGCTTCCTGGCCCCGCCGAAGGGCGCCAGCGCGAAGAGGAAGACCAGCCCCCCGCCGGTGTCCGCGCGCAGCTCCTCCAGGAGGGCGTGCGCGACGTGGGTGTTGGGGGCGTGGGAGAGCGCCTTCAGCCCGAGCCGGGCGGCGCCGGAGCCGAGCCGGTAGAGGCCGCGGCCCTCGCGGGCGAACGTGCCGTCGTAGACACCCGACTGGAGAATGCGATGGACGGTGGAATCATCCAGTCCGGTTATCTCGGCGAGCTCACCCGGGCCGTGCACCTGCCCCTCGATCTCGGTGAAGGCCCGCTGCACCCGGAAGACCCGGTCGGCATGGGTACTTCCTCCTATAGCGCCGCTCCTGCCCATGAAGTCCACTACCCCCCTGGTTGTCCTCACACGGTGATCAACCACGGTCAACAGGCTAACCACTCGCGGCCGAAAACCGGGAGGTCACCCCGGCGCGAGGAGCAACCGGAACGGGAAACGGAATCTTTGCCTGAGCTGCGGCGATGCGGCGTTCAGTGCCGCACCAGCCGGTCCGCCGAGCGCGCCGCGAAGTACAGCAGGCCGGCGCTCGACAGCGCGGCGACCAGAGCTACGTCCCCCACCGTCCCCGCGCCGGGAACGCCCTTCAGGGCCGTCCGCAGGGCGAGCGCCAGGCTGCCGGCCGACACCAGCGGCCCCGCCGCGTACCAGGCGAGGAAGAGAAGCATCCCGGGGTCGCCCACGGGCGTGGGCACGCCCGTGAACATCAGGCCCGTACGGGCCGGGCCGCGGCACGCCGCGAAGACCGCCGCGGCCGCGAACGGCACCGCGCACACCGGCATCAGCAGCAGCGCCCACGGCGCGCCCGCCACGGCGAACGGCACGGCGGCCAGGGCCGCCAGCAGCGCGCCGACGAGGGCCGGGACGACCGTGTGCTGGAGCATCAGCACACGGAAGCGGAAGGGCGACCAGGCGGCGCGTCGCACATCGTCGGTTTCCAGCCGCGCGGGCTCGGCGAGCGCGCCCACGGCGACATAGCCGAACAGCAGGGCCACGACCAGGCACAGGGTCCCGTGCTCGCCGCCGAGCCGCGTGCCGAGCGCGGCCGCCGCGCCGGCGCAGACCGTCCACATCAGCGCCTTGGCCAGGCGGGCGGGCGCGCGCAGCAGCGCCTGGAGGTCCCGCCAGACGACCACGAGGTACGCCGAGCGCGGCAGCGGCAACCGGATCCGGTGGGTCCGGCCGCTCTCCGTGGCGTCCAGCAGGGCGAGCTTGGCGGCCCTGAGCTCCACCGTCCACATCACCGACGACACGGTCTGCGCCGTCGCTGCCCGGCGGCGCAGCTGGACGGTCGGCACGCGCGCGGCGTCCCGGTGCCCCTGGACGAGGCCGGCGGCGGTGAGGAGGACGAGCGGGACCAGCGCGTACGGCCAGCCCGGCGCGCTGCCGCCGGTCGCCTCGACCACCGGCTGCGCCGCCCACCCCCACGGCCCCGACCACAGCTCGGCCCGCTCCAGCGGGCCGGCCCGGTGCCCGTACCCCGCCAGCGCCACCTGGGCGGCCAGCAGCATCAGCACCACGACGGCGAGCGGCGTGCGGCGGCGCACGGACCGGGCGAGCGCCGCCCGCCGCTCCACCGCCATCCCCGCCGACACGGCCAGCAGCGGCAGGCAGACGGCCGCCGGGAGCAGCGCGAGCAGCGCCGTGCCGACCGACGCCAGGCTCATCACGCGGAGCACCACGGCCCCGGCGAGCGCGAGCAGCAGGCCGGGGACGACCGCGAGCCCGGCGGACAGCCAGAACCACGGCCGCAGCACCCTCGCCCGGCGTACGGGCTGCGCGAGCAGCCAGCCCACGGCCGGGCCGGGCACGACGACCGGCCCGCGCCACAGGGCGTCCCGGGCGGCGGCCAGGGCGAGCCCGGCGGTCAGCAGGGTGAACAGCGCGGGCAGGACGCGCTGCACGTCCGCGCCGAGACCGCTGTAGTCGGCGCCCAGCCGGATCTGCCGCAGGAAGTGGTAGGCGTAACCGCTGCCGTAGCCCAGCAGCGCGAGGACGATCGTGTAGAGGACGACGGCGAGGTCGCGGCCCTTCCGGCGGCGGTGCGCGCGGCGCTTCTCCCGCAGCCAGGCCAGCGTCTCGGCGGTGCGGTCGTCGTCCTCCTCGGTCCAGGTGGGCTCCTCGGCCGGGGCGGGCTCGTCGGCGAGCGGTGGGGTCTCCCGCGCGTTCATCCCCGCAGCCCCAGCTGTCCCAGCACCTCCGCCGGCGGGCCCTCGGCGATCACCCTGCCGTCCTCCAGCGCGACCATCCGGTCCGCGACCGCCTCGGCCAGCTCCGCCTGGTGCGTGGCCAGCAGCACGGCCACGCCGTCCGCCTTCTCGCCGGCCAGCAGCTCCGCGAGCCGGACGCGCGCGTCGGGGTCCAGCCGCTGCTCGGGCTCGTCCAGGACGAGGAGGTCCCGCGGGCGCACGAGCGCGGCCGCGAGCAGCAGCGACTGGAGCTGGCCGGACGACAGGGAGCCGGGCAGCGCCCGCGCGTGGTCGGACAGCCTGCGGTCCGCGAGCACATGGTCGATCCACGCCTGCGCGTCGTCCACGGCGTGGGCGACGGCGACGAGTTCGAGGTGCTCCCGCACCGTCAGGTCCGGGTAGGTGGCCACGGTGTCACCGACGACCGCGACCCTGGCCCGCACCTCCGGGTCGTCCTCGCTCACCCGGCGCCCGGCGAAGAAGGCGGTGCCGCGGGTGGGGGCGTCGCGGCCGCTCGCGATGCGCAACAGCGTCGACTTGCCCGAGCCGTTGTGCCCGAAGAGGGCCGTGCAGGTGCCCGCCTCCAGATCGAGGTCGAGCGGATGGAGCGCCTGGCGTTCCCCGTAGGTGCGGCCGACCCCGCGCAGCCGCAGCAGCGGGGTGCGATCGGCGTGCTCGGCCATCGGACCTCCGTACGTGGTGGGACTTCCGCACGACCTTAACCAAGCGGTCCGGCCGCGCGGACGGCGGCGGGTGCGCCACGATGGCCCCATGAGTGATGCGCCCGCCTTCGGTCCGACGGACTTCCAGCTGGTCCTGCTGCGGAGGATGGCCGACCACCAGCCCGGCCTGGTCGAGGACGCCCTGCGCGAGCTCGGCACCGACCGGTCCGCGATGCGGGAGGCCAACCGCCGCTGGCAGGCGATGCTGCGCTCACCCCGGCGCCGCGGCGCGGGCGCGCGCTACCGCTCGGTGCTCGGCCCGCCGGAGACGGCCGGCGAGCGGCGCGTCGGCGACCTCACCTTCGAGGCACTCACCTGGCCGGTGCCGCTCTGGCCCGACCTGCGCTTCGAGGTCCTCTCCGCGCCCGGCGGCGCCGTCTGGAACGAGTGGCTGATCCGCGCGCCGGGCGCGCCCGGCCCGTCGCTGCGCACGGTCCAGGATCTTCTCCCCTGGTCGTGCACGGTGGACGAGGTGGCTCGTGCTTTCGCTCCTGCTCGGCCGATGGAGGGTACGGCGCCTTCGCGGTGGCGGCTGGGGTTCTCGACGGCGGAGGGTGAGCGGGTCGCGGAGTTCACGTGGGGGTTGTTCCAGCGGCTGGTGTAACGGGGGTGGGTGGCGCCTGCGGCGGGCTTTTTCCCCAGACCCGCCCCTTCCCGGCTGCATCTGATGTGCGGCTCCGCCGCGTGGGGGGCTGTCGCCCCAGACCCCGCAACACGCTTCGCGCGTTGTCCTCAAACGCCGGACGGGCTGAATTCGCTGGCCACGGTCCGCACAACTCAGCCCGTCCGGCGCTTGAGGACGCGGCCGCAGGCCGCTCCCGCCGCTGGGGGCACCTCTGGGGGCGCCCCCGGACGGAGTCTGGGGGAGGTAGCTGGGGGAGGCAACGGACCGGCAGCCGGGGGCCTGGGGCACGCGCCCCAGTTCGGGAAGGGGCGGGGCTGGGGAAAAAGCCCGCCGCAGGCGCCACGCACCCGCCTCCTCCTTTAGGCCGACACGAACTGACCGTTCAACCGAAGCCACCCCCACCGCCCCCTCCCTACCGTGGCCACATGCCCCGCATCCGCCCCCACGCCCTCGCCCTGGCTGCCCTGGTCACCCTCCTCGCCACCAGCACCGGCTGCGCCATCGGCGGCGACCGCAGCAAAGAAGCCACCGGCACCCCCGCCGCCGCGGAAGAGCCGTCCCGGATCTCCATCCCCGACATCGGCGTGCGGAGCCGACTGCTGCGGCTCGGGCTGAACACTGACGACACCGTGCAGGTGCCGCCGCCGGAGAAGGGCATGACGGCCGGTTGGTACACGGGCAGCGCCAAGCCCGGCACACCGGGAGCGGCTGTGATCATCGGGCACAACGACACCCGGGACGGCAAGGCCGTCTTCCACGACCTGGACAAGGTCGGCAAGGGAACCGCCATCGACGTCGAGCGCGGCGACGGCAAGGTGCTGCGGTTCACGGTGACCGGCACGGAGACGGTCGACAAGAGCGCGTTCCCGACGCGGAAGGTCTACGGCAGCACCTCGGACCGGGTGCTGCGGCTGGTGACATGCGCGGGCGACCTCGACGCGCAGGGGCACCCCGTGCGGAACCTGATCGTCTACGCGTCGCTCCGGACCTGACGCCAGGGGCCGGAGGCACACCGCCCCCGGCCCCCCGGATCAGACGAGCTCGGCGGTCAGGGTGATCGTCGTGCCGGTGAGCGCCTGGCTGACCGGGCAGTTCTTCTTGGCGTCCTCGGCGGCCGCGGCGAAGGCGGCCTCGTCCAGGCCCGGCACCTCGGCGCGGACGGTGAGGTGGATGCCGGTGATGCCCTCGCCGGGCTGGAAGGTGACGTCCGCCTTGGTCTCCAGGCGGGTGGGCGGCGTACCCGCGCCGGTCAGGCCGTGCGACAGGGCCATCGAGTAGCAGCTGGAGTGGGCACCCGCGATCAGCTCCTCGGGGCTCGTCTTGCCGTTGGCCTGCTCGGCGCGCGAGGGCCAGGACACCGGCTGGCTGCCGATGCCGGACGAGTCGAAGGTGACGGTGCCGCTGCCCTTGAGCAGTTCGCCTTCCCAGACGGTGTGCGCGGTGCGGGTCGTAGCCACGATGTCATTCCTCCACGTAAGCAAATGGGTCATATGAAGACCGGGAGTGGTCCCCCGATCGCACCGATCATCGGCCGGTCGGTGCTCCCGGCCCGGTTCCGACACGCTCCCCGCCCGGCCCCGGGACGAGGTCCGCGGGCGAGGGCAGGTTCCACGCGTCGAGGGCGGGGCGCCCGTGCTCGGTGCCGATGCGGCTGACAGTAGCGGGGCCCAGCCGGAAGAGGGCACCCGCGGTGGCCGGCAGGCCGAGCCTGCGGGCGGTCAGCACGCGCAGGAAGTGCGCGTGCGCGACCAGCACCACGTCACCGCCGTCCGCCTCGGCCAGCAGCGGGGCGAGGCGGGCCAGCACCCGGTCGGCGCGGGCCCCGACCTGTCCGGCCGTCTCCCCCGGGTGCCCGGGGGCGCCGGCCGGGACGCCGTCGTCCCAGAGATACCACTCGGGGCGCGTGCGGTGGATCTCGTCGGTGCTGATGCCCTCGTAGCCGCCGTAGTCCCATTCGTGCAGGTCGGGGTCGATCTCGGGGTCGAGCCCCGCGAGCTCGGCGGTCCGCACCGCCCGCTTGAGCGGGCTGGCCAGCACCGCCGCCATGCGCCGCCCGGCCAGCAGCGGACGCAGCGCCTTTGCCTGGCGCTCGCCGTGCTCGGTGAGCGGGATGTCCGTCAGACCGGTGTGCCGCCCGGAGCGGCTCCACCCGGTCTCGCCGTGCCGGACCAGCAGGAGCTCACTCACCGGTCTGCTGCTCTCCGCCCTGCTCGGCCTGCGCCTTGGCCACCGACGCCCGTACCTCGTCCATGTCCAGGGCGCGGGCCTGGCCGATGACGTCCTCCAGCGCCGCCTCGGGCAGCGCGCCGGGCTGAGCGAAGACGGCGATGTTGTCCCGGACGATCATCAGGGTCGGGATCGAGCGGATCTCGAACGCGGCGGCCAGCTCGGGCTGGGCCTCGGTGTCGACCTTCGCGAAGACCAGGTCGTCGTGGCGCTCGGCCGCGCCTTCGTAGACGGGGGCGAAGTTCCGGCACGGGCCGCACCACTCCGCCCAGAAGTCGATGAGCACGAATCCGTTGCCGGAGACGATCTCGTCGAAGTTGTCCTTGGTGAGCTCCACCGTGCTGCTGGTCATACGTGAACTACCTGCTTCCGGTTCTCGTGGTCGAGTGCCCCGGCACCGCCAACCAGACGGTGCCGCGAGCTATTCCCCCCGTACCCGTGAAGTGGGCCTTCACCCGGGTGAGGCGGTGGGACGCATCCCACAAGAACGTCGAACGCGTCACGGCCGGTGCGGTTCCGGACAGGACCGGTCCGAGTCCGTCAAGGATGCGCATTGTTCACACAGGAGCGAGCACTTGTTCACCCAGAGTTCTCCATGGTCCGTGTTTCCCCGTCTCCCGGGGGGATACGGCGGGACCCGCCCACCACTCGACAGAGAGCAGTGACGCCATGGACTCCTACCGGCACCTCGCGGCACACCTGGGGCTCGACCTCGTCGCCGTCTGCCTGCTCACCTTCGCGGTCTACTACCCGCGCCACCGGCGCCGCGATCTGGTGCCGGCCTATCTCGCCCTGAACGTCGCGCTGTTCACGGTCGTCGCCGCACTCGCCGAGGTGGGCGGCACCGGCGGTACGGCGCTCGGCTTCGGGCTGTTCGGCGTGCTGTCGATCATCAGGCTCCGCTCCGACTCGGTGCAGCACGAGGAGGTCGCGTACTACTTCACGACGCTCGTGCTCGGGCTGATCTGCGGCCTGCCGCACCTGGCCTTCGGCCTGACCGCCGGACTCAGCGCCCTGCTGCTGCTCGTGATCTACGTCGCCGACCACCCCCGGCTGCTCGCCCGCTCCCGCCGCACGATCGTCACCCTCGACGCCGTCCACAGCGACCCCGCCGCCCTCCGCGCCGACCTCGCCCGGCGCCTCGGCGAGCCCCTCAACTGGACCGTCATGGAAGTCGACTTCGTACGCGACCTGACCGTCGTCGACGTCCGCTACCGCGAGCCCGGGCACAGCGCGGGCGCCCGCCAGGCCGCGCCCGCCGAGCCGGCCCGCGGCACGGCGCCCGCCTGGGAGTCGGTGTGAGCGCCACGGCCGTACGGGCCATCACCGAGGCCGCCCACGCCACAACGCCCATCTCGCTCGCGGAGGTCAACGAGCGGTCCGCGCTGCTCGCGCGCTTCGACCGCAGCTATCTCGTGCCCGCGCCGGTCTTCCTGCGGATGGCCGGACGGCTCACCGACCCCCGGCGGCCCGGCGGCCCCTTCCGGGCCCTCGCCATCGACGGCAGGCGCGCCTTCGGCTACCACTCCGTCTACTACGACACCCCCGGCCTGCGGTCCTTCCACGACCACCGCCAGGGCCGACGGCTGCGCTTCAAGATCCGCGAGCGGGTGTACGAGGACACCGGGGAGCGGCAGTTCGAGATCAAGCTCAAGGGCCGCCGCGGCGACACCGTCAAACACCGGCGCCCGCTCACCGGCGCCGACACCCCGCTCGACGCCCGCTGCCGGGACTTCCTCGCCGAGACGCTGCGCGCCTCGTACGGCATCGAGCCGCCCGACGGGCTCGGCCCCTCCCTCAGCACGGACTATCTGCGCGCCACCTTCGTCGCCGACGGCGAGCGCATCACCTGCGACGCGGGGCTGACCTGCGGCGACCTGCGCGCGGACCGAACGGTGCGGTGCGAGGCGGGACTTGTCCTGGTGGAGACCAAGACGACGGGCCATCTGACCGAGGCGGACCGGCTGTTGCACGAGTACGGCATACGCCCCGCCGTCTTCACCAAATACTGCAGCTCGTTCGCGTGGCTGCGCCCCGCCCTCCCGGCCAACCGCTGGCGGCGCGGCGCCCGCCGCGCGTTCGGCGCGGCCTGAGGGAGCGGCCTGAGGGAGCGGCCTGAGGGAGCGGCCCGAGGGAGCAATCGCCGGACGGGACCACCGGCCCGTCCGGCATGCGCGCGGCTGGGCCTCAGCCCCGGCGCCGCCGGAAGATGCGCTTCGCGGCGTAGATGATGCCGACGATCAGCAGCACCAGGAAGACGATGATCAGGATCCCCACGATCAGCAGGAACTTGCCGAGCTTGGCGAAGAAGCCCTTCTTCTTTTTCTTCTTCTCGTGCTTCGAGGCGAGCTTCTTCTCGTGCTTCGAGGCGAGCTCGACGGTCGCCGGGGCGGCGGCGGCCGTCCGGGACGCGCCGTCCTGAGACACCGCGGACGCGTCGGCGGGCGCCGCGGCCGCGGCCGGGCGGATCGCGGCGGCCGCGGCGGCCGGGTGCGCCGCCGTGGCCGTCAGGCCCATGACGGCCATCGCGACGACCAAGGCGCCGACTATCGAGCGTGCGATCCGGTGCATCATCTTCGTTTCTGTCCTTACGGTCCGTAGACGGTCTCGACCTGCGCGTTTCCATGGCCACGACATCCGCCGCGGCACAGGCCGGAGGAGAGTACCCACGCCCCGGCCGAGGATCAAGGCGAGCGTGGCCCGATCCTCGCGCCCGCAACACACTTTAGAGGTTGCGCAACTGGGGAAGTTTCATGGAGTCCGTCACGTCGAGGCAACCGGGGGACGCCCATGGACAGTCTGGCCCACCTGAGGGCGGAGGACACACCCGACTTCGAACGCGTCGTCCAACAGGCGCTGCACTTCCCTGAGATCAGGGAAGCCGTGCGCGGCAGCGCGCCGGTCAGCGCCGAGCAGCTGCGCGCGAGGGCGCTCCGGGCCCGCGCGGAGATCGCGGCCACGGCGGCCGACGAGTACCGCGCCTATCTCCGCACGCGCACCAGCCCCACGCCCCAGGAGCCGCCCGCGCCGGACGGGCGCTCGCCGCGGGGGTTCGGCGGCGGGCCGGCTGGGGCACTGGGCGTGCTCGTGCCGACGCTGGCGGGGGTGGCCGCCGCGGCCTTCCTGCTGTTCGGCTACGGCCTGCGGCTGACCGGCACCCAGGAGCGCCTGGCGGACGGCCTGGTGGCCTCGGGCTGGACGACCGCCCTGGTCGCGGCGGCGGCCGCGGCCCTCGCGGTGACGGCGCTGCTCGTCACGGCGGCACGGCAGCGGCCCGCCCCGGAGGAGGACGCCCCCGAGGCGGAGACGGAGGTCACGCGCTCCCGTGCGGCCTGGCAGCAGGCCCTGCTGGAACGCGGCGTGTTGCCCTTCCTCCACTCGGAGCTCCAGGAGTCCCACCATTCGCCGTGACCCCACCGCGATCCGGCCGCCTACCGCAGGGCGACGCCCTTCGCCCCCTCGCCCGGCAGCGCTTCCCCCGGGCACCCGCTGAGCACCTTCCGCATCGCGTCCCCTTCCTCGGAGGTCACCCACAGCCCGTACGCCTTCTTCACCGCCACCTGCCGTGCCACGTACGCGCACTGGAACTTCTTGTTGGCGGGCAGCCAGGCGGCCGCGTCCTTGTCGCCCTTGCCCATGTTCGCCGGGCCGTCGGCGGACACCAGGTTGAGGGGGTCGTTCGCGAGCGCCTCACGCTTCGCCTGCGGAAGCTTCTGCGCCCCTGTCCGCCACGCGTTCGACAGGGCGACGATGTGGTCGATCTGCACCGCCGACGACGTCTTCCGGCCGCGCTCGAAGCGGATCTTCCCGCCGGTGTACGGGTCGGCCAGGGTGCCGGCGTCTATGACGCACTTCGAGCCGTCCTTGAACTTCTTGTCCGTCAGATCGCGGGCGAGTATGTCGTTGCGGGTGTCACAGGAGTTCCCGGCGCCGGGGGCGGAGGTCCTGTCCGACCAGGCGGGGCCGAACTTGGCCTCCCGGTCGTATCCCGACTTGGACGCCGCCTTCTTGACCGGCAGCTCCGCGAGGGCCGCCTGCGCGCTGCCCGGCTCACCCCCGCCGCCCTTGCCGTCGTGGGCCTTGTCCCCGGACGAGGAGCAGCCGGCCAGGGCGGCGGTCAGCAGGACGGCGGCGAGCGCTGTACGGGTGGTGCGGGGGTTCACGGGGGACCGGCCTCGTTTCGGTTCGGAGCACATACGGGGGCCGGGTCGGGAGCACTCCCGGCCCGGCCCCGTAAATGATCACTCAGGGACCGTCAGGTCCCCGTACCGGGTCACACCCGCACACATCCACCCCCGGACGCCCGTTCCCGTGATCCGGCTCACAGGAATGAGCGCGGTCCACCGGGGAAAACAGCACGAGGCCCCGCCCGGGAAAACCGGGCGGGGCCTCGTAAGACCAGGTCGCAACGTTTCTGCACCTGAGCCGCAAAGTGGGGCGGGTGGGACTCGAACCCACGGCCGACGGATTATGAGTCCTCTCAAGATCTTCCCGCCCCGTCCCGCTCAGGCTCAGATTTTCCCGTTTTCGCAGGTCAGAGGCGGTGCGGCATTCCACCCCGCTCCTGGGGCGTCCCACCTGTTACCCGGCCTTCCGTCCCCGTGGCGTCCCCGCAACGGGGACTCAGCGGACCCGCCAGCAGGCCCCGCTGCGCCGACAGGCTCACTGACCAGGACCAACCGAACTTGCGAGGGGCGCGAGCAACGGATTCGCTTTCCCATGTTCGCGCGCGATAGGTCCGGGAAACTGCACCCGGACGAGACGTGCGCATGATCATTATCCCAAGGCTCGCCGACGCGACGCTCGAAGGCGACACTTCGCCTTCGATCACTTTCGGCCATTGTTTGCCTCAAACCTAGGGAAGCTTTGGGTCGATTCGCCAGCTTGAGCAGCTAATGATGTCCATTGCATAGCCAGGTCCGTTTAGGGGTGGATGGCCGCCCGGGAGGACGGCCGAGCTCCCCAGTCCGCCGCCCACCCGGGCCTCCCGGCCGTACGGCGGCCAGCGTCCCTGAGCTTCAGCGGCCCCCACATCCTCCATGCCTCATTGGCCAGGTACATATTTTGGGGCCCTCCCTGAAGCCGTTCGAGGTCGGGAAGCTGCACTATTGCCCATCTGGCGGGCATAGACCAAGCCACCCCTTCCGCCCTTCAACGCGTGACGTATGCCACTCGCTATCGACCCTTGAGGCACTGACCTGCCATTTCCGTGGAGCGCACCCCTTCCGGGCGTCTATTGAGCCGAGATCCACAGAGTGTCGATATACATTTACCTATTACGGGGCTACGTGGTTGCTAAGCCGGAGGTGACCGGCCCCGAGTGGATGGAGTTGTCATGCCGCGGCGGACCGCAGGGTTCACGATGTCCGGCGATCTTGAGCCCGGAGAGGCGGCCTACTTGCGTGAGGCAGCTTGCCGGATGCTGGCGGGCGAGCGGCAGGCGGACGTCACGCGCTGGGTGAATGCCGAGGGGCACCGCACCACGCTGGGGAACCCCTGGCGTGAAGAAGTTCTGATGCGTACCCTGCTGCGCCCGCGCACGGCCGGGCTCGATGCCGATGGTCAGCCCATCGATGGGGCTCCGATCATCATCACCCCGGAGGAGCAGAAGCAGCTGAAGGAGCTGTCCCGGGGCCGTTCGGAGGATGTGGACGAGCGTGAGTACCCGCTGGGGGGCATAGCTGTTTGCGGGAAGTGTGCCTGGGAGTTGATCCCGTCCTGGGCGGCCGGCAAGCCGATCTACCGCTGCCCGTCGGCGAAGCCGGATGACCCCCTTGGTCTACCGGCGGCGGACGGGGAGGCCGCTCGTAGCCAGCCTTGTGGCTCGATCAGCATGAACGCGCTCATGCTTGAGGGTGCCGTTGCGGAGCGTGTGCTGGCCGAGCTCCTTCGGCCTGAAGCTCGGGAGAGGCTGGAGTCCCTGCTTGCTGACGTCGAGGCTGAGGTCGGGCGTCTGAAGAAGGGCATCAAGCCGGTCGAGTCGCGGGTCAAGCGGCTGGACGCGATGGTCCGGACCCCGATGCTTGATGAGGCGCGTGAGGGGATCGTGGCGGCGCTGAAGGTGACCCGCAAGGAGGCCCGTGACGCTCGTACTCGTCTGCGGTTCCTGGAGCAGATGACCGGGGCGGCGTTGCCGTCGGGCGACGTGGACGAGCTGATTGCCTGGTGGAAGAGGGCTCCGGCGGCTTCGAAGCGCGCGTTGACGTTGCTGGTGATCGCGAAGGTGCGGGTGGGGCCGGGCCGTCGTGGGCGGAACCCTGATCCGCATGAGCGGATCGACGTCGAGTGGCGTTGAGCGTCGTCGGCTGAGCGACCTGTGTGCGGCCCGGTGTTCGTCTGTGACGAGTACCGGGCCGCTGCCGTGCGGGGGGCTTACCGGTGGGTGAGCGCGGTGTTCTCCAGGGGCGGGGTGCCGAGGACGTGGACGCGCTGGAGGTGGCGCGGGGAACGGCTGGTGAACGCCTCGCGGCCGTGGAGGAGGGTGTAGTTGTCGGCGATCACCACGTCGCCGGTCTGCCAGGTGTGGGCGTACAGGTGGCGCGGGCTGTAGAGCGCCTCCTGGAGGGTGCGGTGGAATTCCGGCAGCTGCTCGGCGGGGATGCCGGTGAACTCCAGGTCCGGGCGGTTGAGGAAGTCTTCGCCCACCGGGGGCTCGTTGTAGCGGATGATCGGGAAGCCGTCGGGGTGGGTGGTGACGACGGGCGAGACGCATTCGCCGGCGTAGTCGGAGACGGCGCGGCGGTAGCGGCCGGTGGCCTTCTCCCACAGTTCGCGGTGGGCCGGGTCGGCGTCGCGGAGGACGGCCTCGGTCTGCGTGAAGGTGGTGCGGCCGCCGTTGCCGACGCCGGGGGCGCTGACGCAGTGGAAGACCTGGAACTGGGCTATCTGCTCCCGGTACATGCTGTCCCAGTGCATGGGCACGTAGCGGTGATCGAAGATGTGGTCGTCGGGGTTGTCGTGCTCGACCAGTTCGAGGACGGCACCGTAGGGCCACATGGCGATCTCGCCCCACTGGGCGCTGTAGCCGGTCAGGTCGTCGGCGCTGGTGAAGCCGGTAAAGCCGCGCAGGAGCAGCAGGTGGTGCTCGCGGGCGAGTTCACGCAGGCGGGCGACGGGCAGGTCTGTGACCGGGGTGCCGGGGAGCGCGGCGTCGATGCGGACACCGAAGGGGGTCACGAGCGTGACGGGGTGGCCGGCGATCTGGGTGGTGTCGGTGATCGTGTCCATGTGGAGGCTCCTCGGGGCGTCGGCCGGGGGGCGGCCGGTGGTGGGCATGGCTGTTCGCCCGCTCGCGGGTCGTGGTGACGGTTCGCGGGCGGCTGCGTCCGGTGGGGCCGGGGGGTTAGGTCAGGGCAAGCAGGTGGGTGAGCTGCCGGGCTGTTTTGAGGGTGGCGTCGACCAAGGGGCCAGGGTCCTGGGCCGCGCGGGCGGCGGGCACCATGACGGCGGCGGCGCCCTGGACGGTGTCGCCCCACATGACAGGGGCGGCGATGGAGTCCCAGCCCGTGATGGATTCCTGGCGGCCGACGGCGTAGCCGCAGGCGCGGATGTCTTCGAGGGAGTCCAGGAGTTGCTGGTTGTCCTTGATCGCGCCGGGACCGACACCGTCGGGTACGGGCTCGGCGAGGACCTTGACGATGATTGACTCGGGCAGGTGGGCGAGGATCACTCGGCCTGCGGCTCCGGTCCGCAGGGAGCGGATGATCGAGATCGTCTCCAGGGGATCGAGGTTGAGGTCGTCGGGGTCGAAGTCGCCGATGACGGAGTCGATCAGGAGTTTCCGGGAGCCGACGGCGATGTAGTAGCCGACGGGGCCGTCTGCGGTGCGGTGCAGTTCCTCGAGGGCGGCGTTGGCGGCTTCGGGGTCGGCGGGGGTGCGGGCGAGGGTGCGCATGCCCAGGCGGGCCGAGCCTGCGCCCAGGCGGTAGCGTCCGCGGCCGACTTGTTCGAAGGTCTCGTCGAAGAGCCCGGCTTTGAGGACGCGGTAGACGGTCGCGGGGTCAAGGCCGGTGGCTTCGGCGATCTCTGTTGGGCCGAGGACGTCGCCGCCCAGCGCGACGAATGCGGCCTGTACGCGGAAGGCGCGCTGCTGGCTGGAGTCCTTGCTGCTCTTGCTGATGGCGCTCACGCCGTCGGCCCCTCGGTGGATACGTGCGCTGCGCATCCCCCCGTGCACAGTCCGTCTTACTGGATTTGAAGCGGCACCCCCCTAACCC
This sequence comes from Streptomyces sp. NPDC025618, assembly GCF_055558795.1. Lineage (NCBI taxonomy): Bacteria > Bacillati > Actinomycetota > Actinomycetes > Kitasatosporales > Streptomycetaceae > Streptomyces > Streptomyces sp. NPDC025618. The sequence goes on along the minus strand of NZ_JBVHLW010000027.1, from coordinate 2,918 downwards.
CCTAGTCAAGGAGAGGTAAAGCCGAAGGATAGAGAGTACTACTCCCGAATGCTGATCACCCGTGCCATCCCCATACAGCGGCAGCGTTGTAGAAGCCTGCGGGCTCAAGGAGGGCTTTGCCAGAGAGCCCGGCGATAGTTTCCTGCGCCGCCTGTACGCGCCACTCGGCATCCATGGGATACGTAAAGGTTTCGGGTGTCTTGAGGGCGCCTATCGCGGTGATCGAGAAAAGGGCGTTCATGCTGTTACGCAGCGCGTAGCGGTTGCTGTAGTAGTCGGGCAGCCAGAATCCAGAGATCGTTTTGGACCCGTAGATGAGGCTGCCCTGGGGGATGCCGTCGCCAGGGGTGCAGCCGAAGAGTGCCATACGCCCACGGGGGGCCAGGGCTTCGACGGTGGCCGTGAACATCTTCCCGCCCATCATTTCCAGGGCGGCGTCCACTCGGCCGCCGGCCGCATCCATGATGCGTTCGGCGAGGTCGTCGGTGCTGGAGGTGTCCAGTACGGCGTCGGGGCCGTAGGTGCGGGCAGCGGCGACCGCGATCGACCCCCTGGCCATGGCGATGACCTTGGCTCCGTGACGCTTGGCGAGCTGGACAGCGATGCTGCCGAGGCCGCCGGCTGCGGCAGGGATGAGGACGGTTTCGCCTTCCCGGATAGCCAGGGTGGTGTGGAGGAGGTGCCAGGCAGACTGGCCGGCGAGGAGCAGGGCGCACGCCTGTTCGTCGGTGATCTCGTCCGGGATCTCCCAGGCCAGTCCGCGCTGGGCGAGGGCCTTCTCGGCGTAGGCGCCGTTGTCGGTGAGGGCGGCGATCCGGCGGCCGTCCTGGGTGGTGCCGACGAGTTCTCGGCCCGGGATGAAGGGGAACGAGACGGGTGCGACGTAGTTGTCTTCCCGCATGCGGACGTCGGCGAAGTTGACGCCTGCGTACTTCACCGTGACGAGATCATGGTCTCGCTTGGGCTCGGGGTCGGGGACCTCTTGCAGCCGGAGGACCTCGGGTCCGCCGGGCTCGTGCACCACGACTGCTCGCATGTTCATCTCTCACGTTGCCGCTGTTCTGACTACAACAGAACCCTAAGCGGGCCTTGAGGCTCCCTTGACCACTTTTTTACGTGGTGAAAAGCGGGGATGGATCACGTCTGGAGGATGTGAGGCACTTTTCGCCAGGCAAAAAATGGCGAGTGCATCCACTTCGGCCTGGATAAGGTGATCCGGCGTCACCGTGGGGCTTCCAGGTCTGACTTGGTGCCCGTGGTGAGCATGAGCACGATCCGGGGGCGCGTGCGGCCTCGGCCGATCTGGAGAGGCAACGTTGATCGACAAGCAGCGCATCCTTGCGCTCGCGCAGCAGTCCCGTCCCCGGGTGGAAGCCCGCGAGCTCGCTGTCGATCAACTGCTGGCCCTGAACCTCCTGCACACCCAGGACACTCCTTTGACTCGGCCGATCGCGTGGAGTGCCGCCTCGTGTGATCCGCGCGGCGAGGGGCGCGCGGCCACGCGGGAGGAGGTGGCACGGGTCTGCGTCGCTTGCCCGATCTCGGAGTCGTGCCGCAGCGCCGTCGCCGCGGGCATGCCCGAGTCAGCGCGGGCATGGCGGGAGCGCCTGGGTGAGAGCTTGTCGCTCACCGCGTGACAGACGGAAAGGCGGCGGGCGCCGAGACCTCCTCAGCGCCCGCCGCCTTTCGTGCGCGAGGAGTCGCCGCCGCCTACCCCTGCGAGGGTCGCGGGTGCTTTGACCTGCGCTTTTGTGTTGCCGAGGTCACGTCCGGGGAGCTGGCCCCCACCCCGAAAGGTACTAGAATATTGATATCGGGAAGAGGGGGGAACCTCTTCCGAAATCACCTCTTGGAGTAGTCCTCATGGCCACCGTGCGCACCCTCAAGATCGCTCAGGTTCACCGCAACGCGAACCAGCCGCGTGAGCTCTTCGACCCGGTGGCCCTGGAGGAGCTGAAGAACTCGATCCTCAAGTACGGACTGCTGCAGGACATCGTGGTCCGCCCGGACAACGAGCGCGGCGGCTACGAGATCGTCGCCGGCGAGCGCCGCTACCGGGCGCACCTGCTCGCGGGGAAGAAGACGATCCGCGCGAAGATCCTCAGCGTCGCCAACGAGCTGGCGCAGTTCAAGGCGTCCATGTCGGAGAACATCAACCGCGAGGACATGACTCCCTTCGAGGAAGCCCGCGGCTTCCAGCGAGTCCTGGACGAGGAAGAGGGCGCCACTCCCGAGAGCGTTGCCGAGGACTTCAGCAAGACCGTCCTGTACGTCAATATGCGCCTCGCGCTCCTCGACCTGCACGCCGACGTCGCCAGGGTCGTCGAGGACGGACACATCGGCGTCCTGGCCGCCGTGAAGATCGCCGCGCTCAACCATGCCAACCAGGGCGTGATTCTCGGGAAGTTCGCCCGCGGTGAGTTCAAGGGCGACAACGAGATCATCCACTTCGCGTACGCGATGAAGCAGCAGCAGGACCAGCCCGTACTACTGGAGGCCGAGGAGCTGACCGAGGACCAGCGGACCGAGCGGGTCGCCGCCCAGCAGCAGGCCCGGGGCACCCTCGACAAGGTCGAGCAGGTCCGGGCACTGCTGGACGACATCGCGCGCACCGACCCGATGAAGCTCGCCGAAGCCCTGGCCGGACAGGTCGGTGCCCGACTGGAGCAGCTCGACCGCGTGGCCGCTTCCCTGAGCAAGGCCCGGTTCCAACTGCGCCAGGCCAAGGCCCACGCCGAGGCCGCCGAGGTGATCACCATCAACCCCGCCGCTGAAGCCGAGGAGCACACCGTCGACGCGGTCGAGGCTCCCCGCGAACTCGTCGCCACCTGACGGCCCCGGGGGGGGGGGGGGGGGGGGGGGGGGGGTGGGTGGCCCCCCCCCCCCCCCCCCGGTCAGGGTGTGCCCTTCACCCCCCG
>NZ_JBVHLW010000026.1:0-99023 GCF_055558795.1 Streptomyces sp. NPDC025618 | reverse complement strand
ACCCTGAAGCGGATACGTCCCGCACGTGCTCTCCGGTGGGAGGGGGTGGGGCTGGAGGGTGGGGTTCTGGAACGCGGTGCGAATTCGGGGCACTCAATGCGCGGGAGCGCACCCGCACCGCGTTCCAGGTCCCCAGTCCGGAAGACCCGCCCCCGGCACCCACCACACACCCAAGCCCGGTCGGCGACTGAGGCCGCCCGCCGCAGGCGCAGACAACCCGCACCAGACAACGGCGAACCCCACAACCAAAGCCCGGCCGGCGATTGAGGCCACCCGAACCGCAAGCAGCAACGCACCCGCCACCCGGCAACGCACCCGAAAGCGCCACGAACCCCGCCCACCGCGAAGCGCAACGCACCGGAGAGAATGAAGCGTCCACCGCCACCACCAGCACCGGGACTGATCGACATGGGACGGGTCACCGCGCGACGCCGCGTCATCCGCATCCGGGGCGGAGCCGTCGGCACCCGCCCCGATACCTTGGTGGCCGAGGAGCCGATGGAGATCCGGCTGAACGGCAAGCCGCTCGCGATCACCATGCGCACCCCCGGCGACGACTTCGCGCTCGCGGCCGGGTTCCTGGTCAGCGAGGGCGTGCTGGGCAGCGCGGAGGAGCTGGCCCACATCGTCTACTGCGCCGGTGCGACGGACGACGGCTCGAACACGTACAACGTGGTGGACGTACGGCTCGCCCCCGGCGTCCCGCTGCCCGACATCGCGCTGGAGCGCAACGTCTACACCACGTCGTCGTGCGGCCTGTGCGGCAAGGCGAGCCTGGACGCCGTACGGACGACCGCGCGGCATCCGATCTCCGACGGACCGTCACCCATGCGGCTGGAGCCGGAACTTCTCGCCGTACTGCCCGACCGGCTGCGCGCGGCGCAGCAGGTCTTCGACCGGACGGGCGGCCTGCACGGCGCGGCGCTGTTCTCCGCGGACGGCGAACTGCTCGACGTGCGCGAGGACGTGGGCCGGCACAACGCGGTCGACAAGATCGTCGGGCGGGCGCTCCAGCAGGGGCTGCTGCCGCTGTCGGGGACGGTGCTGCTGGTGTCGGGGCGCGCCTCGTTCGAGCTGGCGCAGAAGGCGGTCATGGCGGGGATCCCGGTACTCGCGGCGGTGTCGGCGCCTTCGTCGCTCGCGGTGGACCTGGCCGTGGAGACCGGGCTGACGCTGGTGGGCTTCCTGCGGGGTTCGTCGATGAACGTGTACGCCGGTGAGCAGCGGGTCGTACTGGACTGACGGCGGCCCTTGGGCCCGCGGGTGCCGCCGGGCCGGCCGCGGCGCTCAGTCCCGCACCTGCGCGACCCGGGTCAGGAGGGCCAGGAACTGCTCGCGCTCGGCGGGCGAGAGCACGGCGAGGAGCGTCTCGTTGGCCTCCTCGCCGAGGATCGCGAGGCGGGCCCGGAGCCGGTGCCCCTCGGGGGTGAGGGAGATCGCGTTCTTGCGGCGGTCGGCGGGGTCGGGGGCGCGGGTGATCAGCTCGGCGGCCTGGAGGTCGTTGAGGATGCCGACCATGTCCTTGGGGTCGAAGCCGGTGGTGCGGCCGAGCTCCGCCTGGGCGACCGGGCCGAGGTCGGCGACGGCGGACAGCACGGCGTGGTGCGGCATGCGCATCCCTTCGCGGGCGAGGGCCTCGCCGACGAGGCGGCGGCCGCGCGCGGAGGCGCGGTTGAGCAGCCAGCTGGGGAGGGTGCGGATCCGGGTGAGCGCGGGCTCGTTCTCTGCCATGGCGGGAGCCTACCGAAGAAAACATTGGGCCTACCAATGAAACAGGTATACGTTGGGCTCCCCAACGACATCTGTGAGGTGCCCATGCGCCGTGTCCGGTATCACGAGAACGGCGGCCCCGAGGTCCTGCGCGTCGAGACCACGGACCTCCCCCGCCCCGGCCCCGGCGAGCTCCTGCTGCGCACCGAGGCCGTCGGCGTGACCCTGCCCGTCGTACGCAAGGTGCACGAGGGCGGCCAGGCGTTGCCGGCGAGCCTGGGCGGCGAGGTGGCCGGGGAGATCGTCGCCCTCGGCCCGGACGTGACCGGCTTCGCCGTCGGCGACCGCGTCACCGGCCTGTGCTTCGCCGACGGCTACGCCGATCACTCCCTCCTGCGCTCCTCCATGGCCTCGCCGGTGCCCGCCTCCGCGAGCGCCACGGACGCCGTCGCGCTCGTGCGCTGCGGCCTGGTCGCCCTCGGCGCCTACGCGGCCGCACGACCGGCCGAGGGCGAGTCGGTGCTGGTGACGGCGGCGGCGAGCGGCGTGGGCCACCTGGCCGTACAGCTCGCCAGGGCGCGCGGCGCGAAGCGGGTGGTGGGCGCGGTGAGTTCAGCCGCGAAGGCCGGCTTCGTGCGGTCGCTGGGCGCGGACGAGGTCGTGACGTACGACGCGCTCGCCGGCATCGCGCCGGTCGACATCGTCCTGGACGCGGTCGGCGGCGAGCTCCTCTCCCCCGCGCTCGCGGCACTCGCGCCCGGCGGGCGGCTGGTGGCGTACAGCTCGGGCGGCGGCACGATCGAGGCGTACGACCTGCTGGCCGGCGCGAAGTCCGCGGTCGGCTTCCAGATGGCGCTCATCGCCCGGCACCGGCCCGCGCTGATGGAGCAGTGGCGCCGGGAACTGTGGGAACTCTTCGCCACCGGGCGGCTGCGCCCCCGGATCCACGCCGAACTGCCGCTGGAGGAAGCCGCCGAGGCGCACCGGATCATCGAGTCGCGCGTCAATCTCGGCAAGGTGGTACTGCGCCCCGTGTGAGCTCATTGGCGCAACCGGCCTTGTGGGACCACGGCCCGCCCCGTACGTTCGGGCTGACCGGGCAGCGGCGGACGCACTGCCCGGTTCCCGCGTGTCACGACAGCTCCCGCAGTGCCTCGACGCGAAAGGGCCGGGCCATGGCGCCGCTCCCCCGCACAGGTCACCGACACACCGTCACCTCCCCGCCCCCCGGCACCCGCCGCGCCGCCGGGCGCACGGCGGCGGCCGCGATGTCGGCCGCGCTGCTCGCCCTCGCGCTCCAGCCCGTGCGGGCCGGGGCGACCGGACCGGCGGGGTTCGAGGAGCGCGTGCTGTTCGCGGCGGGCCGGGACGAGCCCGACGCCGGGGAGGAGGAGGGCGAGACCGGGGAGGACGGTGGGAGCACCTACGCCTGCTTCCGCATCCCCGCGCTCGTGACCACGGCCCGCGGCACCCTGCTCGCCTTCGCCGAGGGCCGAAGACACAACTGCGGGGACGCCACCGACATCGACCTCGTCCTCAAGCGCTCCACCGACGGCGGCCGCACCTGGGGGCCGCTGCGGATCGTCGACGAGGGGCACGGCGACACCCACGGCAACCCGGCGCCCGTCGTCGACCGGCGCACCGGCCGGATCGTGGTCACGACGACCTACAACGCGGGCCGCCCGGACGCGGGCAACTGCGACGTCCCCTGCGACCGCACCCCGCACACGCAGTACAGCGACGACGACGGCTCGACCTGGTCGCGGCCGCGCGACATCACCGGGCAGATCCGGCCGCGCGGCTGGAACTCCTGGTACGCCACCGGCCCCGGCCACGGCATCCAGCTCACCCACGGGCCGCACCGCGGCCGCCTCGTCGTCGGGGTCAACGCCCAGAGCCACGACGGCAGCCGGGTCACCGCCACCCACGCCGCGCTCGCCCTCAGCGACGACGGGGGCGCGCACTGGCGGCTGGGCGCGGTGGACACCCACCGCATCGCGCCCGACGGCACCTATGACCAGATGCCCTCCGAACTCACCCTCGCCGAGCGGAGCGACGGCGCGATCCACGTCAACGGCCGTGAGCAGGGCGGCACCGACCTCGGCAACCGCGATGTCGCGGTCAGCCGCGACGGAGGGGAGACCTTCGAGCACCCCTTCCGCGCGCTGCCCGACCTCTACGCCCCCATGGTGCAGGGAGCCGTCGTGCCGCTGCGCGACGGCCGCTGGCTGCTCTCCGCGCCCGCGGACCCCGACCGCCGCCGCGCGATGACCATCCGCTCCTCCTACGACCAGGGGCGCACCTGGGAGAGCGTCGAACGCGGCAGGCGCGTCACCGCCGACTGGTCCGGCTATTCCGATCTGGCCGTCATCTCCCCCGGGACGGCCGGCCTGCTCTACGAGGCGGGCAGGGCCGACGCGAAGGACGAGATCCGCTTCGCCCGCTTCACCGAGGACTGGCTGGGCCCGCGCCGCGGCCCCGACCCGACGACACCGGACCGGGCCCCGGGCGCGCCGGCCGCGTACGTTCTCGGCGGGGCCCGGCCGGTTGAGGGCCGCTTCGGCGGGGCGCTGTCGTTCGACGGCACGGACGACGCGGTACGGCTGCCCTTCCGGCCCGAACTCCCGCTCGGTGAACGGGACTTCACGGCGGTGCTGTGGTTCAGGCAGTCCTCCGCCAGGCGTGGGGAGGAGCCGCTGCTGTGGCTGGGCGGGGTCGGCGGCGCTCCCCAGGTCTCCCTGCGCAGCGACGCCCGGGGCGTCACCGGCTCCCTCACCGCGGTGACGGGCCCGGGACCGGCCCACTCGGCGACGGCACGCCTGCCCGGCGCGTACCGCGATGACCGCTGGCACTTCGCGGCCCTGCGCCGCGGGGGCGACCGCCTCACCCTCACGGTGGACGGGGCGTCGGTGGGGGTGGGGGGTGCCGCCGGGTCGGTGAGCCGTACGTCCACGTTCGGCGTGCATGTGGGGCAACGGCCGGATGGCCGGGGGTATTTCCTGGGATCGATGGATGAAGTGCGGGTGTATGGGCGGGGGTTGTCGGATAGCGAGCTTTCGCGGTTGCGGGGGGCGAATGGTGGGGTGGGGGCGCGGGGGCTCTTGACCTGGCTGCGGCTGGATGGGCGGGCGGGGCGCTGACGCCTGCGGCGGGCTTTTTCCCCAGCCCCGCCCCTTCCCGGCTGCATCTGATGTGCGGCTCCGCCGCGTGGGGGCGCGTGCCCCGGACCCCCGGCTGCGGGTTTCGTTGCCGCCTGCGGCGGGAGCGCCCTGCGGGCGCGTCCTCAATCGCCGGACGGGCTGATGGTGCGGACCGTAGCCAGCACATTCAGCCCGTCCGGCGATTGAGGACAACGCGGCGAAGCCGTGTTGCTGGGGCCCGGGGCGCGTAGCCCAGGTTTCGGGAAGGGGCGGGGCTGGGGAAAAGCCCGCCGCAGGCGTCACTCACACCCGCCCCGCCACCTCACGTACCACCGGATCACCCACCGCCACCTCCCTCGCGTACCGCTTCGAAAGCACCGCGCAAACCATCAACTGCATCTGATGGAAAAGCATCAACGGCAAGACAGCCAGACTCGCCTGCCCCCCGAAAAGCACCCCGGCCATGGGCAAGCCCCCGGCAAGGCTCTTCTTCGAGCCGCAGAAGATGATCGCGATCCGGTCCTCGCGGCTGAAGCCGAGGCGGCGGGAGCCGTAGGTGGTGAGGGTGAGCATGACGGCCAGCAGGACCGCTTCGACACCCAGCAGGGCCAGCAGGCGTACGGGAGTGACCTGGTGCCAGATGCCGCGGATGACGCCCTCGCTGAACGCCGCGTAGACGACGAGGAGGATCGAGCCCCGGTCGACGTAGCCCAGGACCTTCTTGTGGCGGACGAGGAAGCCGCTCACCCAGCGGCGCAGCAGCTGGCCGGCGAGGAAGGGGATCAGGAGCTGGGTGACGATCGAGAGCAGGGAGTGGGCGGAGAAGCCGCCGCCGCTGTTGCCCAGGAGCAGGGCCGCGAGGAGAGGGGTGAGGACGATGCCGACGATGCTGGAGAAGGAGCCCGCGCAGACCGCCGCCGCCACGTTGCCGCGCGCGATGGAGGTGAAGGCGATGGACGACTGGATGGTGGAGGGGACGAGGCACAGGAAGAGCAGTCCGGAGTGGAGCTGCGGGGTCAGGACGTAGGGGACGAGGCCGCGGGCGGCCAGGCCCAGCAGGGGGAAGAGCACGAACGTGCAGGCCAGGACCGTGACGTGCAGCCGCCAGTGGCGCAGGCCGTCCATCGCCTCGCGGGTGGAGAGGCGGGCGCCGTAGAGGAAGAACAGGAGCGCGACCGCCCCCGTGGCGCTGCCGCCGGCGATCGGTGCGGCGGCGCCGCGGGCGGGGAGCAGGGCGGCGAGGAGCACCGTGCCGAGCAGGGCGGCTATGTAGGGGTCCACGGGGACGCGGGAGAGGAAGGCAGGGCGTCGCATGGTCCCCAGCCTGCCTCTGACCTGCGATATCGGGAACCCCGTTCACCGCACTGACTGTTATCACTGATGGCGATAGCCTGGTGGGGTGTTCGATCCCGTGCAGCTGCGTACGTTCCTGGCCGTCGCCCAGACCCTGAGCTTCACGCAGGCCGCGCGGCGGCTGGGGCTGCGGCAGTCGACGGTGAGCCAGCAGGTGCGCAGGCTGGAGGAGGCGGCGGCGGGGCGGCAGCTGTTCGCGCGGGACACCCACGGCGTGGAGCTGACCGAGGACGGCGAGGCGATGCTCGGCTTCGCCCGGACGATCCTGGAGGCGAACGAGCGCGCCGCGGGCTGGTTCGCGGGCACCCGGCTGCGCGGCCGGCTGCGGTTCGGGGCGTCGGAGGACTTCGTGCTGACCCGGCTGCCCGAGATCCTGGAGGGCTTCCGCAGCGACCACCCGGATGTGGATCTGGAGCTGACCGTGGACCTCTCGGGGACGCTGCACCAGCAGCTGGAGGCCGGGCGCTTCGACCTGGTGCTGGTCAAGCGGCACCCCGACGAGCCGCACGGGCGGCTGGTCTGGCGGGACCGGCTGGTGTGGATCGGCAGCGAGCGGCTGCGCCTGGACGCGCACCGGCCGCTGCCCCTGGTCGTCTTCCCGCCGCCCGCGGTGACCCGGGCCCGCGCCCTGGAGGTGCTGGAGCGGGACGGGCGCGCCTGGCGGGTGACGTGCACGAGCGGCAGCCTCAACGGCCTGGTGGCGGCGGCCCGCGCGGGGCTGGGCGTCATGGCCCACACGCAGGGCATGATCCCGCCGGGCCTGGCGCGGATCCCGGCCCGCGCGGGCCTGCCGGAGCTGGGCGGGATCGACGTGGTGCTCATGCACGGCCCGGGTGCCGCCGCGCGGGGCCCGGCGGAGGCACTGGCCTCGGCGATCCTCGCCTCCGGCGACCGCCTCCAGACCCCGGGTCCGCCCGGCGGCGCGGGCTGACACCCGCCCCAGGGGTGGACGACAAGCGCAGACGCCGTGGGGATTCCGTGCCGGGACGGGGCAAGGCCGTACGGAAAAGGGTTCATGACCCACCCGGATCGGGTACGGTCACGGCGCTGCACGGAGCGTCACGAGAAACAAGCAGGAGCTGGCCAGTTGCGCGAGTTCACGGTCCCACCGCTGGTGACGGCGCCCCACGTCGGAGGACTGGCGGACGTCGTCTTCGACCGCGCGGCCGAGCACCCGGAAGAGGTCGCGCTCGCCCGCAAGGGCCCGGACGGCCGGTGGCGGGACGTGAGTGCCGCGACCTTCCGCGACGAGGTGCTGGCGCTGGCGAAGGGCCTGCTCGCGGAGGGGATCCGGTTCGGCGACCGGGTCGCCGTGATGTCCCGTACGCGCTATGAGTGGACGCTCTTCGACTTCGCCCTGTGGACGGTCGGCGCGCAGTCCGTGCCGCTGTACCCCACTTCCTCGCCCGAGCAGGTCGGCTGGATCCTGCGCGACGCGGACGTCAGCGCCTGCGTCGTCGAGCACGAGGACCACGCGATGACCGTCGGCTCCGTCGTCGACGGGCTGCCGCGCCTGACCCGGCTGTGGCAGCTGGACGCGGGCGCCGTCGAGGCGCTGACGGCCGCGGGCGAGCGGATCGAGGACGAGGTCGTGCACCGGCACCGGCTGGCGCTGACCGCCTCGACCCCGGCGACCGTCGTCTACACCTCCGGCACCACCGGCCGCCCGAAGGGCTGTGTGCTGACCCACGCCAATTTCATGGCGGAGGCCGACAACGTCGTGGAGCGCTACGCGGGCGTCTTCCGCTCCCGGCCGGGCGAGACGGCCGCCACCTTGCTCTTCCTCCCGCTGGCGCACGTCTTCGGGCGGATGGTGCAGGTCGCGGCGGTGCGCGGCGGGGTCAAGCTGGGCCACCAGCCCGAGCTGACGGCAGCGGCGCTGCTGCCGGATCTGCGGGCCTTCCAGCCGACGTTCGTGCTCGCCGTGCCGTACGTCTTCGAGAAGATCCTCGCGGCGGCCCGCCGCGCGGCGGAGTCCGAGGGGCGGGGCGGCGCCTTCGACAAGGCCGTCGACGTGGCGGTGCGGTACGCGCGGGCGCTGGAGGAGCGGGCCTTCGGCACCGGGCCGGGGCCGGGCGCCGGGCTGCGCGTGCAGCACCAGGTCTTCGACCGGCTCGTCTACGCCCGGGTGCGCGCGGCCCTGGGCGGCAGGGTGCGGTACGCGATGTCGGGCGGCTCGGCGATGGACCGCGAGCTGGGGCTGTTCTTCGCGGGCGCGGGCGTGAGCGTCCTGGAGGGGTACGGCCTGACGGAGACCACGGGCGCCGCGACCGCCAACCCGCCGGAGCGGACCCGCTTCGGGACGGTGGGGCAGCCCGTGCCGGGCACGACCGTGCGCATCGCCGAGGACGGCGAGATCTGGCTGCGCGGCGGGCAGGTCTTCTCCGGCTATCTCGGCGACGGGCGGGAGACGGACGCGGTGCTGCGCGACGGCTGGTTCGCCACCGGGGACCTGGGCGCGCTCGACGAGGAGGGCTATCTCACCATCACCGGCCGGAAGAAGGAGATCCTGGTGACCTCGGGCGGCAAGAGCGTGTCACCGCTGCCGCTGGAGGACCGGGTGCGCTCGCACCCGCTGATATCCCACTGCGTCGTGGTCGGCAACGACCGCCCGTACGTGGCCGCGCTGGTCACCCTCGACCTGGAGGCGGTGGGGCACTGGCTGCGGCTGCGGGGCAAGCCGTGGCGGGAGCCGGCCGAGCTGGTGCGCGATCCGGAGCTGGAGGCCGAGGTGCGGCGGGCGGTGGTGGCGGCCAACACCCAGGTGTCCCAGGCGGAGTCGATACGCGCGTTCCGGATACTGTCCGCCCAGTTCACCGAGGAGCACGGGCTGCTGACGCCGTCGCTGAAGCTCAGGCGCCGGGCCGTCGAGAGTGCCTACTCCCGGGAGGTGGAGGCGCTCTACCAGAGGTGACCTCGCGGCGGCACGGGTCAACCGGGAATGCGGTGGCGTAGATTCCGGTTGACGATGGACGTCACTGCACGACCGACGTAAGGATCCATGCTCGTGAGCAAGGTCCCCTCCATCTCCCTGAACAACGGCGTCGAGATGCCCCAGCTGGGCTACGGCGTATGGCAGGTGCCGGACGATCAGGCGTTCGATGCCGTCACCACCGCGCTGGAGACCGGCTACCGCAGTATCGACACCGCCGCGATCTACGAGAACGAACGGGGCGTGGGCAAGGCCATCGCCGCGACGGACCTCCCCCGCGGCGAGCTCTTCGTGACCACCAAGGTGTGGAACTCCGACCACGGCTACGACCCCACGCTGCGCGCCTTCGACGCGTCCCTGGAGCGGCTCGGCCTGGACTACGTGGACCTCTATCTCATCCACTGGCCCGTGCCGGCGCGCGACACCTTCGTGGACACCTACAAGGCCCTGGAGAAGCTCCAGGCCGACGGCCGGGCCCGGGCCATCGGCGTCTGCAACTTCCAGCCCGCCCACCTGGAGCGGCTGATCGCCGAGACCTCCGTGGTCCCCGCCGTGAACCAGATCGAGCTGCACCCGAACCTGGCGCAGTCCGAGCTGCGCGCCTACCACGCGCGCCACGGCATCGCCACGGAGGCGTGGTCCCCGCTCGGCCAGGGCAAGGGGCTGCTCTCCGACCCCGTCGTCGTCCGCCTCGCCGCCAAGCACGACCGGACCCCGGCCCAGATCGTGCTGCGCTGGCACCTCCAGCTGGGCAACGTGGTCATCCCCAAGTCCGTGACCCCGTCCCGGATCCGGGAGAACCTCGACGTCTTCGGCTTCGAGCTGGACGGCGAGGACCTGCGGGCACTCGCCGGGCTGGACAACGGCACCCGGCTCGGGCCGGATCCGGACGAGTTCGACCTCTGACGGACGGGCATGGATGAGCTCGGCGGTACCGGACAGAAGTCCGGGTGCGGAAACCGGCCGTACCACCGAGTCGAGGAGAGACGGTCATGACGACGAGCCCGTCCACAGCCACGTCCGGCGAGCAGGGCACGACGGTCCAGCCCAGCACACCCGGTGCCGACGCGCCGGCGGCCACCCGCGGCCGGACCACGATCGCCGACGGCGTCGTGGAGAAGATCGCGGGCCTGGCCGCCCGTGAGGTGCCGGGCGTGCACACCCTCGGCGGCGGGTTCGCCCGCACGCTGGGCGCGGTGCGCGAGCGCGTGCCCGGCGCGCGGTCGAACGTCACGCGCGGGGTGAAGGTCGAGGTCGGCGAGCGCCAGACGGCGGTCGACCTCGACATCGTGGTCGAGTACGGCGTCCCGATCACGGAGGTCGCGGGCGAGGTGCGCGAGAACGTCATCGCCGCGGTCGAGCGGATGACCGGCCTCGAAGTGGTCGAGGTCAACATCGCGGTGGTGGACGTCCGGCTGCCGGACGACGACGAGTCGCTGGAATCGGAGTCGAGGGTCCACTGACCCTTGCCCTGACCGGGGCCGTGCGCCACAACCGGCGCGCGCCGCAACGCGGCTTCGCCGCGTTGTCCTCAAGCGCCGGACGGGCTGAATCCGCTGACTGCGGTCCGCGGAAGACCAGCCCGGCCGGCGTTCGAGGCCGCCCGCCGCAGGCGCCGACCGGTCCACGGCCGAAGCGCAAGGCCCTTACGAACGCGCCCCGTGCCCGGAGGCGATCGCCTCCACGCGCCGCGCCAGCTCCACGTCCAGCCCCGTCACCTTCCCGCCCACACTGTGCGTGTTCACGCTCACGAGGATCGTGTTGTAACCCAGCGTCAGATCCGAGTGATGCCCCAACTCCTCCTGGATCTGGGCGATGTGAATCACCATCGCCGCCGCCTGGAAGTGCCCTTCGAAGGAGTACGTGCGGCTGATCCGGTCACCGTCCGTCGTCCAGCCGGGCAGCTCCTGGAGGCGGTCCTCGACGTCCTTCTGCGAGAGCGGTTCGACGGCCATGAGGTATCCCCTTCGTCGCGGGTGCCGGTTACCCAAGCGTCCCACGGGACGGGGGCGGTTTCGCGTCAATGTGCGGGGCGACGCACAGCGAGTCCTCTGAAGCCTTCCGGGGTACAGGTGACGCCCATATGCTCCGGCGCCGGAAGTGACGGTTCACCGGCGGCAGGGGGCTGGGCACATGGGCGGTACGGGCGGCACACGCAGGGGTTTCCTCGGTGGCGCGGCGGCGGTCGCCGCGGCGGCCGGAACCCCCTCGCTCGCGGGCGGACGGGCGGCCGCGGCGCCCCGCCGGAGATCCGGCGGGCAGAGCGTCGCGGTGCTCGGCGGCGGCGTCGCCGGGCTGACCGCGGCCCATGAACTCGCCGAGCGCGGCTTCCAGGTGACGGTGTACGAGAAGAAGGCCCCCGGCGGCAAGGCCCGCAGCATGGGCGTGCCGGGGAGCGCGCGGGGCAACCGCAGACCCCTGCCCGCCGAGCACGGCTTCCGCTTCTTCCCCGGCTTCTACCGCAACCTCCCCGACACCCTGCGCCGCATCCCCTTCCCCGGCAACCCGGGCGGCTGCCACGACAATCTCGTGCCGTCCTCCGAGGAGCTGTTCGCCCGGATCGGCCACGAGGACATCCGGCTGCCCTTCCACACCCTCGGCCGGCCGCCCGCCCTCCTCACCCCGGACGCCCTGCGCCGCGCGCTCCTCGGCTTCTTCGACGCGTTCGGCAACATCCCGGCCGGCGAGCTGGCGTACTTCGCCGACCGGATGCTCGTCTGGTTCACCAGCTGTGAGCGGCGGCGGCTCGACGCGTGGGAGCGGATGCCCTGGTGGGAGTTCATCCGCGCCGCGCGCATGTCCCCGAACTACCAGCGGCTGCTGGCCATAGGAATCACCCGCAACATCGTGGCGACGAAGGCGGAGGTCGCCAGCACCCGGACCGTCTGCACCTGCGTGGAGGCGTTCCTCTTCAACGTGCTGGGCCGGGGCGCGGACGGCGAGCCTGACCGGGTGCTCAACGCCCCGACCGACGAGGCGTGGATAGACCCCTGGGTGAGCTGTCTGCGCTCGCTCGGTGTCACCTTCCGCGTCGGCTGGACCGTGCGGGACCTCCGTCTCGACGGCGGCCGGATCGCCGAGGCCGTCGTCGAGGACCCCGCCGGGGCCCGGCGGCCGGTGACCGCCGACCACTTCGTCTCGGCCATGCCGGTGGAGCACGCCCGTACCACCTGGAACGCGCAAGTGCGCGCCGCCGACCCGCAGTTGGGCCGCTGCGACGCGCTGCGGACCGACTGGATGACGGGCATTCAGTTCTATCTGACGGAGCCGGTACCCATCGTCCACGGCCACGTCAACCACATCGACTCCCCCTGGTCGATCACCTCCGTGGGGCAGGCGCAGTTCTGGTCCGGCCGGGACTTCCGCGCCGACTACGGTGACGGCGTGGCCGTCGACTGCCTGTCGGCGGATGTCTCCGAGTGGGACAAGCCCGGCATCCTCTACGGCAGGACCGCCAAGCAGTGCACGCGCGAGGAGGTCGCCCGCGAGGTGTGGGCGCAGATGAAGGCGGGGCTCAACGACACGGGGCGCACGGTGCTGAGCGACGCCTCCCTGCACTCGTGGTTCCTCGACCCGGCGGTGGAGATCGGCGGTCCGCGGCCCGTCAACGACGAGCAGCTCCTCATCCACCCCGTGGGCACGTGGTTCAACCGCCCGCAGGCGCGTACGGCCATCCCCAACCTCTTCCTCTGCGGTGACTACATCGCCACCGACATCGACCTCGCCACGATGGAGGGGGCCAACGCGTCCGCCCGCGCGGCGGTCAACGCCCTGCTGGACACGGTGGGATCGACAGCGGAGCGGTGCGCGGTGATCCCGCTGTACCGCGCGCCCGAGCTGGAGTTCTTCAGGGGGAACGACGAGGTGCGGTACGGCCTGGGGCTGCCGAACGCGCTCGACGTGGGATAGCGCCCCGCGGCACCGCCCGCCGATTATTGACTGATCGTTCTGGATAGGTCTACGGTCGGACACGTGGCCAGGACCAAGGAATTCGACCCGGACGCCGCCCTTCAGTCAGCCCTGGAGCTGTTCTGGCGGCGCGGTTACGAAGCGACGTCGCTGACGGATCTCGTCGAGCACCTCGGCATCGCGCGGGCGAGTCTCTACGCGACCTTCGGGAGCAAGCGCGAGCTCTATCTGAAGGCCCTGGAGCGCTACGGGGAGCAGGGTGATCCACGGATCGTGGAGGAGCTGTCGCAGCCCGGTCCCGCGCTGCCCGCGGTGCGGGCCCTGGTGCGGCGGTTCGCCGACGAGGCCGCCCGCGACGACCTGCGGCGCGGCTGCTTCGTCACCAACACGGCCGTCGAGCTCGCGGCGCACGACCCGGCCGCGGCCCGCAGGGTCGGGGAGAGCTGGCACGCGCTGGAGACCGCGCTCGTCTCGGCGCTGATGCGGGCGAGGGCGCAGGGCGAGCTGCCCGCCGGGCGGGAGCCGGTCGCGCTGGCCCGGATGCTGATGGTGCTGATGCAGGGGATGCGCGTGGTGGGCAAGGCGGACCCGGGGCCGGCCAGGCTGCGGGACGCGGCCGCGCAGGCGCTGTCCCTGCTGGACTGAGCGCGGCTCCCGCTCGGGGCCGGGCCCATTGCCACCCTTATTCAAGACCGATCATTCTTGTTCAAGCTTGTTCGAGAGAAACCGAGGGGTAGTCGTCATGACCGCACGCTTCACCGGCAGGACCGTTCTCGTCACCGGAGGCGGTACGGGCATCGGCCGGGCCATCGCGCTCGCCTTCGCCCAGGAGGGCGCGCGGCTCGTGGTCGCGGGCCGCAGGGCCGAGCCGCTGGCGGAAACCGTCGCGCTGGTGGAGAAGGAAGGCGGCGAGGCCCTCGCGGTCACCGCCGACGTGACCGTGTCCGCGGACGTCCAGGCGCTGGTCGCGCGCACCGTCGAGCACTTCGGCGGCCTCGACGTGGCCGTCAACAACGTCGGTCTGTTCGTGCCGCCCGCCAAGGTCGCCGACATCTCCGAGGACGACTGGGACTCGGCGCTCGCCACCAACGTCAAGGGCGTGTGGCTGTCGATGAAGCACGAGATCGGCCACATGCGGGCCCATGGCGGCGGCGCGATCGTGAACGTCTCGTCCAACCTCGGCGCCCATCTGCGCGTGGAGGGCCTCGGCGCGTACGCGACGAGCAAGGCGGCCGTCTCGGCGCTCACCCGCAACGCCGCACGGGACCACATCGGTGACGGGATCCGCATCAACGCGGTCAGCCCCGGCCCCGTGGACACCCCGATGTCCAGCCGTCCCGGCGAGTCCGCGGGGGACAAGGCGGAGCGGATGCGGCAGACCGTTCCGGCGGGGCGCGCGGGCGCCCCCGGCGAGATAGCGGCCGCGGTCCTCTACCTCGCGTCGGAGGAGGCCGGCTTCACCGTGGGCGCCGACCTCCTCCTCGACGGCGGCATCACCGCCTGACGGACTCCGCGACCGGCTCGGCGGCTTCCGGCGCGTCCTCCTGGGACGTGCCGGAGGCCGGGCGGCGGGCCGCGATCCACACGTACGCGAGGATGCCCGCGAAGAGGAACAGCACGCCCTGGTAGATCGCCGCGTAGCCCGCGCCGGCCACCAGCCAGAAGGAGAAGGCGAACGCGCCGAGGGCGAGCACCATGTCCCGCGCCAGCCGGCCCGTGCGGACCTTGTCGCGCTGCCCCGTCAGCAGGAAGTACACCTGCGCGGCCGCGGCCAGCAGATACGGCACGGTCGCGGAGAAGGTGGTGATCAGGACGAGGATCTCGAAGACGCCGCCCTCGCCGAGGGTGTAGTTGACGAGGGTCAGCAGCGAGGCCAGCACGGCGGCAGCGAGGACGCCCACCGTGGGCACCCCGCGGCGCTTCTTGCCGAAGGCCGCCGGGAAGAGGCCGTCCTTCGCCGCCGCGTACGGGGCCTGGGCGCTCATCAGCGTCCAGCCGTTGAGGGCACCCATGATCGAGATCACCGCGGCGGCCGCGATCAGCGTGCCGCCCCAGTGGCCGCCGAACATCGCGTTCACGGCGTCCGAGAACGGCGCGGTGGACTTCACGAGCTTGTCGTGCGGGACGGTGCCGAAGACGGACAGCGTGCCCAGCAGATAGACCACGGCCGCGCCGATGGTGCCGAGCACGCTGGCGCGCCCGACGTTGCGCTCCGGGTCGCGGACCTCGCCCGCGCTCATGGCGGCGGACTCCACGCCCACGTAGCTGTAGAGCAGGATCGCGGCCGACGCGGTCAGGCCGCCCACCCAGTCACCACCGCCCTCGGTGAAGGCACCGAGGTTCGCGGGGTCGAAGTAGAAGAGGCCCACGACGGCGACGAAGAGCATCGGGACGAACTTCAGCACGGTGGATATCAGCTGGATGGCGCCCACCCAGCGGGTGCCGGCGAGGTTGACCAGCGCGGGCAGCCAGAGGGCGGCCAGGGCCACGACGAGGTCGGTGCCCTTGGAGGAGGTGCCCCCGGTGAGCACATGGAAGTAGCCGACGCCGGCGACGGCCAGGGCGGCGTTGCTGACCCAGGTCATCGTCCAGTACGACCAGGCGGACAGGAACCCGGCGAAGTCGCCGAAGGCCTCGCGGGCGTAGACGTACGGTCCCCCGGTACGCGGATGGCGCTCGGCGAGCCGGCCGAAGACCAGGGCCAGCGCGATCGCGCCGACCGTGAGAACGCCGAACGCGAGCAGGCTGACCGTGCCGAACGGCGCGACGGAAGCGGGCAGCAGGAAAATGCCGCCACCGATGATGTTTCCCATCACCAGGGCGACCGCGGTCGGTAGGCCGAAACGGCGGCTGTTCTTGCCGTCGGTGTCGTGCATGAGGTGGTGCGCCTCTCGTCCTGCGGGCAGGTCGCGGATCTGTGCGACAGGACATGGTGACCGGAGGGTTGACCTCCGCAAAATCCGTGATTTTTGTCCCGCGGAGCGGCACCGCCGACCGCAAAAGGTGCTGCGAGGCCCCCCGCCCACCGTCATTCGTCCACCACCCCCGCCCGGGGGCGGTCGCGGGCACCCATGTGACCTGGGACACCGTGGCGGCGGCGGGCGTCCCACGAGGCGAGGCGGACGGTGCACGGGACCGCCCCCGTCCACCGCGTCGCCGACGCCCGCGGCTGGACGCGTCCTCGCCGGGTGGCGCGTCTCGCGGGCGCGGCTCCAGCGCTGAACTCGGGTGACGGCCAAGGGAGAAGAGTGCTTGCCGTGGCTTCCGGGGCGGGGGCCCTGGGCAGGATGCGGGCATGACCTCGCTTCGTACGCCCCGACTGACGCTGCGCCGCTGGCGCGAGGACGACCTGGAGCCGATGGCAGCCATCAACGCCGATCCGGAGGTGATGCGGTGCGTCGTGAACGGCTCCGTGCGGGACCGGGAGCGGACCGCCGAAGTGATCGCGCGGTGGGAGCGGGAGTGGGACGAGCGGGGAGTGGGCCTCTTCGCGGTGGAGGTGCGGGAGACGGGGCGCCTGGCCGGTTTCACGGGGCTGACCGTGCCGGACTATCTGCCCGAGATCCTGCCCGCCGTGGAGATCGACTGGCGTCTGGGCCGCCCCTTCTGGGGCCGGGGCATCGCGACCGAGGCGGCGCGGGCCGTGCTGCACTTCGCCCTGCGGGACCGGGGGCTCGCCCGGGTGGTGGGCGTGCACCAGGTCGGCAACGCCGCCTCGGAGGCGGTCATGCGGAAGCTGGGCATGCGCCAGGAGCGCGAGACGGTCGCACCGGCGTCGGGGGCACCGGTGCGGGTCCATGTGCTGGAGGCGTGACGGCGGGGGCCCGCCGGCGGGCGGCTAGAGCACCCGGCTCCCCCCGATCGGCAGGTCCCACAGGTCTTCCCTGGGGCGCCCCGTCGACTCCCATGCCGCGCGGACCCTGTGCAGCGGCTCCAGCGGGGGTTCCGCGGAGAGGACGAACGTCGACCAGTGCATGGGGGCCATCACCCGCGCGCCCAGGTCGCCGCAGGCGCGTACGGCCTCCTCCGGGTCGGTGTGGACGGGGCCGAGCATCCAGCGCGGGTCGTACGCGCCGATGGGCAGCAGGGCGACGTCGATGCCGTCGTAGCGGCGGCCGATGGCCTCGAACCAGTGGCCGTAGCCGGTGTCGCCCGCGAAGTAGACCCGGTGCCCGCCGGGGGAGGTGAGCACCCAGCCGCCCCACAGGGAGCGGCAGGTGTCGGTGAGGGTGCGCTTGCTCCAGTGGTGGGCGGGGACGAAGTCGCAGCGGACCGGGCCCGCCGGACCGGGCAGTTCGACGGATTCCCACCAGTCGAGCTCGGTGACGTGGGTGAAGCGGCGCCGCCGCGCCCAGCGGCCGAGGCCCGCCGGGAGGAGCAGGGGCGTGTCGCGGGGCAGGCGCTTGAGGGTGGGGGCGTCGAGGTGGTCGTAGTGGTTGTGGCTGATCAGGACCGCGTCCACGGCGGGGAGATCCTCCCAGCGGACGCCGACGGGGGTGAGCCGGGCGGGCGTGCCGAGGATCTTGCGGGACCAGACCGGGTCGGTGAGGACCGTCAGGCCGCCGACGCGCAGCACCCAGCTGGCGTGCCCGGCCCAGGTGACGGCGGTGGTCGTGGCGTCGACGACGGGCAGCGGGCCGAGCTCGACGGGCAGGGCGGGGACCTGCCCGAGGGCGGCGGGGTCGGGCCGCAGTCTGCGCTCGCGGGCGAGCCGGGCGAGGGCGCGGATCCCGGGCAGCGGGGTGGTGAGGCGGTGGGCGAAGGACCGCGGCCAGAGGCGGTTCTCGCCGAGGGGGCGGGGCCGGGGCCGGGTGAGGGAGTCGGGGGGCTCGGTGAGGGAGCGCTCGGTCTGTTCGGTCATCGAGTGGGCTCCATTCCATGGGGAACCGTTGTGGTGCTGCGCGCGGCCGGCCTCGGGGGCGGCGGCCCGGCGGGCGCTGGAGGATCGGTACGCACGGTCGGCATCGACGGTAGGTCAGCCGTCGGCGAGTTCGCCGAAGACCGAGCCGAATTCGGTCAGCGCCGCCCGGACGCCGGGCAGCGCCAGCGGGTCCGGCGCGGCCAGGGCGCGCTGCCGTTCGGCCTCGGTGGTGCCGAGGAGGGGCGGCGTGGACAGCCGGACCCGGAGGTCGTCGGGGGCGTCCCCGAAGCGGTGGCCGCCGGGGACGGGCCGGCCGAGGGCGGCGCTGAGGTGGGCCTCCAGTTCGACGGAGTCGGTGATGGCGCGGGCGGCGAGGGAGGTGCGGAGCTCGCCGAGGTCGGCGTAGAGATACGGGCCGGTCTGCGGCGGGCGGCTGAGCACCCCGGCGGTGGCGAGCCGTTCGCGGGCGGCGGCGCCGAGGGTGCCGTAGAGCCGGGCGGCGGCGGCCGTCCGGGCGCGTACGGGCCCGGGCTCGGCCAGGGCGTAGGCGGCGGCCGCGGCGACCGGGGGCGCCAGTTCGGCGCGTACGGCGGCGAGCGCCGAGGTGACCCGGGCCCGCAGGACGGGGCCGCGGCCGCCGACGGGGAAGCGGGCCACGGCGGCGGGCCAGGCGGTGGGGGTGAGGGCCCCGGCGAGGTCGGTGAGCACGACGACGTGCTCGGGCCACATCTCGGCGGGGCCGAGGAAGACGGTCCCGCCCCGGTGGTGGCGCGTGTCGCGCCAGGTCTCGTCGCTGACGACGGTCATGTCCTCGGCGACCGCCGCCTCGCAGACCTCGTGCAGGATCTCGGGCGGGGCGATGGTGCCGGTCGGGTCGTCGGCGGCGGACAGGACGAGCAGGCGCGGCCGGCCGCCCTCGGCACGGATCCGGCGCACCGTCTCCAGCAGCGCGAACGGATCGGGCACGCCGCCGCACTCGGCCGGCACGGGCACGTGGAAGGCGGGGCGCCCGGCGAGCCGGACGAGCGGCAGATACCACGCGGCGCAGGGGCGGGTGAGGAGGACGTCGCCGCCCGCCGCGGCGAGCAGGGCGAGCAGCAGCGGGGGGCCGCCGGGGGCGGCGACGACCTGGTCCGGTCCGGTGGGCAGGCCGCGCCGGGTCCAGTAGCCGCAGGCGGCGGCGCGCAGCGCGGAGCCGCCGCCGAGGGGTTCGGGCTCGCTGCGGGCGGCGGCTTCGGCGAGGCGGGCGGCGAGCTCGGGCAGTACGGGGAGGCCGCGTTCCGGGGCGGTGACGGCCGGGAGCGCCGGAAGGCTCGCCTGCATCCGTACCTCCGCCCGCCTCGGCTCCGCGACCACCTTGGCTCTGCGACCACCTTGGCAGATCCCTGGCACGGGGGCGGCCCGACACGGGCTGCGCGGGTGACTCCGGGCGGCGCTTTTTGTTCCCCGGCCCCGCCCCTTCCCGAAACCGGGGAGACCCCGGACCCCAGCGCCCTGAAAGGCCGGACGGGCTGGATTTCCAGCCCGTTGGGGGCACCTCTGGGGGCACCCCCGGACGGAGTCTGGGGGGAGGTAGCTGGGGGAGTTTGAGGACAACGCGCGAAGCGTGTTGCTGAGGGGCTGGGGGCTCGCCCCCCACGCGGCGGAGCCGCACATCAGATGCAGCCGGGAAGGGGCGGGGCTGGGGAACAAAAAGCACCGCAGGCGCAAGCAACCCGCACCCGGAACCGTCAAGCCACCCCCTGCGCACACACCCGCTCGCACAACCGGCTGCACGTCCGCGAGATCAGGCGGGAGACATGCATCTGGGAGATGCCCAGATGGTCCGCGATGCGGCTCTGCGTCATGTCGCAGAAGAAGCGCAGATAGAGGATCTCGCGTTCACGCTCCGGCAGCGCGCGTAACGCCGGTTTGAGGGACTCCCGGTCGACGACGAGGTCGAAGCCGGGTTCGGGCTCGCCGAGGGTGTCGACGAGGGCGTAGTTGTCGTCGGTGCCGGGGAGTTCCGCGTCGAGGGAGAGCGTGTTGTAGCTCTGGAGCGCCTCCAGCCCGGCGCGTACCTCGTCCTCGGTGAGGCCGGTGTGGCGGGCGATCTCCTCGGCGCCGGGGCCGCGGCCGTCCGGGGAGCGGGTGAGCTCGTGGCAGGCGGCGCGCACGCGGTTGCGGAGCTCCTGGACGCGGCGTGGCACGTGGACGTCCCACATGTGGTCGCGGAAGTGCCGTTTGACCTCCCCGACGATCGTGGGCACGGCGAAGCTCTCGAACGCGGAGCCGCGGTCGGGGTCGTAGCGGTGCACGGCCTTGACCAGGCCGAGCAACGCGACCTGGCGTAGGTCCTCGACCGTCTCGCCGCGATTGCGGAACTGGAGGGCGAGCCGCTCGGCCATGGGCATCCAGGCGCGGACGATCTGCTGGCGCAGGGCGTCCTTGGCGGGCCCGTCCGGCAGGGCGGCGAGGCGGCGGAAGGCGGGCTGGGTGTCGGGCGCGTCGTGGTGCGGGTGCGGGCGGGGCGTGGCACGGTGGGCGCGGCCGCGCGGGGCGGTGGCGGTGGGGGCTGTCGTCGCACGGGTCATGGGCATGGAGGTCTCCCTGGAACGGTGTGACGGTGACCACGGGAGTGCCGGCACGAGGGGCTTCCGGACGGGAACCGCGCACGCCCGGAGCCCGGTGGCGGCTCCCGCGGACGTGCTTCCGGTCCGGAGCACACGGTGCGCTTGCCCGGGGCCGCCGGGGGTAAACCGGGCCGGTCGGCGGACGGCGCGGGGCCGCCCGCGGGGGTTCGATGGAGGGTGACCGGCCGCGCGCCCGTCCGCCGTACCGCCGCACCTGGCAGGAGGACATGCCCCGTTGACCGCCCGGACGCGGCGCCGGCCACCCGTACGGGACGGCGGCGGAGCCGGTGAACCGGAGTACGTGGCGCGGGCCCCGTCACCGCTGGTGTCCCACGACGCGGTCGGCGCGAAGTTCGCGCACCCGGACCGGCCGGTGGTGGGGCTGGTGGGGGGACGGCGCGATGCGGATGAACGGCATGGCCGAGCTGATCACCGCCGCGAAGTACCACGGGCGGTGGGAGGGTCGTACGCGGCGTTCGGGCGCTCGGTCGGGATGACCGGCATCCGTGTGGACCGGCCCGAGCGTGTGGAGGGGGCGTGGCGGCAGGCGCCGGTGGTGGTGGAGTTCGTGACCGGCTCGGCGGTGCCGCCGCTCCCGACGGACGTGGGTCCGGTCTGCGAAGTGCGAGCGCGCGCCCGGTGGTTCAGACCTTCCGTCCCAGCTGTGCGAGCAGCCGGGTCTGGGCGTCGGCGTCCTTGGGCGTCTTGACCGGGTCGGCGAACAGGCCGGTGCCGGAGAGGGTTCCGGCGTACGGCTCGACCTCGCGCAGGGTGAACTCCACGAGGGCCGCGGGGAGGTGCTCGTCGGCGCCGATGGCCCGGGAGAGGTCCCAGGCGTGCACGACCGCGTCGGAGACCATCTGCGAGGCGTAGGCGCCCGCTTCGGTAGGTCCGTAGGAGAGCTGGACCGTCCGCTTCAGGGCGCCGGGCGCGCCGAACGCCTCGCGGGCCGCGGCGACGGCGGCGTCCCAGGCGGCGACGGGGTCCTCGCCGAGCACGTCGCCGTCGAGGGAGTCGCCGAGGTCCGCGATGGACGCGCCGTCCAACAGGGGCGGCACCCACAGCTGTTCGGCGGTGAGGTGGTTGACCAGGTCGCGTACGGTCCACTCGGTGCAGGGCGTCGGATCGCCCCACTGACCGGGGCCGACGGCGTGCACACGGTCGGTGAACAGGGCGAGGGCCTCGGCGTGCCGCTCGAGCAGCGTGTCGGAACTCATGGCACCCATTGTCGGCGCGGAGGCGGACGGCGGCGAGGCGGGCGGGGTGAACGCGCCATTGTGGGCGGGCCGCCCGGACGCACCCTTCCCCCCCGGTCCGCGGAATGCGGCGAGACAGCGGGCCCGGGGGCCTTCCGGCGGTGGACGCGCCGGTGGTTCAAGGGCGTTGGGGCGATCGGCTCAAAAGCATCGCGGCGAACTCTTCTTTACTCACCCAACATTGCCGCATGACCATTCCTTGACTAATGTCCGGACGGCACCACCCGAACACGGATCCACATGAACAAAGGCCGGGACCCCTCGCCCGCCGGCGTGGGTCTCGGCCCTGTCCTTGCTGCGTTTCCCAGATGTGTCCCGTGAATGCGCGCGTACCGGACCGGAGCTTCGCAGGCGGCCGGCCGGGGCGTCGCATCGACGCGACCCAATGTTCCGGAGGGTACCCGTGAACCACCCCGATCGGCTACGTGCGGCCATCGCCGAAGACGGAACGACACCCCTGATCGGTGTCTTCGACATGTTCTCCGCCTCCGCCGCGGCCCAGCACTACGACGGCATGTTCGTCTCCGGTTTCGGCTTCGCCGCGTCCCACTACGGCCTGCCCGACATCGGCTTCATCGCCTGGCCCGACCTGGTGGCCTTCGTCCAGCGGCTGCGGCTCGCCTTCCCCGCGCAGCACCTGCTCGTGGACATCGACGACGGCTACGTCGACCCGGAGACGGCCTGCCACGTCGTCCAGCACCTGGAGGCCATCGGCGCCTCCGGGGTGATCCTGGAGGACCAGAAACGGCCGCGGCGCTGCGGCCACGTGGACGGCAAACAGGTGCTGCCGCTGGAGGAGTACCTCGACAAACTCACCATGGTCCTCGAGTCCCGCCGCGACCTCGTCGTCGTGGCCCGCACCGACGCCACGGAGGAGGCGGAGATCCTGCGCCGCGCGAAGGCGCTCGCGGCCACCGACGCGGACGTGGTGCTGGTCGACGGCGTCCGCAGCGTCGACTGGATACGCAAGGTCCGCGAGGTCATCGGCGACAAACCGCTGCTCTTCAACCAGATAGCGGGCGGGAAGTCCCCCCGGCTCTCCCTCCCGGAGCTCGGCGCGCTCGGCGTCGACGTGGCGATCTACAGCACGCCGTGCCTCTTCGCCGCGCAGACCGCGATGGACACGGCGCTGACCGGCCTGAAGGCCGCGGACGGCCGGCTGCCGGAATTCACGGCGGACAGCGTGGGGGTGGCCGAGTGCCTGGCCCTGCTGGAGAAGAACATCAGCCGCCACCACGACCGCGACGGCGCCCCGAAGGTGCCCGTGACGTCCTGACCCGCCCGGAGGCCGGCCGGGCCGCGGGACCGGGCCCGGCCGGCCTCCGCGGAGGTCCGCCGCGGATCCGAGGGGCATCGACGCGGCGCATGGGGGTACCCGGCACTCCATGCGCCGCACACTGAACACCTGGGACCGGAAAGCCTTCCTGGCGGTGGCCGGACGGCACTGGCCGGGCGCCGACCGCGCCCTGCCCCGGCTCTCCCGCGCCGCGGACCACGGCCTCCTGTGGTTCGGTCTGGCGGCGGGCGCCGCGGCCACGGGCGGCCGGCCCGCCCGGCGCGCGGCGCTCCGCGGGATCGCCTCGCTGGCCGTCGCCTCCGCCACGGTCAACACCCTCGGCAAGCGCTCCGTGCGCCGCGTGCGGCCCGTGCTGGACGCCGTGCCGCTCGTACGCCGGCTCGCCCGCCAGCCGGTCACGACGTCCTTCCCCTCCGGGCACTCCGCCTCGGCCGTGGCCTTCGCGGCCGGGGTCGCCCTGGAGAACCGCGGGTGGGGGCTGGCGCTGGCGCCGATCGCCGCGTCCGTGTGCTTCTCGCGGGTCTACACCGGCGTCCACTATCCGGGTGACGTGCTCGCGGGCGCGGCGCTCGGCGCGGGTGCCGCCTTCGCCGTCCGCGGCCTCGCGCCCACGCGCGCCCAGCTCGCGCCGCCCGCGCGGCCCCGGGCGGACGCCCCGGCGCTGCCCGGCGGCGCGGGGCTCGTCGTGGTCACCAACCCCGCCGCCGGGCAGCGGGTGGGCGTGCGCCCGGACGCCGCCGACGAGGTGCGGGCGGTACTCCCGCGCGCGGAGGTCATCGAGACCGGCCCGAACGCCGACGGGCCCGGTGAGCCGCTGGACAAGGCGCTGGAGCGGGCGGCCAACCGCGCCTTCGAACTCGGCGGCGCGCTCGGGGTGTTCGGCGGCGACGGCTCCGTCAGCGCGGCGGCCGCCACCGCCAGACGGTACGGGCTGCCGCTGGCCGTGCTGCCGGGTGGCACGCTCAACCACTTCGCGTACGACCTGGGCATCGAGACCGTCGCCGACGCCTGCCGGGCCGTGGAGTCCGGGGAGGCGGTGGCCATCGACCTGGTGCGGATGGGTGAGCACGGCTGGTTCCTGAACACCTTCAGCATCGGCGCCTACCCCGAGCTGGTGCGGGTGCGGGAGCGCTGGGCCTCGCGGATCGGCGCCTGGCCCGCCGGGGTGCTGGCCGCCGTCCAGGTGCTGCGCACGGCACGGCCGACGCGGATCGAGATCAACGGCAGGTCGCGGGAGCTGTGGATGCTCTTCGCGGGCAACTGCACCTACCGGGGCCTGGGACTCACGCCCTTGCGGCGGCACGACCTGGCGGACGGCGTGCTGGACGTCCGCACCGTCTCCGGCGGCCGGCTGGCCCGTACGCGGCTGCTGCTGGCGGCGCTGACCGGCGACCTCAAGCACTCGCCCGTGCTGAGATCCGCCAGGCTGCGGCACCTGCGGATCGACGGTATCGAGCCGGGCACACACCTGGCGTACGACGGTGAACTGGCGCCCGCGCCACGGTCGTTGACCCTCTCGAAGGAGAACGAGGCGCTGGTCGTCTACCGCCTCCCGACGACACCCTGACCGAATGACGAGACGGTGTTCTCATGATGCGGGAGCGCTGCGTACGGTGAGGGGACCCGCCCGCACCGGAGCGGGCGCACGCCGAGGGGACCGCCATGCCGGAAACGTCCGCCGTCTACACCCACGGACACCACGAATCCGTCCTGCGTTCGCACACCTGGCGCACCGCCGCCAATTCCGCCGCGTATCTGCTGCCCGAACTGACGCCGCACCTGGAGATCCTGGACATCGGCTGCGGTCCGGGCACCATCACCGCCGACCTCGCCGCGCTCGTGCCGCAGGGCCGGGTCGTGGGCCTCGACACGGCGGAGGAGATCCTGGACCGGGCCCGGACGGTGGCCGGTGAACGGGGCCTGGAGAACGCGCGCTTCACGGTCGGTGACGTCCACGCCCTGAACTTCCCCGACGACTCCTTCGACGTCGTCCACGCCCACCAGGTGCTCCAGCACCTCGGCGATCCGGTGGGCGCGCTGCGCGAGATGCGGCGCGTGTGCCGGCCCGGCGGGGTGATCGCGGTGCGCGACGCGGACTACGCGGCCATGACCTGGTATCCCCGGGTGCCGGGGCTGGACGAGTGGCTGGAGCTCTACCACCGGGTCGCCCGCGGGGGCGGCGGCGAACCCGACGCCGGCCGCCACCTCCTCGCCTGGGCCCGTGCCGCCGGGCTCACCGACATCACCGCCACCGCCTCCGCGTGGTGCTTCGCCTCCCCGGAGGAGCGGGCGTGGTGGAGCGGCCTGTGGGCGGACCGCACGGTCGCGTCGTCCTACGCGGACCTCGCCGTGTCCGGCTCCTTCACGGACGAGGCGGGCCTGCGCCGGATCGCCGGGGCGTGGCACACGTGGGGCGGCTCGCCGGACGCGTGGTTCGCGGTCCTGAACGCCGAACTCCTGTGCAGGGTATGACGCCTACGGGGCAGGCGGCTTGTTCCGGTCGCCGGGCCCGCGGGGGCACCGCCTCCAACTAGCCTTGTTCCCATGAACATTCTGGGGACCTCGCTAAGGGTGTGCGTCGACGACCTCGATGCCGCCGTCGCCGTCTACGAACGCCTCACCGGCGCGGAAGCGCTCCGCTTCCAGCGCGGTGGTGTCTCGGTGGCCGCCGTCGGATGCTTCTTTCTGATGAGCGGCCCGGAGCGGGAGTTGTCGATCCTGCGGAAGATCACGGCCACGATCGCGGTCTCGGACGTCGACGAGTCCCTGGCGGATCTCCAGGCGGTGGGGGCGCAGATCATCGCGGGGCCGGTGCCGACGCCTATCGGGCGGAATCTGGTGGCGCGGCATCCGGATGGGCTGATCTTCGAATACGTGGACCGCAAGCCGGGCTGAGGGCGGGTGTGGGGTGCCCCGCCCTCAGCTTCGACCTGGGCGGCGCGCCCCTCTCCTGCGGCGGGCTTTTCTCCCGGCTGCGGGTTTCGTTGCCGCCTGCGGCGGGAGCGCCCTTGGGGGTCCCCCCGGACGACGTCTGGGGGAGCGTCCTCAATCGCCGGACGGGCTGGATTGCGCACCCACATCAGCCAAATCAGCCCGTCCGGCGATTGAGGACAACGCGGCGAAGCCGTGTTGCGGGGGCCCGGGGCGCGTAGCCCAGGTTCGGGAAGGGGCGGGGCTGGGGAAAAAGCCCGCCGCAGGCGCCAACAAGCCGCACCCGCCAGCCGCCCCCGCCACTACTCCGGCCGCATCCGGAATTCGTACCCCCGCGGCACACCCTCCGCCCGGACCCGCCGCCGTACCTCCTCCGGCACCGGCCCCTCGCCCGAAAGCAAGCGCTCGGCGATCGCGTACCACGTATCGGACAGCGTCTCGTCCCCCTCCCGCAGGTCGGAGACCTCGAAACCCTCGTCGAAGATTTCGCGCGCGCCCTGCGCGTCGCCGAGGGCGAGGAGGACGCGGGCGCGCAGGAGCCGGAAGCGGCCGCGGGAGCGGACGGCGGGGGGCAGGGCCGCCAGGACCGGGGCGGCGTCGGCGGGGCGGCGCACGGTGAGGAGGGCCTCGATCGTCTCCCGCGCGAGCGCGGCGACGGCGGCCGTCCAGGAGGGGCCGTCGCCCGCCGCCTCGCAGGCGTCGGTGAAGGCCCGCAGGAAGCGGTCGGCGGCCCGCTCCGGGTGGCCGTCCTCCGCGTCGGCGACGGCGAGGCAGCGCATCGAGGGCCAGTGGGTGTCCGCGATCTGCTCCCAGCTGCGGACGGCCTGCGAGCGGTCGCCGGCGTGCCACCGGGCGACGCCGAGGTGATAGGCGAGGTAGTGGTCGTAGTGGGGGTTGCCGGTCTCGGCGGTCTCCAACTGGTCGCGCCAGTAGGGCGACACCAGCGTCGGGCCCGGCGGCAGCGCCCGCCGCGGCAGGGTCATCGAGCCGGTGCGCAGCAGCTCCAGCCAGGGTCCCTGTTCCTCGCCGAGGGTCGAGGGGGCGAAGGGCGTGCCGGGCAGCTCGAAGCGGCCGCGTTCGACCTCCAGGGCGCCCCAGCCGGAGCCCGTGGCCAGGCTGTCCTTGGGGTCGAGGTCGGCGTAGGGCCGCCACGCGGCGTACGCCCGCTCGACGTCGGCGCGCGGCAGCGCGGCTTCCAGCCGGGTCTCGACCTCGCCGCACGCGGCGCGCCAGTCGGTGCCGTGCACGGTGGCCGGGTCGGCGGCCAGCGGGCCGTACGCCTCCAGCCAGGCGAACTCGCCCTCCGCTTCGAGCCGGACGTGTTCCAGCTGGGTGCGGGCGAGGCCGGCCTGGATCTCGGCGTAGCCGGGTGTGCCGGGCTCGGTGAGCCACTGCTGCCAGCGGCGGCCGCCGGGGCCGGCGCCCCAGACGAAGAGCTTGCGGCCGCGCAGCAGATCGGTCGAGGTCTGCACCAGGCCCCGGCCGTCGGCGTCCAGGGAGGTGATCCAGCGGCGCGCGCCGTCCGGCAGGTCGTAGAAGAAGTCGGCGGCGTGCTCGCTGTTGAGGGGGTAGGTGCGGTCGGCGCCCTCCCATTCGGGCACGGGGACGCGGCGCAGGCTGCGCTCGTAGCCGAAGCGCCAGGCTTCGCTCGCGGGGGCGAGGACCCGGCTCGTGGCGCTCTCCGGCACGGCGATGTTGGACCACCAGTAGACAGGGGCGGGCCGGTCGTGGGGGTTGCGGATGCGGACGCCCACATAGAGGAAGTCGGAGTCGTCGGGCAGCCACAGGTCGACCTGGAAGGGCAGGTCGCGCATCCGCTCCCACTCCCACAGGCGCAGCATCTCGCCGCCGTCGGGGGCCGGGACGCGGGCGGCGTGCAGCGGGGACATGGAGAGCGGGGTGTGGCCGGTCGCGCCGATGTTCCACTCGATGCCGCCGGAGAACCACGCGCCGTTCAGCGCGAACTCGGCGGGCTGGACGACGGGGTTGCGGTAGAGCAGCTGGGTGCCGGTCGGCTTGTGCTCCAGGGAGTGGACGCGGCCGCCGAGGCCGGGCAGGACCGTCGCGCGCAGCCGGTCGTTCTCGATGACGATCGCCTCGACGTCGGCGGGGGTGCGCTCGCGGGAGTAGCCGTCGCGCCGCCGGACAGGCAGGACGGAGCGGAGCGGGCCGTAGCCCACCTGCCGGGCCATGGCGGCGGGGAGTTCCGCGCGCCGCGCGGCGTCGAGGTGGTGGGGCTTGAGGGGGGACAGCAGCGCGGGCAGCGGGTTCTCCGGGCCCAGCGGGGCGACGGGAAGCGACAGCACGGCTCGTCTGATGGTCGTGGGCACGGCAACCTCGTTCTCTCAGCCCTGGTGGTCCGGGGTCATTTCGGCGGTGATGGCCCAGCGCTCGTGGTCGCGCCACGCCCCGTCGATGAAGAGGAACCCCGGCGAGAACCCCTCCCGGCGGAATCCGTGCCGCTGGACCAGCTTCAGGGAGGCGGTGTTGCCGGGCTGGATGTTCGCCTCCAGCCGGTGCAGGCCCAACGGGCCGAAGGCGTGGCGGAGTACGAGCCCGAGGCCCTCGCTGAGGTGGCCGCGCCCGGCGCTGGGCGCGAAGGCGCCGTAGCCGAGCGCCCCGCTCTGGAAGCCGCCGCGCACGATGTTGTTGATGTTGACGAACCCCGCTATGGCCCCGCCGGAGGCGGGCAGGCAGACCAGGAGGGAGACGGACTGCCGCTCGGCGATGCGGTCGACGTACGCCATGAACGCGGCGTAGGCCGTGGGCATCGCCAGCCAGGGGTGGTGGAGTCGCGCGCTGGCGCGGGCGAGGGCGGTGAACTCGGCCGCGTCGTCATGGGTGAGGGGGCGCAGGGCGACGCGCGGGCCGCGGGCGAGGTAGGAGGCGTGGTGCTGATCGAGGCCGTGGTGATCGGGATCGGACACGGGGTCATCGTAAGGGCCGGTACGGACATCGGACCGGCCCGGAAGCGGGTGCCGCCACGTCGGCTCCGGGGCGCCCCGGGCCGGTTGCCGCGGCGTCACGGGAGCGCTCAGTTCCACTTCGGCGCGTCCGTTCCCCAGCGGCCGGGCGGGCGCGGCCAGTCGGCCGGTCCGCCGTCGAACCGCACGGGTGAGGCCGCGTACCGCACGCGCCCCAACGGGCCGTCCGCTTCCCGCAGCCACTCCCCCGGATCGTAGGTGCCGCCGGGCTCGCCCGCGTCCCGTGGGCCCACTCCGCCACCGGTCAGCCAGGCGGCGGTCTGCGCGAGGGCGAGCCGCGCGAGGTGGGTGCCGCCGCCCGCGCACTGGTCGGTGAGCGCGCGCAGCACGGCCGCCGCCAGCAGGTATCCCGTGCCGTGGTCCAGCGCCTGCGCGGGCAGCGCGCCCGGTGTGCCGTCCGGCGCGGCCTCGGTGGCCGCGATGCCGCAGGCCGCCTGGACCAGGCTGTCGAACCCGCGCCGGTCACCCCAGGGGCCGTAGCTCCCCCACGCGCTCAACTGCCCGATCACCAGGCCCGGCCGGCGCTCGGCGAGCGCCTCGGCGGACAGGCCGTGGCGGTCGAGGGCGCCGGGGCGGTAGCCGGTCACGACGACGTCCGCGGCCGCGAGCAGTTCCTCGAAGGTGGCCCGGTCGGCGGGCCGTGCGAGGTCGAGCAGGGCGGAGCGCTTGCCGAAGCCCGTGTCGCTGTGGGCGTCCTGGCTCTCGGGCAGGCCCGGTGTGTCGACGCGCAGCACGTCCGCGCCGAGCAGCGCGAGCGTCCGGGTGGCGACGGGTCCGGCGATGACGCGGGTGAGGTCGAGCACGCGCAGGCCCGCCGCGGCCGGGCCGCGGTCCGGTCTGCGCACGGGCCCCGCGGCGATCCGGTCCAGGGAGAGCAAGGGACGCCGGCCGATGGCCTCGCCCTGGGGGTGCCGGGCCCAGTCGGCGGGGGTGCGCACGGCGACGGCGAGCGCGCCGGCCGCGTACGCCGTCTCCTGCACCTCCTCCGCCCGCCGCCCCGCGAGCACGGCGGCGACGCGGGTGACGAGCGCGTCGTCGTCGCCGGTGTCGGTGACACCGAGCGCGGTGAGGAGCCGGGCGCGGTGGTGGGGGTAGTTGGCGTGGGTGCGCACCCAGCCGTCCGCGGTGCGCCAGAACCGGGACAGCGGCGCGAAGGTCCCACCCGCGCGCCCGTCGATCCTCAGGTGGCGCTCGCTGACGAAGGCGGTGGCCACGGCGCCGTCGTCCACGACGACTCCCGGCAGGGTGCCGCCGCCGCGCCGTACGGCCGTCCACTCGGCCGCGGCGAGCGCGCACACCGCGACCGTCGCCCGCGCGAACTCCGCGACGGGCAGGGCGGACGGCAGGGTCCGGGCGTCGGGTCCGCCGTACTCGACGGCGGCGGTGAGCGCCGGATCCCCGCCGAGCAGGGCCCAGGCCCGGCGTGTGGCGTCCGTCGATCGCTTGATCATTACGGCAGTCTGACACCGGGTGGCCCGGGCCACCAGCCCCAATTTCGTTGTCCTGCGGCCGAGCTGGGTCCCGCTGTCGGCCGGCTTCCCTATCAGGAGGGGCTGTTGGGATCCAGGAGGTCGGCGATGCGGAGCAGGGCGGGCAGGGCCGTGCGGACGGCGGCCCGGTCGTCCTCGTCCAGGGAGTCGAGGGCGTCGCCGAGACGGCGTTCGTGGGCCCGCTCCCACGCGGCGAGTTGTCCGCGTCCGGCGTCGGTGAGGGTGACCGCGGAGGCGCGGCGGTCCTTGGGATCGACGGCCCGGGCCACCAGTCCGGCGGTGATCATCTGGCCGATCAGGCCGCTGACGGTGCTGACGGCCAGGCGCTGCCGCGCCGCGAGGTCGCCGACCCTGACGGGTGAGTGCTCGGCCAGGACCTGGAGCAGCTCGACCTGGGCCATGGGCAGGGTCTCCCAGGGGTAGTCGGTGCGGATCGAGGCGCGCAGGGCCCGGCGGAGCCGGGTGACGGCCTCGGTCAGGAGCCGGGCGTCGGGTGCGCTCACGGCGGTGGGCCCGGCCGCCGGGGGCCGGTTCCTGGACTGCGGGGACATGAACTCACCTTAATCGGGCGGTGACCCGGCCCGCCGCCCCGGCGCCTGTCCCGCCTGCCGCCGTGCGACGGCGAGCGTGACCGCGGACACCAGGAGGAGGGTGAGGACGGCGCGCCGCGGACCGTCCGGCCCGTGCGCGCCGCCGGGGAGCTGGAGGGCGAGGGAGACGAGGGCGACGCCGAGTGCGGTGCCCAGGCCGCGGGCCATGTTGACCAGTCCGCCGCCGGTGCCGGAGGAGCGCGCGGGTATCGCGGCCATGACGAGGGTGTTGTTGGCCGGGACGTGGACGCCGAGCCCCAGGCCGAGGAGGGCCAGGAGCGGTGCCAGTGCGGTGGCGTCCCAGGGCAGGACGAGCATGAGGGCGAGCGCGCCCGTGGCCAGGGCGGCGCCCAGTGTGCAGCGGGCCCGCTCGCCCCAGGTGTACGGCAGGAGCCTGTCGGCGGTGGCCGCGGCGAGCGCGAAGCCCGCCGGGAGCGAGCTGAGCACCAGTCCCGCGCTCAGGTCGGAATACCCGCGCGCGGTGAGCGCGAGGGGCACGAGCACGAGGGGCCCGAAGAGCACCAGGTAGGCGCACAGGGCCCCGGTCAGCCCGAGCGGTACGGCCCGCACGCGCAGCAGGCCGGGGCTGAGCAGGGGGCACGCGGCCCGGCGCTGGCGGACGGCGAAGCCGCCGGTCGCGCCCGCCGCGAGGACGAACAGCGCGACGGTCCACCGGACGGGCGCGGCCGGGCGGGGCAGGAGCGAGAGGGCCAGCAGGAGGCCGGTCGTGGCGAGGGCCAGGAGCGCGAGCCCCGGCCAGTCGAAGCCGCGGGAGCGGTGGCGGGTACGGGTGCGCGGCAGCAGACAGTGACCGGCGAGCAGGGCGGCCAGTCCGACGGGGACGTTGAGGGCGAAGATCCACCGCCAGCCGAGGGTGGAGACCAGCACGCCGCCCATCAGGGGCCCCAGCGCGAGTCCGAGCGCCTGGGCCGCGGCCTGCACGCCCAGGGCGAGGCGCAGCCGGCCCGGGGGCGCGCAGGTCCTCACCAGGGCGACGCTGTTGGCCTGCATCATCGCCGCGCCCGCCGCCTGCACGACGCGCAGGGCGGTCAGCGCGGTGAGGTCCGGCGCCAGCGCGCAGGCCGCGGAGCCGGCGGTGAAGACGACGAAGCCGTGGAGGTAGAGCAGCTTGCGGCCGTGGGCGTCGGAGAGCCTGCCCGCGGGCAGCAGGAGGGCGACGAGCGTGAGGAGGTAGGCGAGAGACACCCAGGTGACGGCGGCCAGCGACGCGTGGAACTCCGCGCGGAGGCTGCCGTAGGCGAGGGTGACGATGCTGGCGTCGAGCTGGCCCATGAAGGCGCCGAGGCACACGGTCGCGACGGCGGGCCGCCAGGCGCCGGGGCTCGTGCGTATCCGCTCCGGCCGCGCGCGCTCGCGCGTCAGGATGCCGGGCAGGCGGCGGCCGTGGCCGCGCGGGCGCAGCACGTCGTCGGTCATGCGCGCCGCCTCCTCGCCTCGTCTGCCTCCCTCCAGATTACATCGGTCACCGAACTATTCGGCTACCGACGCATGGGGGTGCGTGAGGGCGCGGGTCGCGCGCGGGGCGGCGCGCCGACATCGCGCGCGCCTGCGGGAAATCCCCGGAAGCGGTCGCCGGGAATTCACCGGCATTCCCTTTCCGATGCACCTTCCAGGGAGTTGCCCGAACGCGGTTTCCCTCTTGCGGCGACACTGCCGGAAATGCCAGCGTGCAACGGACGACACCAAGCGATCAGAAAGCAAAAACCCGCCCCGGCAGCCGATTCACCTGCTGTGATACCCGACGACCCACCTCGCCCGACCCACTGGCCGCAGATTATGGCAGCGCGAGAAAAATTCCAGATGATAAACACAGGAGACGTCATGCCGCACACGCAGACCATTCGGTATCTGTCGCGTGCGAGGGCCCGGATCCGCGGACTTCTGCCGCCGCACGACGACCTCGCCGGAATGCGTACGTCACCGCGCGAGGACGCCGTGGCGGGGCTGACCGTGGCCGTGGCCGCGCTGCCCCTCTCCCTCGGCCTCGGCGTCGCCTCCGGGCTGGGCGCGCGGGCCGGGTTGGTCAGCGCCGTGGTGGCCGGGGGGCTGGCGGCGCTGCTCGGCGGATCGAGACTCCAGATCACCGGGCCGACCGGGCTGCTGGCCGTGGCCCTGCTGCCGGTCGCGCGGGCCCACGGCGCCCCGGGAGTGCTGACGACGGGCCTGCTGGCCGGGCTCGTGCTCCTGGCCGCCGCCCGCCTCGGGCTCAGCCGTTACGTGCGTCTGGTGCCCGCGCCCGTCGTCACGGGCTTCGTCACCGGCAGCGCCGGCGTGCTCGTCTGTCAGCAGCTTCCCGCCGCGACCGGCAGCCGGGGCGGGGAGGGCGAGGGGGTCGTCGTACCCGCGGTGCGGGCCCTCGGCGACCTCGCGCCCGACCGGCACGGGGCCGCGGCGGCGATGACGATCGGCGTGCTCGCCCTGTGCCTGGCGGGTGGCCGGCTGCGTCCCGCCCTGCCCGTCCCGCTGCTGGCCGTGGGCCTCGCGACCGTCCTCTCCCACTTCCTGCACCTGCCGCTGGCCACCATCGGGCCGCTGCCCCCGGGGCTCCCGGCCCCCTCCCTCGACTTCGTCTCACCCGCGCTCGTCCCACAGTTGCTGCCCTCGGTGTGCACCGTCGTGGCGCTGGCCGCGCTCGAATCCCTGATGACGGCGGCCGCCGCGGACTCGCTCACCGACGCCGAGCGCCATGACGGCGACCGCGTGCTCCTCGGCCTGGCGGCCGCGAACGTGATCACGCCGGTGTTCGGCGGGATGGCCGCGACGGGCACCGTCTGCCGCACCGGCATCAACATCCGTGCCGGCGCCGTCTCCCGGCTGGCCGCCCTCGTCAACGCGGCGGCCATCGCGCTCGTCGCCCTCACCGCGGGTCCACTGGTGTCCGCCGTCCCCCTGGCCGCGATCGCCGGTGTCCTCATCGCCACCGCCGTGCGCATGGTCGACCTCACGGCGCTGCGGGCCCTGCGCGGCTCCGGCCACGGGCAGTTGGCGGTGGCCGCCGTCACCGCGACGACCACCGTGCTCTTCGACCTCGTCACCGGCATCACCGTCGGCGCCGTGATCACCGCGGTCCTCGCGCTGCACGCGGTCACCAGGTCCGCCGCGGTGCACCGCATGCTCCCCCGGCAGGACCGGGA
The DNA here is from genome assembly GCF_055558795.1 of Streptomyces sp. NPDC025618. Taxonomy (NCBI): domain Bacteria; kingdom Bacillati; phylum Actinomycetota; class Actinomycetes; order Kitasatosporales; family Streptomycetaceae; genus Streptomyces; species Streptomyces sp. NPDC025618. Next base: position 64,803 of record NZ_JBVHLW010000026.1, on the reverse strand, counting down.
GGGCGAGGCGCCGCCGTCCGCGCCCGACGACACATCCGTCGCCGTCTACCGCATCGACGGGCCGCTCCTCTTCACGACCGCCGAACGCCTGCTGAAGCCCATCAGCCGGTCCCAGGCCGACGTGACCATCCTGCACATGGCCCGCGTCACCCTCATCGACGCCACCGGTGTGCTCGCCCTCGGGGAAGCCATCGACAACCACCACCGGCGCCGCGCCCACATCCTCCTCAGCGGCATCCGCCCGAACCACCGCCCCCACCTCGACGCGCTGGGCGTCCTGCGCAGGCTGCGCTCGCACGAACACCACGCCTTTCCCGCGCCGGCCGACGCCTTCCGCTACGCGCAGCGCGCCCTGCTCAACCCCCGCGCCCTCCCCGGGCCGACACCGACGGGCTCCTGGCTGGAGACGGATGACACGATGTCCGGATGAAACCGGCGACACACGAAGCGACACGCGTATCCCGCAAGCCCCTCGTCCGGCTCACCGGGCTCCTCGCGGCGGGCCTCCTCACCGCGTGCGCCCCGGTGTCGCAGCTGGAGGAGCCGGAACAGCACCGCCGCCCCGGCCAGCAGCCGTCCCCCGACGCGATGTCCGGCGCGCCCGACGTGCTCGACTGCCCCGCCTCGGGGCTGCTCGCACGGGCCGGTGACACCAACGCGGCGATGGGGCTGCGGGTGCTGACGGTCGAGCTGGCCAACTGCGGCAAGGAAGAGAAGGTCGTCAAGGGCTATCCGGACATCCAGGTCCTCGACGGCGACCGGAAGCCGGTGGAGGTGGAACTCGAACGCGGCGCGGCGTCCGTCCTCGGCCAGGACGACTTCGACGCCGGTCCCGTGGCGGTGACCGTGCCGCCGGGGCAAACGGCGGTGGCCCGACTGGCATGGCGGAACACGGTGGACAGCCTGACCGAGGCCCCCGTCACCGGCGCGTACCTCTCCCTCGCCCCCGCACCCGGCGCCGCCCGGCAGAACCTCCCCGAGACGATCGACCTCGGCACGACGGGAAAGCTGGGCCTGAGCGCCTGGGCCGCCCCCTCCCGGCGGGGCGGGACGGTGCGGCAGTGATGATGGGCGGATGAACCGTCTCGGGCTCGTGACCCTCGTCGTGCGTGACTACGACGAGGCCATCGACTTCTACGTCAACTCCGTCGGCTTCGAACTCCTCGAGGACACACGCCTCGACGAGCACAAACGGTGGGTGGTCGTGGCCCCGCCCGGCGCGAGGGAGACCGCCGTGCTCCTCGCCCGGGCCGTCACCCCGGAACAGGAGGCGCGGATCGGCGACCAGACGGGCGGGCGCGTGAGCCTGTTCCTCCACACCGACGACTTCGCGCGGGACCACGACCGGATGCGCGCGGCCGGTGTCACCTTCGAGGAGGCGCCCCGCCAGGAGCCGTACGGCACGGTGGCCGTCTTCCAGGACCTGTACGGCAACCGCTGGGACCTCCTCGGAAGCTGAGCGGACCCGGCCACGCCACCGGCCGCCGCTACGGCAGGCGTACGGACTGGGTGTGCCGGAAGACGTTCTTCGGGTCCCAGGCCGCCTTGACGCGCTGCAGGCGCGGGTAGTTGTCCTTGTAGTACAGGCGCGCCCACGACGTCGATGAGGTGTTCCAGGCCGGGTCGCCCAGGTCGGTGTCGGGGTAGTTGACGTAGCAGCCGTCGTTGACGTCGTCGGGGACGGGCACACCGCCGGTCCCGGCGTAGACGTCGCGGTACAGCTCGCGGATCCACGCCAGGTGGCGGGCGTCCTCGGCGGGGTCGGTCCAGTACGTCTGGTACTGGAGCTTGAGCACCGAGTCGCGCTGGGCCACCGCCGTGTCGGCGGGGGCGACGGCGTTGATGCGGCCGCCGTAGGAGTCGACCTGCACCAGGGCGTCGGGGTTGGTGTAGTCCGTACGGGACAGGTGCCGGTGGAGGGCCTTGATCTGGGCGTCGGTGAAGCCCTTGCGCATGTACGCGGACTTGTACTTGCCGCGCAGCGTCGGGTTGGCGCCGCTGAGCGAGTCGGTGGCCAGGAACCACGGCAGCCGCCTGGGCGCGGAGAACTCCGGCATCGGCGCGTGCTCGCCCATGCGCCGGGTCATCGCCCGGCGCGCGCTGCCCACGCCGTCATGAATAGCCGTCAGGTAGTCGTCGAGCATGCGGCGCGCGCCCGGCACGGTGGCGTCCACCTGCGTGACCAGGCCGACCTGCCCGGCCGAACGGTGCGTCAGCTTCAGCAGGCCGAAGACGGCGTTGCACGGCGAGTCGGGGGCGCTGTTGCGCTCGTGCCACGTGCCCCAGTTCCGCAGCAGCCTGGTGAAGGCCGCCTCGTCGAGATCGTCCCACTTCAGGGCCGTGGCGTGGACGAAGACCTCGGACGGCGGCCTGGGCAGCAGGGTGGACGGATCGCTGCCGGTGGCCTCCGGCGAGCGGAGCCAGTACCGCGTGATCACACCGAAATTGCCGCCCCCGCCGCCGGTGTGGGCCCACCACAGCTCCCGGTTGGGGTCGTCCGGCTCCCGGGTCGCGACGACCGCCCGCGCGGTCCCCTTCTCGTCGACCACGACGACCTCGACGCCGTAGAGGTGGTCGACGGTGAGCCCGTGCTGCCGCGAGAGCAGGCCGTAGCCGCCGCCGGATATGTGCCCGCCGGCGCTGACGGAATAGCACGAGCCCGCGGGCAGCCCCACGCCCCACATCTTGTACAGCGTCTCGTACACCGCGAGGTTCGACGCCCCCGCCTCCACCGCGAACGCCCGGCGGGCGGGGTCGAAGTAGACCTCCGTCATCGCGGACATGTCGATGACGGCCCGCACGTCCTTGTTGAAGACGAAGTCCTCGTAGCAGTGCCCACCGCTGCGGACGGCGATCCGCTTCCCGGCCGACACGGCTTCCTGGACGGCGCTCACGACCTGTTCCGTGGAGGTGACCAGGCGGACGTACTCGGGCGCGCCGACCCACCGCTGGTTGATGCCGCGGACGAGGTCGGCGTAGCGGGGGTCCCCGGGCGTGACCGTCACCGCCGCGGGCGCGGGTATCCCGGGCGGCGGGGCGGCCTGCGCGCGCGTGGGCACGGCCGCGGCGAGGGCGGCACCGCCGGCGGCGACACCTCCGGTCAGCAGACTGCGGCGCCCGATGGACGCCGTACGACCGGTGTTGCTCATGATCGGTCCCCCTGGGACTGCGGGTACGGGCTTCGCCCCAGATTTGATCATGAACCGGACCGGGGTGTCCGGTCCCGCACGGGCGGGCCGGCAGCGGAAGCGGAAGGCATTGCCCTGCTCCCCCGCGCCTGGAAGGCTTTGCCTATGAGGCATACCGAGGTGGACGAGGCGGCGGCGACGACCGACTCCACCGCACAGCGGGCGCTGATCGTCCAGGCGGCCGCCGAGACCATCGCCGACTACGGGCTCCTGGGAGCCTCCTTCGCGCGGATCGCCGAGCGGGCCGAGGCGTCCGGCACCCTGGCGGTCCATCACCACTTCAAGAACAAGCAGCAGTTGATCGAGGAGCTGGTCGCGGACGTCATCGCCCGGCTCGGGCAGCTGGTCGCGGCGCGGGTGCGGCGGCAGACGACGGCCCGGGGCAGACTCCTCGCCCTCCTGCGGGCCCATGTCGAGTTCACCGACACGCACCGCGTCCAGATGAGCGCCCTCATGGCGATCTTCACCAACGGCGGCTTCCCCTTCGCGGCGGCCGGACGCGCCCGCGCGCTGGTCCCCATCGAGGCGATCCTCCGCGACGGCCAGACCCGCGGCGAGTTCCGCGCCTTCGACCCCCAGGTGATGGCCTCCCTGGCCCAGTGCACGCTCGACAGCCTCCCGATCCTGCTCGAGACCCAGCCGGAGCTGGACCTCGCGGTCTACGCGCACGAGGTGACGACGCTCTTCGACGTGGCGACGCGCCGGGCGCCCTAGCGGCTCCCGCTCTTCAGGTACCAGCGCAGCCGCGCCGTGGTCGCGCCGTCCAGGAGGGGCGCGGACCGGTCGATGAGCGCGTCGAGGTGCGCGCGCTCGGACAGGGAGGGGGCCACGGCTCCCGAGGTGCCGTGCGCGGGGGCCCAGCGCCGCGCGGCGGCGCGGGCCTGGGCCCGCAGGCGCGGGTCCTCGTCGTCCAGCAGCGTCAGATGGCAGCGCAGCCGGACCGTGCCGCGGTGCGCGGACAGCAGGCGGTAGGCGGCGGTCCGTACGTGCCGGGGCCGGCCGGGCGCCAGGTGCTCCCACAGCAGGAGCTCGGACAGCCGCGTGGCATCGGGCACGAGGGCGACGGACGCCTCGCGCACCACGGCCGCCGACGGATCCGTCAGGAGCGGGGACAGCCGCTCCGGTTCCACCGCTCCCAGCACCCGCAGTGGCCGGAGCCGCACATCGACGCCTCCCGCCCCCCTCGGGGCACCGCCGAGCCGCAGTGGACTTCACCCGGCCTGCTCAGCCGGGCGCCGCCACCGCGATCGCCGCCGCGTAACCGGGGTCGACCGCGAGGTCCGTCAGGGTCCAGCCCGGTGGCGGCGACGGGGCCGGGGCCGTGCCGACGTAGGTCTTGGCCGGGCTCTCGGAGAGGCCCGTGCCCAGCCCCTTGAGGTACGCCTCCTTGCGCGTCCAGCAGCGCGCGAACGCCGTCGGGAGTTCGGCCGCCGTCAGCGCCGCGAGCTCGGCGCGCTCGTCGGGGTGGAGCATCCGCGCCACCTCGGCCGCGAACTCGGCCGTGTGCACCTGCTCCACGTCCGCCCCGACCGGAGTGTCCGCGAAGGCGATGAAGGCCAGGTCACCGGCGTGCGACAGATTGAAGTGGAAGGGCGCGCCCCGCACGGCGGGGCGGCCGTGCGGGCCTCCGCAGCCGGGACACGGCTCGCGCGTCAGCTCGACGGCGGCGGGATCCGCGCCGAGGTACGCGCCGAGCAGCCGGCGCAGGGCGAGATGGCTGGCGACATAGCGGGTGCGCAGGTGCTCCCTGGCGAAGGCGGCGGCGCGGGCCTGCTCTTGGGGGTCGAGGATGTGGGTGCAGGGGGGCGGCGGCTGGTCGGTGATCCGCAACAGCCATGTTCCGGGCGGGCTGCCGGGGGTCCAGGGGGTGGGGTCGGGATCCTGGCCGAGGATTCTCGGGGTGACGGTCATGGGGCTCCTTGTCCGGGCGGTCCTGATTTTTCCTCAGCGGGGCGGGCGGCATCTGCGGTCTCGGGGTGTGTGCGTGCTCCGGGTGCGGGTCGGTGGCGCTCGCGGCGCTTTCCCCCTTCCCGCGCCTTCCCGGCGGTATCTGATGCGGCGCGAGCCCCCAGGCCCCCGCACCGTCGCACGCCCCGGATGCGAGGCTCCGTCCCCCACACCTCGGCTTCGTCACCGCCTGCGGCGAGGGCCCCTTGGGGATCCCCCGGGACGAAGCCCGGCAAAGCGTCCTCGAACTCAGCGTCCTCAGGCTTCCCCACAGCCTCCCCCGAACTCCGCTCGGATCCGGTCGAGTTCGCCGGCCAGGGCCGGTTCGAGGTCCGCGAGCGGGCGGTGCGGGTCGCTGTCGGCGAGGCGGGTGAGCAGGTCGAGGAAGCGGGTGTGGTGGGCGGCGAGCCCGTACCGGTCGTAGAGGGCCGGGTTGGCCTCGAAGTCGATGCGCAGGCTGGTGCCGTCGGCGCGCTCGTGGAGGTGGACGGTGAGGTCGTCCACAGGCCCGGAGGCGAGGGTGTGCGGTTCGGAGCGGGCCCCGGCGAAGACCGGACCGTCGCTCAGGGGCACGATGTTGACGCGCGGCCCGGCGAGGGCCCGCCCGGTCAGACCGAGGTCGCGGCGGATGTCCTCGTGGCGCAGGCGCTGGTGGCGGCGTGCGGCGCGGATGCCGGTGACGACCTGGTGCGTGAGCTCGGCGAACGTGGTGTCGGGGGCGACTGTCAGCCGCAGCGGGAGCACGTTCACGGCCGTGCCGGGGACGCGCAGGGCGGCGGAGCCCGTACGGCCCATCACCGGCAGGCCCAGCACGACGGTCTCGCTGCGGGTGGCGCGCGCGAGATGGAGCGCCTGGGCGGCGAAGGCGGCGTCCTTCCACGTGGCGCGCACGGAGGCGGCGAGCCGGCGGAGCCGGTCGGCGGCACCGGGCGCGAGGTGGCCGGTGCGGCGCAGCGGGGCGGGCGACGGCGGGGCCGTGCGTCCGGCGAGCGTCGGGGCCGCCGGCCGGTCGGCGAACTCCCGGAGCCAGTGGGCGCGGTCGCGGTCGCGCAGCCCGGAGGCGCGGTACGCGGCGTCCTCCGCCACCAGCGCGGCCAGCAGCCCCAAGGGGGTGGGGCCGGGCTCGGCGCCGGTGGCGAGGGCGGAGTAGACGTCGGCGAGGCGGCGGGCGACGAGCAGGTGGCCGTAGCCGTCGAGTACGGCGTGGTGCGCGCGCTGGTACCACAGCCACCGCCGCTCCCCGACCCGCAGCAGCGCGTGCCGGAACAGTGGCCCGCCGCCGAGGTCGAGAGGCTCTTCGAGATCACCGAGCATCCACGCCCGCGCACCGGCGTCGGGGTCGCGCCGGTCGCGGAGATCGGCGATGTGGAAGGGGAGGCGCAGACAGGCGTGGCCCGCGCCTCGCGGGCCGGAGGCGGCGCGAGCCGGCCGGGCGGCCCCGGCCGCCGGGCCGAGGGCGGCGACGGTGCGGCCGGACGCCTTCGGCGCGCCGGTCGTCGTACCGGAAGCCGGGAGCGGGCGGCCTCCCCGCTCGGCGGAGGCCCCGGCCAGCGCGCCGGCACCCAGCGGTTCCAGCGGGAGCACCACCTGGCGGAGGCCGTCCGCCGTGCGCAGCACGCGGACGCGCAGCGGCTCCGCCTCGGACACCGTGTGGTGCAGGGCCCGTGCGAACAGGGCCGGGTCCAGCGGGCCGTGGATCTCCAGGTAGCCCGCGGTGTTCGCGGCCAGGTGACCCGCCGTGTCCGTGGGCCCGGCGGACCAGAGGGCCGCCTGTGCCGCCGTCAGCGGCAGGGACTGCGGCCGGTCCGCCGACGGTGGCTCGCGCCGCGCGTCGGCGTGCGGCACCCGGTCCAGAGTGTGGAGGTTCATCCCCGGACCCCCAGCAGGGGCGTCCGGTGCCCGATCGCCGGCTTCTCGGCCGGTGCGCCGAAGGTGGCCCCGGTGCCGTGCGCCTGGCGTCGCTGCTCGGTGAGGCTCATGGCGCGGGCGGAGTCGAGTCCGTGGTCGACGAGGTTCCCGTCGTCGGGGAGGCCGGCGGCGCCGGCCCGGTTCTGGCCGGGGGTGAGTGCCATGGGGGTCACGCTCCTTCGAAGAGCCGGTCGGTGGTGGTGACGACGGCGCACTTGGCGGCCGCCCAGCGCAGCGCCATGGCGTGGTCCTCGGCGGAGAAATCGGCGACGGCGTCGGCGACGACGAAGGGCTCGATGTCGCGCATCCAGGCGTCGGCGGCCGTCATCAGCACACCGATGTGCGCGTAGACGCCGACGACGACCAGCTGGTCGCGGCCCCGCGCGGCCATCCGCTCGGCGAGGTCGGAGCGGACGAAGGCGCTGTACTTCCACTTCGTCAGGACGGTGTCGCCCCCGGTGGGCGCGACCACGGCGGGGATCGCCCTCGCCCGCTCGTCGTCCGGCAGGCCCGGCCCCCAGAAGTCCTGCTGGAGACCGCGCTCGGCGGGTGTCTGGCCGCCGGGCTGGGCGGAGTAGACGACGGGCACGCCGAGCCGGGCGCACTCCCGCTTCAGGGTGGCGATGTTGGCGAGGAGCTCGGTGACGGGCGAGGCGCCCTCGGTGAAGGCGCCGAGGAAGTAGTTCTGCAGGTCGTGCACGAGCAGGATCGCGCGGTCGGGGTCCACGGTCCAGCCGGCCTTGTTCGCGGGCAGCGCGTCGGCGGACGGCATGGGGTAAGGGGCGATGGCGGGCAGTGCCATGAAGGGGCCTTTCGGGTACGGGAGATTGTGGGGGCGGCGCGGCTCAGCCCGCGGCGGCGCGAGGCGCGGGGACCGCCGCGCGGAGGTCCTTCTCGCCGACCGCGCCGATGCCGGTCCGCCGTAACTGCCCGACGGACTCGCCCGGGTCGGGGATCTTGTACGCCACGGGACCGCGCTCGCGCACGGACTTCTCGACGGCGAAGGACTTCAACGGCGCGGCGCCCGCCCGCCGGAGGAGACAGGCGTCGGGTATGGGGACGATGGCGGCGGGGCGGGCGAGGACGGCCTCGCAGTGCTCGGCGGTGCCGGGCAGTTGGAAGACGACGCGGCCGCCCGTGCGGACGCCCTCGGCGAGAAAGCCGGCGGCGCGCCCGTCCTCCCGGCGTCGCATGCCCAGCGTGGCGTCGGTGGGGTCGCCGGGCCGGGCAACTGCGCACGGCACCCGGCCGAAGGGCCCACCGCGCCGATGCCCCCCAGCGCGGCAGCAGTCGGCCCGGCAGCCGGGACCGTCGCCGGTGACCGGCCGAGCACCCATCAGGCACCCTCCTGATGGTTCGCACCGACCGCGTCAAGAAACGTACGGAACTTCGCGCAGGTCTCAGCGGTCTCGGCCTCCGGGGTCGAGCCGTCGACGACGCCCGCGCCCGCGTAGAGCCGCAGGGTGCGCTCCTCGGCCTCGGCACAGCGGATGGTGACGACCCATTCGCCGTCGCCGTTCGCGTCGCCCCAGCCGACCATGCCGGTGAAGTGTCCCCGGTCGAAGGGCTCCAGCTCCGCGATGACCTCGCGGGCGGTGCGGGTGGGGGTGCCGCAGACGGCCGGTGTGGGGTGCAGGGCCGAGGCCAGCTCCAGTGCGGAGACGGCGGGTGCGGCGAGTTCGCCGCCGATGGCCGTGGAGAGGTGCCACATGGCGGCGGTGCGTACGAGCGTGGGGCGCCGGGGCACGTCGAGGGTGCGGCAGTAGGGGGTGAGCGCGTCGCGGACGGCGTCGACGACGACGGAGTGCTCGTGCAGGTCCTTCTCCGACCGGAGGAGGGCGGCGGCCCGCCGGACGTCCTCGGCGAGGTCGGGGCCGCGGGGCGTGGAGCCGGCGAGCGGGTTGGCGGTGACGGTGGTGCCGCGCCGGGCGACGAGGAGTTCGGGGCTGGCGCCGAGCAGGGTGCGGCCGGGGCCGGAGGGCACGGCGAAGGTGTAGCCGCCCAGGTCGCGGCGGGCGAGCCGCTGGAGGAGGGCGGGGAGGTCGAGTTCGCGGTCGCAGCGCAGCTCCAGGGTGCGGGCGAGGACGACCTTGGCGAGGCCGCCGCGCCGCATGCGGCGTACGGCCTCGGCGACGGCGGCGCCGTAGGCGGCGGGTCCGGGCACGGGTCTGATGTCCCAGCGGGCGGCGGCCGGGGCGGCGGCGGGCAGGGCGATCAGCGGGTCGTCGGCGAGCGGGGGCGCCCAGCGGACGGCCTCGGGGACGGCGAGTTCGGCGGGGGCGGTGGGGTCGAAGGGCACGGTGCCGACGACGGGCGCCTCGTGACCGGCGAGCAGCTGGGCGTCGAGGGTCTCGGTGACGCGCCGGGCGAGGGGCGCGTCACCGTGCGGCACCTTGGCGCGTTCGCCGTGGGCCAGCAGGGTGCGGGCCGGGGAGGCGAAGAAGCGGGTACGGCCGGGTGCGTAGGCGCCGAGGAGCGAGGTCGCCGCGCCGACGGCCCCATGCCCGGGGTCGCCGGGTGTCGCGGTGAGGCGGCCGACGGGGCGGGCGCCGGGCCCGCTCGTCCGGTCGGCGCCATGGTGGACCATGGTCACCTGTGGCTCCGTTCCTCCGGTGGGTCGCACCGGGCGAGGCGTGAAGGAGGGCCGGTGGACGCGGCGGCCCCGGTCACTCTCCGACATGACGTACCGTCAAATCCCCAGCGTGGCACCGCCGTCGACGTAGAGGTCGTGCATGGTGATGTGCCGGGCGCGGTCGGAGACCAGGAAGGTGACGGCCTCGGCGATGTCGGCGGGCTCGGCGACGCGGCCGAGCGGGATGCCGACGCGGTAGCTCTCGGGGTCGCCCTCGACGACGCGCCGGGATGACGCGTCGTCGGTCCACAGATCGCGCTGCATGGCGGTGTCGGTGGAGCCGGGCGAGACGACGTTGCAGCGGACGCCGCTGCGGGCCAGCTCCAGGCCGAGGCACTTGGTGAACATGGTGGCGGCGGCCTTGGAGGCGGCGTACGCGGCCATGCCGGTGCGCGGCACGCCCGCGGCGTTGGAGCCGACGGTGACGATGCATCCGGCGCGGCGTCCCGCCATCCGGCGGGCGACGGCCCGTGAGACGACGAAGACGCCGGTGGAGTTGACGGCGAAGGTCCGCTCCCAGATCTCGTCGGTGATGCCGACGACGGGGGAGGCGCGGAGCACGCCGGCGACGTTGACCAGGATCGCGAGCGGACCCATGGTGCGCTCGGCCTCGTCGACGACGGCTTCGACGGCGGCGCTGTCACAGACGTCGGCGGTGTGGGCGGTGACGGTGGCGGCGCCGAACTCGGCTTCGAGGCGCCGGATGCCGTCCGGGGCGCGGTCGAGGGCCGCGACGCGCGCTCCCTGTGCCACGAGAGCGCGCGTCACGGCCTCGCCTATGCCCTGGCCCGCGCCGGTCACCAGCGCTACGCGGCCGGAGAGTTCTGCCTGCTGCACGACGGTTCCCCGATTCCCACGCAAAGTAAGGTAAGGCTTACCTTACATGACGGTTTCGGTCCGAAGAGCGCCGGCCGGCGCGGTGGCGCCCGCGATGACTCAGGGTCCGCCGACGCCATCCCCCTCTGCCCAGAGGGGGAGCCGCTTTTGGTGACAGTTCGCCGCCGGCTCACTTCCTGAGTTCCAGCACGGGCGTGCCGGGCACCTCGACCCCGAAGGTCTGCGCGTAGAGGGACAGTTCCGCGTGCAGCGCGCGCACCATCGACTCGGCGCGCCGGAAGCCGTGCCCCTCCCCCTCGAAGGTGAGGTACGCGTGCGGGACCCCCCGCCCGGCCATCGCCGCCACGAACCGCTCGCTCTGCGCGGGCGGGCAGACGGGGTCCTCCAGCCCCTGGAGCAGCAGGAACGCCGCCGAGATCCGGGCCGCGCCGTGCAGCGGCGAGCGCTCGCGACAGCGGTCGGGGTCTTCCGCCGGCGAGCCCACCAGCGACTCCGCGTAGCGGGACTCGAAGTCGTGCGTCCCGTCCGCCGCCCAGGTCAGCGGGTCCAGCACCGGATACGCGATGGTGCCGCAGGCGTAGAGCCCGGTGGAGACGAGCGACGCCGCCGCCGTCCAGCCGCCCGCGCTGCCGCCGCGGATCGCCAGCCGGGCCCGGTCGGCCGTGCCCTCCTCGGCCAGCGCCTCGGCGACGGCCGCGCAGTCCTCCACGTCGACCATGCCCCACGCCTCGCGCAGCCGGTCGCGGTAGGCCCGGCCGTAGCCGGTCGAACCGCCGTAGTTCACCTCGGCGACCCCGATGCCGCGCGAGGTGAAATAGGCGATCTCCAGGTCGAGCACCAGCGGCGAGCGGCTGGTGGGACCCCCGTGCGCCGACACCACGAACGGCGGCAGCTCCCCGTCGGGCGCGGCGTGGTCGGGGCTGTGCGGCGAGTAGATGTGGGCGTGGATCTCCCGGCCGCCCGGTCCGGTGAAGGTGCGGACCCGCGGCCGGGGGTAGTAGGCGGGGTCCACGGCGTCGGTGTGGCGGGCGCCGATCGCGCGGGCCCGGCCGGTGCGGGTGTCGAGCTCCACCACCTCGTAGGAGGTGCGGTCGCTCGCGGCCACCCCGACGACGCGGGTGCCGCTCACCGCCAGCGTCGGGGCCCACTCCGTCCAGGGCCCGGCCGCGTCGGCGACCTCACCGGTCGCCGGGTCGAGTATGCCGAGCACCGCGGCGCCCCTGCCGTGCAGCACCGCGATCAGCCCGCCGGCCAACGGCGCGAACCAGCGCTGGTGCGTATGCCACAGGGGGCCCGCGAACTCCTCCTCGCGGGCGCAGAGATTGACACCCCGTCCGCTGTCCGCGTCCACCCGGTGCAGGTTCCACCAGCCGCTGCGGTCGGTCGCGGCGATCAGGGAGCCGTCCGGCGCCCACTCCACCTGGGCGACGGACTCCCGCGGCCCGCCCAGGAGCGTCCGCACCCTGGTGAAAGCGCCGTCGGCGATCCGGGCGGTCTTCAGCTCGCTGCCGTCCCAGGGCATCCGCGGGTGGTCCCAGGCGATCCAGGCCGCCCGCCCGCCGTCCGGGGAGAGGCGCGGGCCGGTCACGAAGCGGTGCGCGTCGTCGGTGAGTTCGCGGACCGCGGACCGGTCACCGGCGGCCGAACCGTCCAGCGGCACGGCGGCGATCACCCTGCGGACGTCGGTGGGGGCCTCGCCCGTGAACTCCTCCAGCACGCACCACACTTCGCCGCGCTCGAGGACCAGCACGGGATCCGCCCAGCGCAGCCCCCCGCCGACCGGGGACAGCGGGGTCAGCGGCCGGGGCGCCGCGCCGCCCGGCGCGTCCGGCTCGACGGCGTAGAGCCGCTGGTCGGCGAAGTGCGTGAACACCACGAGCGGCCCGCCCTCCTCCCGGGGCACCGCCGCCCAGGGGCCGCCGCCGTACTCCATGACCCGGCTGCGCACGTTCCACGGCTCCGCCAGCACCGACGACTCGGTGCCGTCGGGCCGCCGCCGCACCAGGGCGCGGCGGCCGCCCTCCGCCGGGCGCGGCTCCACCCACCAGACCTCGTCGCCGACCGTGCCCACGGCATCGGGCCGGCCTCCGGCGTGGGCCGCGTGCCCGGCGTCGATCGGGGACCGCCAGGCTCCGTAGGGCGCCGTGGACACCATGTCCGTCACATCTCCTTGTCCGTCGGGTCGGCGCCGGGAAGTGCGGCGCCCGGGAATACAGGTGGCTCAGAGGTCCATGAGGAAGTGGTCGAGCACCCGGACCCCGAAGTGCAGCCCGTCGACCGGTACCCGCTCGTCGACCCCGTGGAACAGCGCCTGGTAGTCGAAACCGGCGGGCAGCCGGACCGGCGCGAAGCCGTAGCCGACGATGCCCAGAGCGGCGAACTGCTTGGCGTCGGTGCCGCCCGACATGCAGAACGGCACCACGTGCCCGTCGGGGTCGAAGCGCTCGACGGCCGCCCGCATCCGCTCGAACAGCGGCACGTCGACGGGGGCTTGCAGGGCGTCGTAGCGGTGGTAGAAGTCCCAGCTCACCTCCGGCCCCGTGAGCTCGTCCATGGTGGCGACGAACTCCTCCTCACCGCCCGGCACCGTCCGCCCGTCCACATGCCCGACGGCCGCCCCGGGGATGACGTTGACCTTGTAGCCCGCGTGCAGCATCGTCGGGTTGGCGCTGTTGCGCAGTGTCGGGGCGAGCAGCGCGGCGGCCGGGCCGAGCTTGCCGAGCAGGCCCTCCACGTCGAAGTCGGGGCTGTCCAGGGCGGCGTCGATGCCGTGCAGCGCGGCGATCTCCGTCAGCGCCGCCCGTACGGTCGGGGTGAGCCGCAGCGGCCACTGGTGGTCGCCGATGCGGGCGACGGCGGCGGCGAGCGCGCTGACCGCGTTCTCCGTGTTCACCTTGGAGCCGTGGCCGGCTCTGCCCCGCGCGGTCAGCGTGAGCCAGGCCGTGCCCCGCTCCCCCGCCGCCACCGGATAGAGCGTCAGCCCCGGCCCGGCGTGGAAGGTGTAGCCGCCGGACTCCCCGATGGCCTGGGTGCAGCCCTCGAACAGGGCGGCGTGCTCGCCCGCGAGGAACTCCGACCCGACGATCCCGGTGTCCTCCTCGTCGGCGGTGAAGGCCAGCACGATGTCCCGGCGCGGCCGTACCCCGGCCCGCGCCCACGCGCGGACGACCGCCAGGACCATCGCGTCCGTGTTCTTCATGTCGATCGCGCCACGGCCCCACACCACGCCGTCGCGCACCTCGCCCGAGAAGGGGTGCACGGACCACTCGGCGGGTTCCGCGGGCACCACGTCCAGGTGGCCGTGGACGAGCAGGGCGTCCGCTCCCGGGTCGGTGCCGGAGATCCGGGCGACGACGTTCGTCCGGCCGGGTTCCTTCTCCAGCAGTACGGGCTCCAGGCCCGCCTCGCCCAGCCGCTCGGCCACGTACTCGGCGGCCGGGCGCTCCCGGCAGTCCCCGCCGCCGCGGTTGGTGGTGTCGATACGGATCAGCTCCGAGGTGAAACGCACCGCCTCGTCGAGCGCCTGTCCGTCGATCCGCTCCGCTCGGGTGCCTGCCCGGGTGTCAGCCATATTCTTCCTCCACGGCGGCCGACACGACGGTCGTGACCGCTTTGAAGCAGCGAATGCCCTCGTACATGGTCGGCGTGGTGTAGGCGACCCGGCGCTCGCCGCTCTGCTCGACGCCCGGCACACACGTGGCGGCCCCGGCGAGGTGCTCGGCGTCGAATTCCAGCTCCATGCTGACGGGCCCGGCGTGCGCCGGTTCGTGCCGCACGGCGAGCGGCAGCGCCTCGCGCGCCGCGGCCCGGATCTGCGCGGCCGTGCGCGCGGGGGTGCGGCACACCGCCGCGTACCGCGACACATAGTCCTTGACGGCGACGGAACGGGCCGCCGGGGCATAGCCCTTGGCGTCCTCACAGGTCCGGTCGTCGCCCGTCACCAGCACCACGGGCACACCGTATTCCGCGACGACCAGAGAGTTGAGCAACCCCTCGCTGGCCCGCGTGCCGTCCACCCATACGCCCGTGAGCGAATTGGCCAGATAGGTGTGCGCGAGGACGCCCTCGGCGCCCGCGGCCGCGTGATAGCCGACGAAGGCGATCCCGTCCACGTCGCCGTGCTGCACGCCCTCGACCATGCTCAGCGACTTGTGCTTGCCGGTGAGCATCTCGGCGCGCTCGTCCAGCTTCTCCAGCAGGAGGTTGCGCATGCTCCAGTGGGCCTCGTTGACGAGCACCTCGTCGGCGCCGCCGTCGAAGAAGCCCAGGATCGCGGCGTTGACGTCGGAGGTGAACAGATGGCGGCAGCGCTCCCACTGCGGGGTGCCCGGCAGCACGTCGGCGGGCCAGGTGACACCGGTGGCGCCTTCCATGTCCGCGGAGATCAGGATCTTCACCATGCGACAGTCTTATCGCAGGGCGGTGGGGGGCGCACGGGTGTCAGCGGGTATTTCTCCCGTGGCCCGCCGGGGAGGCGGCCGCCGGTCCCGGCCCGCCTGGGCCAAGGCCGCCTGTGCGAAGGGGCGTTCGGCGGCGCGGCGCAGCGCCCACCGACGAGTGAATCCCCGCGCGCGGGCCGCGTGGCGTGGATAGCTGGTGGGCACCAAGTCCACCGCTTCGTGAGGGGATTTCCCATGCGTATCCGCCGTGCCCTGGGCGCCGTCGCGCCCGTCCTGCTGCTCGTCGCCGCGCTCTGCCCGGACGCGCGGGCGGCGAACGGCGCGCTGACCGTCGAGTACGACCGGTGCCAGCCGGGCACCGGCGCGGCGGACACGGTCTGCCTGCACGAGAAGGTGCGGCGGCGCACCGAGAACCCGCCCGCCGGCAAGTGCGTCGAGCTGCTCTCCGGCGAGCACACCACGGTCCGTCAGATCACCAACGGGACGAACAGCCGGGCCTTCTACTTCTCCGACAACCGCTGCTTCAGGCGGCTGGGCACGCTCGCGCCGCGTGCCGCGGTCGGCAATGTCGCCGCGCGCAGCGTGAGATTCACCAGCTGACCGGCTCGGCGGCCGCCCCGGACGCCGGCGGCCGGGCGCGGAGGCGGCGCAGCATCCGCGCGTCCTGGAAGCCGACCGCGCGGGCCGCCGCCTCCGCGGTCGAGCTGGGCCATGAGGTGTTCGGCACGCTCGACGCGCAGCTCCTGCTGCTCGTCGCCGTTGCGGCGGGCGTGGACGACCATGGAGCGGACGACGCGGGCGGCCGCGGCGGGCCCGTGCCGGGCGGCCACGAGGTGCAGCGCGAGATCGATGCCGCTCGCGATCCCCGCGGAGGTTTGCCGGTGCCCGGCTCGTGGTGGAGGTTCATGCCCTCATCCTGGGCGCCGCGCGGCCCCTCGCCCAAGGCACGCTCGGGGCCCGATGCGGAACGATCCGGTCAAGCGGGCGGATCGGCTCACGAGTCCTGTGGGGGGAAGGAGTAGTCGTCCCACAGGGCGCGCTCCTTCTCCAGCGGGGCGCGTTCGACGCGGGGCGTAAGGTTCCAGATCAGCGTGGCCCGGTCGGTGGTCCGGTACGGCCGCCAGTCGGGGGTGCCGCGGCGGGCGAACGCCGCCCAGGCGTCCGTCATCGCGTGCGACAGGCGCGTGAGCGCGGGCCGCTGGGCGCTGACGGTCGCGGGGCCGCGCGGCACCCACCCGAGGTCGAGGTTGCCGAAGACGAAGGGCATCTCCAACTGGTGCATGGCGCCCAGGTTCTGGGCGTCCGGCACGCCCTCCGCATACGGGACATGCCAGTCGAATTGGTAGACATAGGTGGGGCGCCAGCGGGACTGGGCCTCGGCGAGCCGGAGCGTGGGCACCCGCTCCAGCTGGTCGGTGAGCATGGCGTTCACCACCCGGCCCTCGCTGAGCCCTGGGCGGTCCGCGGCGTAGACGTCGTACATCCGCTGTTTTCGGCCCGCGAGCACGGGCGGGAAGGAGGGGTAGGCGCGGAGCGGCAGCTTGAGCAGATCCGGGGTGAACAGCGCCCAGAAGTCCGTCTCGTTGGTGTTGGTGCCGGCCATGACGTCGACGTGGCGGGCGCTGCCCACGGTGATCCGGTCGACGACGGGGCCGGGGACCAGCGAGCCGTCGATGTACGGCGCGAAGAACACGGCACCGGCGAATCCCGGCAGGCCGGCCCGGACCTTCCGCTGGAGCTCAAGGATCTGCCGGGTGGACAGGGCGTTGAGATCGCCGACCCCGCGGATGCCGCCGAGGCCGAAGACGCGCTCGGCGGCCGCCCGGGCCGAGTGGGCGGTGTGCACGGCGTTCGCCGGGCCGCTCTCGGCGATGGCGCGGCGGAAGAGGCGCTCCGGCCGGTCCCCGGCGAGCAGCGCGTCGACGGAGACGGCGCCGGCCGACTGCCCGAAGACGGTGACGTCGCCCGGGTCGCCGCCGAAGTCGCGGACGTGGTCGTGCACCCAGGAGAGCGCGGCGACCTGGTCCCGCAGGCCGTTGTTGCCGGATCCGGCGTACGAGCGGTCCAGGCGGCCGAGTTCCGTCCAGCCGAGGATGCCCAGGCGGTAGTCGGCCGAGACGACGACGGCGTCACCGCGCGCCGCGAGGGCGGCGCCGTCGTCCAGGGCGTCGCTCGCGGATTCGTAGATGTCCTCCCCGCCGTGCAGGAAGACCATGACGGGCTTGTGGGCGCCGGGTGCGCGGGAGGACCACACGTTGACGTGCAGGCAGTCCTCGACGCCGCTGCCGTCGCCGTCGGAGAGGTCCTGGGGGCACGGTGGCTTCGCCTCGCCGGCCGGGAGGGTGCCCTGCCAGGAGGCGGGCGGCTCGGGCGGCCGGAAGCGGCGGGCGCCGGTGGGCGGCGCGGCGTACGGCACGCCGAGATAGGCGCACACGCCGCCGCGCCCGGCGCCCCGCACCGCGCCGAGCGAGGTGCGCGCCCGGCAGTCGGCCGGGGCGGCGGTGCCCGCAGCGGGGGCGCTCAGCGCGGCGGTGAGCGCCAGGGCCGCGACGGCCGCGGCCACGGTGCGGCGGGCCCGCCGCCGGCTGTTCCACGGGAACACCAGATCTTCTCCCTCGGCCGTGCCGCGCTCTCGCGTGGGGACCCCCGCGCCGGACTCCCGTCCGCCTTCGTCCAGAATCGGTTCACGCGCTCCCGCGGACCATCACCTGTCCGGGGGAAACCGGGGTACAGGTCACCCTGGCGGCGCGTACGGAGCCGACGCGCCCTCACCCATAAGGAGCCCGCTCATGGACAACGCCCCGGTGGCACCCCGCCGCACCCTGCTGCGGATGATCACGTTCGGCGGGCTGGTGACCGCGGCCGGGTCGCTGTCGGCCGCCTGCGGCAAGGGCGACGGCAAGGCCGCGGCCGCGTCGTCCGACTCCCCGGCCGGAGCGGCCGGTTCCGGGTCCGGAGCGGACATGATCATGATCATCCGGCATGGCGAGAAGCCGAAGGAGAGCGGGAAGAAGCCGCCCTTCGGCATCACCGAGGACGGTGAGCAGAACGACCACGCCCTGCTCGTGCGCGGCTGGCAGCGGGCGGGCGCGCTGGTGACGCTGTTCGCCCCCGAGGGCGGGAAGGTGCGCGAGGGCCTGCGGCGCCCGGACGCCGTCTACGCCGCGGGCCCCCACCCGGGGGCGAAGGGGCTGCGGCCGAGCGAGACGGTCGCGCCGGTGGCGGCGAAGCTGGGGGTGCGGACGAACGTCACGTACCGCACGGGTGACGAGAAGGCGCTGGCGAAGGAGCTCGCCGGGCGGCACGGCTGCACCCTGGTCTCGTGGGAGCACAACGCCATAACGGAGATCGTCAAAGGGCTGGGCGGGGAGGTGCGGCCCTCCCCGCCGAAAAACTGGCCCGACGCGCGCTTCGATCTGGTGTGGGTGCTGGTGCGGTCGGGGTCGGGATGGACGTTCACGCAGGTGCCGCAGCTCCTGCTGGCGGGCGACAGTCCGGATGCCGCCTGAGCGCTCCCCTGGAAGCGCGATGTGCCGTCTGCCGTCCACGGTGCCGTCGTGACCGGTCGCGCCCACGCGGCGGAGCCGCACACCGACGCCTCCCCGCGCCCCTTCAGGGCGCCGCCGAACCCCGGTGGACGTCACCCGGCCTGCTGAGAACCTGACGAAGATCTCGCTTCGCCCGCCCGGCTCGCACCGGTTCAGCCCGGAATGCCGATCGGGGCGAACTGCCGCGGGCCGGGCGGGGTTTCACGATGGCCCGTGGACTCCCAGGGGAGAGCGCTCACACCTCGCGGCTCGTCACGAACCACCGCGCCGGCAGCGCGATCCGCGTCCCGTCCTCCCGGAACTCCGTCATCGCGAGCGTGATCGCGCCCTCGGCGAGGATCGCGAGGCCCGCTCCCCGGAGCAGTCCGGGAACCTCGCCGTCCGCCACCTCCGCGGGGCGCAGGCCGTGTTTCACGACGCGGCTGCCCTTGGGTGACGGGTGGTCGGGGCGGAGGACTGCCTCCGCCAGCACGTCCTTCGCCGCCTCGGTGAGCTCGACCACGAAGGCGCGGCCGCGCGCGCCGGTCAGCTCCGCGACCGCCCGCGCGACCGCCGGGCGGTCCTCGGGGCGGCTCTGGTGGATCACCGCCCGCATATAGACGTTGGCGTCCCCGATCCGCGCGTGGAGCGCGCGCACCGCCTCGGTGTCCGTCAGGTCGAGCTGCTCGAACTCCGCGACGCCCTCGGTATCCGCGCGGCGCGCGTGCTCGACGGCCGCCGCCGAGATGTCCACGCCCACGGCGCGCGGGAAGCGGGTGGCGAGATAGCGGGTCTGGGTGCCGTTTCCGCAGCCGAGGTCGACGACCGGCAGGGCGGCGTCGGCGTGCGGGGCGAGCAACTCCAGGTGCGGGACCGCCGTCAGCGAGGGGTCCGCGTCCCAGATCGCGTCGCCCGGCGCGTCGGAGGTCTCTCTCCAGAAGCCTTCCCACGCCTCGGCGTACTGCTGTGATGTGCCCATATGCGCTCCCGGGTAGCCGGTATGACGGTACGTCATGATCTTGACTACCGCCGCCCGGCGGCCGGGGCAAGATCCCCGTGGCTACCGTGCCCGTACTTTCACCTGATGTTCGACCCGGGGCCGCCGGCGTTCACCAGCGACTGCTCGAACCACACCGCCTTGCCCCGGCCCGTGTGGCTCGCGCCCCACTCGCGCGCGAGGCCGCTCACCACCCGGAGCCCGCGCCCGGACTCCTCGCCGAGGGCAGGGCCCAGCAGCGTGGGCAGCGCGTGGTCCTCGTCGGTGACCTCGCAGAGCAGCACGTCAGTCCGCACCAGGCGCAGGCCCAGCCGGCGCGATCCGGTGTGCCGCACGGCATTGGTGACGAGCTCGCTGACCAGGATCTCGGCGGTCGGGGCCGCCGCTTCGAGCCCCCACTCGGCGAGTTGACCGCGCACGAGCCGGCGGGCCCGGCGGACCTCGGCGGGGGCACACTCCAGCTCCCACGCGGCCGTGTGCTCGGCGGGGATGCCGTTGAGCCGGGCCATCAGCAGGGCGACGTCGTCCTTGCGGCCGTCGTCACCGGTGTTGAGGGCGCGGATGATGGTGTCGCAGGCGTCGTCCATGGACGCTGCGGGGTGGGCGGCGGACTCGCAGAGCGCGGCGAGCCCGGCGCCGATGTCCTGGCCGCGGACCTCCACGAGCCCGTCCGTGCACAGCACCAGCCGGTCGCCGGGCGCGACGGGGACGGTCGCGGCCTCGAAGGCCACCCCGCCGACGCCTATGGGCGCGCCCGTGGGCAGGTCGAGCAGCACGCTGCGGCCGTCCGCGGCCCGGACGAGCACGGGCGGGATGTGCCCGGCGTTGGCGATCGTCAGCTCCGAGCGGACCGGGTCGTAGACCGCGTAGAGACAGGTGGCCAGATAGTGCTCGCCGAGCCGCTGGGCGAGGTCGTCGAGATTGCGCAGCAGCTGTTCGGGCGGCAGGTCGAGGGCGGCCATGGTCTGTACGGCGGTGCGCAGCTGGCCCATCATGGCCGCGGAGTTCAGGCCGTGGCCCATGACGTCGCCGACGACGAGGGCGGTGCGCGAGCCGGGCAGCTTGATGCTGTCGAACCAGTCGCCGCCCACCCGGCCGAGGCGGGTGCCCGGCAGATAGCGGGTGGCGGTGTCGCAGCCCGCCATGCGCGGGGCGAGCTGCGGGAGCATGCTGTCCTGGAGCGTGTCGGCGACGTTCTCCTGGTAGGTGTACATGCGGGCGTTGTCGAGGACGAGCCCGGCGCGCGCGGCGAGTTCGGCGCCGGTCGTGCGGTCCATGTCGTCGAAGGGGGTGCGGCCGTCGCGCCGCATCAGCACCATGAAGCCGAGCACCACGTTGCGCGCCTTGAGGGGCACGACCAGCATCGACCTGCCGGTGATGAGCGGCCGCAGGTCCCGCTTCTCGAACTGGCCGGAGATGCGGTTGGCGAGCTCCTCGCCGATCCGCGGGATGAGCACGGGCTCGCCGGTGACCATGCACTGGAAGAACGGGGTGTGCTCGGGGAAGGCGATCGCCTCGCCGACGGGCACGGTGTCGTCCCAGCGGCCCGGCTCGTCGTTGTGCTCGACCCAGACGCGGTGCCAGACGGTGGTGACGTCGGGCGGGCCGTCGGGGAAGCCCTCGCCCGCGAGGACGGCGGCGCGCAGGTGCGTGCCCGCGAAGTCCGTGAAGCGGGGCACGGCGGCGCTGGTGACCTCGCGGATGGTGCGGGCCAGGTCGAGCGAGGTGCCGATGGCGCCGCTGACCTCGTTGAGGAACTCCAGCCGCTCCCGTACGGCCGCGTATTCGAGGTCCGGGGCGTCGGCGGGGTCCGCCGGGGCGCCCGGGGCGTGCGCGGGCGGCGCGGCGGTGGCGGTGGTGCGGCCGGCCTGCCGGGCCGCGCGCTCCGCGTATTTCGGGGTGCCCCAGTCGGGGGTGACCGGGATCCGCTGGTGGTGGCTGAACTCCAGCACGGGATAGCCGAGTTCGAGTACCTGGGAGACGATGCGGCCGCTGAGGGCCGGGCCCATGGCGGGCAGGATGTCGGGGAGCCGGTCGGCGAGGCCCTCGCCGTCGGGCAGCGTGGTGTGCGGGGCGAAGCCGGGGAACACCTGGTCCTGCGCGGTGGAGCCGAGCGGCTCGGCGTCGGCGGCGAGGACCAGCAGCCGCTCCTCGGGCCCGGCGAGCGGATAGGCCCACCACAGCACCTCGGCGGACCCGCGCTCGGGGGAGTGCGAGCGGGCCCGTCCGGCGCTGGGGTAACCGGCGGCGCCGTCGGCCGGCGCGCGGCCGAGCAAGACGTCGAGGCCGGTGCCGCGGTGGCCGTCGTCGGGGTCCTCGTACAGGGCGCCGCCGATGGGCATGAGGTCGGCGGCCAGGGCGCCGACGGCCTCGTCGCGGTCGTATCCGAACAGTCTGCGGGCGCCCGCGCTCCAGTGGGTCACCAGGCCGGCTGACCCCACGACGACCACCGCGAGCGGGATCCGTCCGGGGACGGGCGTGCCATGGTGCATGGGCGGATGCTCCTTATGGTTTGCGCCACCGTTACTACCGTAGGGGCCCGGGCCCGGCCCGTGGGCGGAATCGGCGGAACCGACACGCCGGATCGCCGGGCGGGCGGCGCGCGCCCGGCCGGCGATCGAAGGCGCCCCGGCCCGGACTTCAGTCCGCGTGGCCCAGCTGGAGGTCCCGCTCCGTGCGGCCGCCGCCCGCGACCTGGAGGACCGTGGCCACCGGGGGATAGCCCGCCGCGATGACCGTGTACTCGCCGGCGGACAGGTCCACGAAGCGGAACGCCCCGTCCGCTCCGGTGGCCGCCGAGTCGACCACATTGCCCGCGGCGTCCAGCAGCGTCACCCGCGCGTCCTCCACGGCCCGGCCGCCGCCCGCCCTGACGACGCCGCGCAGCACCGCGCCGCCGGCCAGCTCGATGTCCTGGCGGGTCTCGCGGCAGGACTGGACCGTCACCGGCAGCGCCGCGGGGCGGAAGGCGGGGGCACTGGCGGCGAGGGTGTACTCCCCCGCGACCAACTCCGAGATCACATAGCCGCCTTCGCGCCCGGTGCGGGTGGTGGAGACGACCTCGCCGTGCACATTGGTGAGGGTCACCAGCGCGTCGCGCACCGGATTGCCGTCGGGGGTGAGCACGGTGCCCGCGAGGCGGCCGGCGCCGCCGAGGACCACGTCGAGCTCGATGGGCCGCTCACCGATGGTGACGGTGACCGCCTGCGGCTGGTGCCCGCTCGCGGCGGCGATGAGGACGTACGAGCCGGTGCCGGGCGTGCTCAGCGCGTACCGCCCGTCCTCCCCGCTCGCGCCGCGCCCGATCTGCTGGCCGCGGACGTCGATGAGCGTGAGCGCGGCGCGCGGCACCGTGGTGCCGTCGGGGTGCTGGACGGTGCCGGTGACGGGGATGCCCGCGACGAAGTGCGCCGGGCCGTCCGACGGTTCGGCGCGCGCGGAGGGGATGACGGGGGCTTCGGGGGCGTTGTGGGACACCAGGGGTTTCTCTTTCAGCAGGAAGGCGAGCAGGAAACCGAGGACGAGCACCGGTACGAGATACAGGAAGATCCGCGGCATGGCGTCGGCGTAGGCCCGTACGTAGCCGTCGCGGACCGCCTCGGGCAGGGCGCGCACCAGCTGCGGGGTGATCGAGTCGGGTGCGGGCAGCCCGGCGCGGTGGGGCAGTTCCGCGTGCAGCCGGTCGGCGAGGCGGCGGGCGAAGAGCGTGCCGAAGACGGCGGCGCCGACCGAGCCGCCGATCTGCCGGAAGTAGTTGTTGGCGCTGGTGGCGGTGCCGAGGTCGGCGGGGTGGACGGAGTTCTGCACGGCGAGGACGAGCACGGGCAGGGCGAGCCCGACGCCGACGCCGAGGATGCCCATCCAGAGGCTGTAGACCGCCCGTGGGGTGTGGGTGTCGAGGTGGGAGAGGTAGTACATGCCCACCGCGGAGACGGCGCCGCCGATGACGGGGAAGGGCTTGCAGCGGCCGGTGCGGCTGATGAGCTGGCCGGTGACGAGGGAGGACAGCACCACCCCGCCCATCATCGGGAGCATCAGCAGCCCGGACTCGGTGGCGTCCGCCTCGTCGACCATCTGGAGGAAGGTGGGCAGATAGCTCGCGGCGCCGAAGAGGCCGACGCCCATGGCCGCGCCGACGATGCCGCAGACGTTGAAGACCCGGTCGCGGAAGAGATGCGGCGGAATGATCGGTTCCGTGACGATGTGCTCGACCACGACGAAGAGCAGGGCGGTGCCGAGGGCGCCCGCCGCGAGCCCGAGGATGACGCGCGAGCGCCACTCGTATTCCGTGCCGCCCCAGGTGGTCAGCAGCACCAGGCAGGCCGAGAAGGCCATGAGCAGCAGCGCGCCGAGGACGTCGAAGCGGCCCCTGCGGAAGCGCACCGGGAGTTTGAGGCCCACGGCGACGACGAGGAAGGTGAGGAGGCCGAAGGGGATGTTGACGTAGAAGCACCAGCGCCAGGAGGCGTGGTCGGTGAAGAAGCCGCCGAGCAGGGGCCCGGCGACGGAGGCGAGGCCGAAGGCGGCGCCGATGACACCCATGAAGCGGCCGCGCTCCCGGGGCGGCACGATGTCGGCGATGATCGCCTGGACGCCGATCAGCAGCCCGCCGCCGCCGACGCCCTGCAGCACGCGGAAGGCGATGAGCTGGTTCATGGTGGCGGCGTGCCCGGCGAGCGCGGAGCCCGCGACGAAGACGACGATCGCGAAGAGGAAGACCCCCTTGCGCCCACAGAGGTCGCCGAGCTTGCCGTAGACCGGCAGGACCGCCGTGGAGCTCAGCAGATAGGCGGTGACGGCCCAGGACATCCGGTCGAGGCCGTGCAGCTCCCCCACGATCTTGGGGAGGGCGGTGGCGACGATGGTCTGGTCGAGCGCGGCGAGGAGGAGCGCGAGCATCAGGCCGACGAAGACGACCCGGACGCGGGCCGGGCCGGGCCGGGGCACGTGGTGCGCGGGGGCCGGGGGGCCGGGCGCGGGGAGGGCGGGCGGTGGGCCGTC
The DNA here is from genome assembly GCF_055558795.1 of Streptomyces sp. NPDC025618. Taxonomy (NCBI): domain Bacteria; kingdom Bacillati; phylum Actinomycetota; class Actinomycetes; order Kitasatosporales; family Streptomycetaceae; genus Streptomyces; species Streptomyces sp. NPDC025618. Next base: position 40,366 of record NZ_JBVHLW010000026.1, on the reverse strand, counting down.
GCCGTGCGCGAGGGCCCCGCCCTGGTCCCGCAGGGCCGGGGACGGTGGTCCCTCGCTCTGCACCAAGGTGGTCCCGAATGTGGTCCCGCCCACGTACGACTCCCCTCATCGCGCCTGCATCGCCGCCCTTTTCTCGCATTTGGCAACAACGGCTAGCAAGCGCGGTGATTGACCGGAGAGTGCCCCCTGTGCGGCTTTCGCGCCGGTCGGAGGCATACAGGGCACGGTGGGAGGGTTAGGGAAACCACCCGAAACGGTGAAGCCCGGACCGTTGCGGTCCGGGCTTCCACCGACTGTTCTCGCTTTGTTCCAGGGCCGGTTCGGGATCGGCGGCCCCTGCTGCCACGGCTGCGCGGCGGCTACTTCTCCACCTCGGCGGCCAGCTTGGCGAGCACGGCGTCATAGATGCGGCCGAGGCCCTTGGGGGCGAAGGTGCGCTCGAAGAAGCCGCCGATGCCGCCGGCGCCGTTCCACACGGTGGAGACGACCGCCTTGGCCTTGCCCTCGCCGGCGGGGGTGACGGTCCAGGTGGTGACCATCGAGGAGTTGAGGTCCTTCTCGACCAGCTGCCCGGTGGTCGGCTCGGTGACGTCCAGCAGGCAGTCGCGCACGCGCTTGCTGGTGGCCTGGAGCTTCCAGTGCACCTGGGTGCCCTCGCCGTCGCCGCCCTTGCGCACCTCGTACTCGCTGAAGTGCTCGGGCAGCAGCTTGGCGCGGGTGCCGCTGTAGTCGGCGAGCGCGTCGAACACCTCCTCCGGGTCCGCCGCGATGATCCGCTCCGTGGTGGCCTCGACCTGGCCCATGGCTGTCCTCCCGGACGTCGTGCGTTGTCCCTGCGGAGGTCAGCCAACCACCAACGCGACGGGCGCCCAAATCCTCGTGACCGGGCACGGCCCACGGCGCCGGAGCGCGGCGGTCACCCCAGGCGCCCGAGCGCCTCCCCCGCGGCCGCACGGAGGCGGTCGTGGGCCTGGGCGGCCACCAGGGCGTCCTCCGCGCGGCGGTCGCCCAGCACGCCGAGGCCCTCGACGCAGGCGCGGGCGATGGGCCAGCAGTGGTCCCGGGCGGCGAGCAGCCGCTCCAGGGTGGCGAGCAGGGCGGGCACGGACTCCGGGGCGCGGAGCTCGGTGAGCAGGCGGACGGGGTGCAGGGCGTAGGCGGTGCGTAAGGGATTGGTCGCGAGGGCGGCGGCCGCGCGGGCCGTGCGGGGGTCGCCGAGCCGGGCGAGGACGAAGGCGGCGGTGGCGCACCGCACGGGCTCGCGGTAGTTGAGGAGGAGCACCAGGGTCTCGAAGGCCCGCCGGTCGCCCTCGGCGCCCAGCGCGAAGGCGGCGATCTCGCGTGCCCACAGCGGGCGTTCGGGGGCCACCAGGATGGCGGCGAGTTCGTCGCGGCGCCCGTCGCGGGAGGTGCGGACGAGCGCGAGGAGGCGCTCGAAGGCCGCGAACTCGGCGGGGCTGACCAGTTCGGCGCGTACCCGCTTCAGCAGGGCGCGAAATTCCTCTTCCATTGCCCGCTCTCCTCCCCGAGTGGCCTGAACCACATCGTAAGTCGCGCGCCCTTCCCCTGGTGCTCTTGGTTACCGTTGAGTTAATCTCCCGGCAAGAGCAGCACCCCTGCTCGGGCGGCCTGGTGACGCAGCCGCCGCGTAGGTGATGTCGGTTCGTCGGTTCGGCACACATCGGTACGGCCCGGCCCCGGGACAGGGCCGGCCGTGAGCTCAACTCCCTTTCCGTGGGCGCTCCTTACCCGTACCCGGAAATCCCACGGCCGTCGCGGGCCGCCACGGTCCGCGCACCCGACCGGCACTCAACCGACGCATCCCCGCGCACGGGGAACACCTTCTGGAGTCTCGCGATGGACCGTATGTCCACCCCTGAGCCTGTCCCCTCCCAGCCGGGTCACTCCGGCCCCGCCCTCCGCACCGTCGCCGTGATCGGTCTCGGCACCATGGGCACCGGCATCGCCGAAGTGCTGGCCCAGGCCGGCCGCGAGGTCGTCGGCATCGACGTCTCCGAGGCGGCCGCCGCGCGCGCCGTCCGCGCCCTGGAGGCCGCGACCGCGCGCGCCGTGCGGCGCGAGCGGATCACCGAGGAGGAGCGGCGGGCCACACTGGCCCGCTTCCGCACCTCCCAGGAGCTCACGGCCGCCGCCGACGCCGATCTGGTGATCGAGGTGGTGCCGGAGGACTACGCCCTCAAGCACGAGGTCTTCACCGCCCTCGACGCGATCGTGCGCCCCGGCACCATCCTGGCGACGGGCACCAACGCGCTGTCCGTGACCCGGCTCGCCGCCGACTCCGCCCGCCCCGAGCGCGTTCTCGGCCTGCACTTCTTCAACCCGGCGCCGGCGATGAAGCTGGTGGAGGTCGTCTCCTCGGTGCTCACCGCGCCCACGGCCGTCACGGCCGTCACCGAGCTCGCCCGCGAGCTGGGCAAGGAGCCGGTCGCGGTCGGCGACCGGCCCGGATTCGTGGCCGACGGGCTGCTGTTCGGCTATCTCAACCAGGCGGCCGCGATGTACGAGTCGCGCTACGCCACCCGCGAGGACATCGACGCCGCGATGCGGCTGGGCTGCGGCCTGCCGATGGGCCCGCTCGCGCTGCTCGACCTGATCGGCGTCGACACCGCCCGCACGGTCCTGGAGGCGATGTACGCCGCCTCCCGCGACCGGCTGCACGCGCCCGCGCCGATCCTCGGCCAGCTCGCCGAGGCGGGGCTGACCGGCCGTAAGTCCGGCCGCGGGTTCTATACGTACGAGGCGCCGGACTCGGCGGTCGTCGTGCCGGACGAGCGGACGCCGGGCAGTGTCGCGCAGGGCGGCGCCGAGGTGCGCGAGGTGCGTGCCGTGGGCGTCGCGGGCTCGGGCACGATGGCGAGCGGCATCGCGGAGGTCTTCGCGAAGGCGGGTTACGCCGTGGTCCTCGCGGCCCGGACGGCGGAGAAGGCCGAGGCGGCGAAGGCGCGGATCGCGGGCTCCCTGGCCCGCTCGGTGGAGAAGGGCAGACTGACACCGGCGGAACGGGATGCCGCGCTGGCCGCGATCACCCCGGCGGGCTCGCTGGACGCCTTCGCGGAGGTGGACCTGGCCGTCGAGGCGGTGGCGGAGGACCTGGCCGTCAAGCAGCAGCTCTTCGCGGCGCTGGACAAGGTCTGCAAGCCGGGCGCGATCCTGGCCACCACCACCTCGTCGCTGCCGGTGATCGCCTGCGCCCGCGCCACCGGCCGCCCGCGGGAGGTCGTCGGGATGCACTTCTTCAACCCGGCGCCCGCGATGAAGCTGGTGGAGGTGGTGCGTACGGTCCTCACCGGGGACGACGTGCACGCCACCGTCCGGGCGGTGTGCGCCCGCGTCCGCAAGCACCCGGTGGACTGCGGGGACCGGGCGGGCTTCATCGTCAACGCGCTGCTCTTCCCGTACCTCAACAACGCGATCAAGATGGTGCAGGAGCACTACGCGACGCTCGACGACATCGACGCCGCGATGAAGCTGGGCGGCGGCTATCCGATGGGCCCCTTCGAGCTCCTGGACGTGGTCGGCCTCGATGTGTCGCTGGCCATCGAGAAGGTCCTGCACCGCGAGTTCCGCGATCCGGGGCTCGCGCCGGCACCGCTGCTGGAGCACCTGGTCGCGGCGGGGTGCCTGGGCCGCAAGACAGGGCGCGGCTTCCGTGAGTACGCCCGGCGCTGACCGCCCGGTGCGGTGCGACGGCGTGGGGTGGGGCGGACTGCTCGAACCGGCTGCCGGTCCGCCCCGGCACGCCCATACGGACGCGTGTTACGTTCCCCACATGCCCCAGCCCGCCAAGGCCGTCCGCACCCCGCGTCCGTCCGCCGACGCACCCCGAGAGCCGCGTACCGCCGCCGAGAGCGCGGGCAGCCGCCGCGCGGCGGCCCAGCGGCTCACCATGCGCCGCAAACTCGCCGCGGCCGCGATGGAGTTGTTCGCGACCAAGGGTTACGAGGCGACGACCGTCGACGAGATCGCCGCCGCGGCCGGGGTGGCGCGGCGGACCTTCTTCCGCCACTTCCGCTCCAAGGAAGAGGCGATCTTCCCCGACCACGACGACACGCTCGTGCGGGCGGCGGGCGTGCTCGACGCCGCCCCCTCCCACGAGAACCCGCTGGACACCGTCTGCCGGGGGATCAAGGAGGTCATGCGGATGTACGCGACCTCCCCCGCGGTCTCCGTGGAGCGCTATCGCCTCACCCGCGAGGTGCCGGCCCTGCGCGAGCGCGAGATCGCCTCGGTCGCCCGCTACGAGCGGCTGTTCACCCGCTATCTCCTGGGCCACTTCGACGAGAGCGCCCACCACGTGGGCGACGACGACCCGTTGCTCGCCGAGGTCGCCGCCTCGGCGGTGGTCACCGCGCACAACCACGTGCTGCGGCGCTGGCTGCGCGGCGGCGGCGAGGGCGATGTGGAGACCCAGCTCGACCACGCCTTCGCCATCGTGCGGGAGACCTTCGGCACCGGCATCGGAGCGGGCCGCTCCGCTCAGAGCGCCCCGGCCGCCACGGCGCGGACCGAGGGCGAGGTGCTGGTCACGGTGGCCCGCACGGACGCGCCGCTGGAGGAGGTCATGCGCGCCATCGAGAAGGCACTCAAGAAGAACTGACCCTCCATAACCCGATAGTTCAGGACATTCAGGGCGGCCACCCGGGCAGGGTGGCCGCCCTTCCTTGCTCATACGTGCCTTCCGGATGACATCTGAGAGAAATTGTTGGCACTCGGTGTCTTGTCCCCTGGCACGCGGTGCCACTACCTTGTGGGTGTCCGGGCGGCCGGCGCGCAGACGAAAACCGTCGTGCGCCGGCTGTCCCCACAAGCACTCCTGTGCGCCCGGACGCCTGCGTCACAGGCCCCCGCGCCACCAGCGCCGCCGCACCACCCGCCGAACCGACGGCACCGCCTTCTGCACCACCCCCGACGTTCCCTCAAGCCCGTTCCACGACGCGCTTCGCCGGAGGCTCAACAGATGAACCACATTTTGGACGCGATACTCGCTCCGGACAGCTCGGCCGAGGACTTCGCCGCGCTGCCCCTCCCCGAGTCCTACCGCGCGGTGACCGTGCACAAGGACGAGGCGGAGATGTTCGCCGGCCTCAGCAGCCGGGAGAAGGACCCTCGCAAGTCGCTGCACGTCGAGGACGTCCCGCTGCCCGAACTCGGCCCCGGCGAGGCCCTGGTGGCCGTGATGGCCAGCTCGGTGAACTACAACTCCGTCTGGACCTCGATCTTCGAGCCGGTCTCGACCTTCGCCTTCCTGGAGCGCTACGGCAAGCTGTCGCCGCTCGCCAAGCGGCACGACCTGCCGTACCACGTCATCGGCTCCGACCTGGCGGGCGTGGTGCTGCGCACCGGCCCCGGGGTGAACGCCTGGCGGCCGGGCGACGAGGTCGTCGCGCACTGCCTGTCGGTCGAGCTGGAGTCCGCGGACGGCCACAACGACACCATGCTCGACCCCGAGCAGCGGATCTGGGGCTTCGAGACCAACTTCGGCGGCCTGGCCGAGATCGCGCTGGTGAAGTCCAACCAGCTGATGCCCAAGGCCAAGCACCTGACCTGGGAGGAGGCCGCGGCCCCCGGCCTGGTCAACTCCACCGCCTACCGGCAGCTGGTCTCCCGCAACGGCGCCGGGATGAAGCAGGGCGACAACGTCCTGATCTGGGGCGCGAGCGGCGGACTCGGCTCCTACGCCACCCAGTTCGCGCTGGCCGGCGGCGCCACCCCGATCTGTGTGGTCTCCAGCGAGCAGAAGGCCGAGATCTGCCGGCGGATGGGCGCCGAGGCGATCATCAACCGCACCGAGGAGGACTACCGGTTCTGGAAGGACGAGCAGACCCAGGACCCCCGCGAGTGGAAGCGGCTGGGCAAGCGCATCCGTGAGCTGACCGGCGGCGAGGACGTCGACATCGTCTTCGAGCACCCGGGCCGCGAGACCTTCGGCGCCAGCGTCTACGTCACCCGCAAGGGCGGCACGATCGTCACCTGCGCCTCCACCTCCGGCTACCGCCACGAGTACGACAACCGCTATCTGTGGATGTCGCTCAAGTCGATCGTGGGCTCGCACTTCGCCAACTACCGCGAGGCGTGGGAGGCCAACCGCCTCGTGGCCAAGGGCAAGATCCACCCGACGCTGTCGAAGACCTACACCCTCGCCGAGACCGGGCAGGCGGCGTACGACGTGCACCGCAACCTCCACCAGGGCAAGGTCGGCGTGCTCGCGCTGGCCCCCGAGGCGGGCATGGGCGTGCGCGACCACGAGCTGCGCGAGCAGCACATCGACGCGATCAACCGCTTCAGGAACGTGTGATGACCGGACGTCAGAAGGACCGCCCCTGGCTGATGCGGACGTACGCCGGCCACTCCACGGCCGAGGCGTCCAACGAGCTCTACCGGCGCAACCTCGCCAAGGGCCAGACCGGGCTGTCGGTCGCCTTCGACCTGCCGACGCAGACCGGCTACGACTCCGACCACATCCTCGCCCGCGGCGAGGTCGGCCGGGTCGGGGTGCCCGTCGCCCATCTCGGCGACATGCGGCGGCTGTTCCACGAGATCCCGCTGGACCGGATGAACACCTCCATGACCATCAACGCCACCGCCATGTGGCTGCTGGCGATGTATCAGGTGGTCGCGGAGGAGCAGGGCGCCGACATCACCAAGCTGTCCGGGACGACGCAGAACGACATCGTCAAGGAGTACCTCTCGCGCGGGACGCACGTCTTCCCGCCGGGGCCCAGCCTGCGGCTGACCACCGACATGATCACGTACACGGTCAACAACATCCCGAAGTGGAACCCGATCAACATCTGCAGCTACCACCTGCAGGAGGCGGGGGCCACTCCGGTCCAGGAGATCTCGTACGCGATGTCCACCGCGATCGCCGTGCTCGACGCGGTGTTCGCCTCCGGGCAGGTCCCCGAGGACCGCAAGGGCGAGGTCGTCGCCCGCATCTCCTTCTTCGTGAACGCGGGCGTCCGCTTCATCGAGGAGATGTGCAAGATGCGCGCCTTCGGCCGCATCTGGGAGAAGATCACCCGCGAGCGCTACGGCATCGAGGACCCCAAGCAGCGCCGCTTCCGCTACGGCGTCCAGGTCAACTCCCTGGGCCTGACGGAGGCGCAGCCGGAGAACAACGTCCAGCGCATCGTGCTGGAGATGCTGGCCGTCACCCTCTCCAAGGACGCCCGCGCCCGCGCCGTCCAGCTGCCCGCCTGGAACGAGGCGCTGGGCCTGCCCCGGCCCTGGGACCAGCAGTGGTCGCTGCGCATCCAGCAGGTCCTGGCCCACGAGAGCGACCTGCTGGAGTACGAGGACATCTTCGCCGGGTCGCACGTCATCGAGGCCAAGGTCGACGCCCTGGTCACCGAGTGCCTCACGGAGATCGGCCGGATCGAGGAGATGGGCGGCGCGATGGCCGCCGTCGAGTCCGGCTACCTCAAGTCGGAGCTGGTGTCCTCGCACGCCGAGCGGCGGGCCCGGATCGAGGCCGGCGAGGAGAAGATCGTCGGCGTCAACTGCTTCGAGTCCACCGAGCCCAACCCGCTCACCGCCGACCTCGACACCGCGATCATGACGGTCGACCCGGCCAACGAGGCCCGCGTCGTCGCGGCCCTGCACGCCTGGCGCGACAACCGCGACGAGGCCCGCGCCCAGGAGTCCCTGTCGGCCCTGAAGAAGACGGCCGCGGGCACGGACAACCTGATGGCGGCCACGCTGGAGTGCGTGCGCGCCGGGGTCACGACCGGCGAGTGGGCCTGGGCGCTGCGCGACGTGTTCGGCGAGTTCCGCGCCCCCACGGGCGTGAGCAGCGCCCCCGTGGCGGTCACCGCCGAGGCGGGCACCCCGCTCGCGGCGGTGCGCGCGAAGGTCGCCAGGACCGCCGAGGACCTGGGCAGCGGCAAGCTGCGCCTGCTGGTCGGCAAGCCCGGCCTGGACGGCCACTCCAACGGCGCCGAGCAGATCGCCGTACGGGCCCGCGACGCGGGCTTCGAGGTGGTCTACCAGGGCATCCGGCTGACCCCGGAGCAGATCGTCTCGGCGGCCGTGGCCGAGGACGTGCACTGCGTCGGCCTGTCGATCCTCTCCGGCTCGCACGCCGAGCTGGTGCCCGACGTGCTGACCCGGCTGCGGGGCGCGGGGGCCGACGACGTCCCCGTGATCGTCGGTGGCATCATCCCGTCGGCGGACGCCGCCGCCCTGCGGGCGGCGGGTGTCGCGGCAGTCTTCACTCCCAAGGATTTCGGTATCACGGAGATCATCGGCCGTATCGTCGACGAGATCCGGAAAGCGAACCACCTCGACCCTCTGGAGGTCCCCGCATGACAACGCCCCTCAACCGTCTGCGGCCGCGCCGCTCCTGCCTCGCCGTCCCGGGCAGCAACCCGCGCTTCCTGGAGAAGGCCCAGGGCCTCCCCGCCGACCAGGTCTTCCTCGACCTGGAGGACGCCTGCGCCCCGCTGGCGAAGGAGGGCGCCCGGCACACCGTCGTCGACGCGCTCAACAACGGCGACTGGGCGGGCAAGACCAGGGTCGTGCGGGTCAACGACTGGACGACGCACTGGACGTACCGCGACGTCATCACGGTCGTGGAGGGCGCCGGCCCCAACCTCGACTGCATCATGCTGCCGAAGGTGCAGGACGCCGAGCAGGTCGTGGCGCTGGACCTGCTGCTGACGCAGATCGAGAAGACGATGGGCTTCGAGGTCGGGCGCATCGGCATCGAGGCGCAGATCGAGAACGCCAAGGGCCTGGTCAACGTGGACGCGATCGCCGAGGCGTCGCCGCGCCTGGAGACCATCATCTTCGGCCCGGCGGACTTCATGGCCTCGATCAACATGAAGTCGCTCGTGGTCGGCCACCAGCCGCCCGGTTACGGCGCCGACGCCTATCACTACATCCTGATGCGCATCCTGATGGCGGCCCGCGCGAACGACCTCCAGGCCATCGACGGCCCCTACCTCCAGATCCGCAACCCCGACGGCTACCGCGAGGTGGCGGGCCGGGCGGCGGCGCTGGGCTTCGACGGCAAGTGGGTGCTCCACCCCGATCAGGTGGGGCTCGCCAACGAGATCTTCTCGCCGTCGCAGGAGGACTACGACCACGCCGAGCTGATCCTGGACGCCTACGACTACTGCACCTCCGAGGCGGGCGGCATGAAGGGTTCGGCGATGCTCGGCGACGAGATGATCGACGAGGCCAGCCGGAAGATGGCGCTGGTCGTGGCCGGCAAGGGCCGCGCGGCCGGGATGACCCGTACCTCCAAGTTCGAGATCCCGGAGGCCTGAGCACGATGCAGTTCGGCCGCACCTTCGAAGAGTTCACCGTCGGCGATGTCTACAAGCACTGGCCCGGCAAGACGGTCACCGAATACGACGACCACCTCTTCTGCCTGCTCACCATGAATCATCACCCTTTGCACATGGACAGCAACTACGCGGAGCAGACGACCGATTTCGGCAAGAACGTCGTGGTCGGCAATTACATCTACTCACTTCTGCTGGGCATGTCGGTGCCGGATGTCTCGGGCAAGGCGATCGCCAATCTGGAGGTCGAGTCGCTGAAGCACATCGCGCCGACCTTCCACGGCGACACGATCTACGGCGAGACCACCGTGCTCGACAAGACGCCGTCGAGGTCCAGGAGCGACCGCGGCATCGTGTATGTCGAGACCAAGGGCTACAAGCAGGACGGCACCGTCGTCTGCGTCTTCCGGCGCAAGGTGATGGTCCCCACCGCCACATACACCGAGGAGCGCGGCGGAGAACAGCCCGGCCGCCCCGAGCCGATCATCCGGGAGAAGTGAGATGGGACGCCTCGCGCAGACCGACGGGCTGACGGACATCCAGCGGGAAATCCTCGCCACCGTCCGTGAATTCGTCGACAAAGAGATCATCCCGGTCGCCACGGAGCTGGAGCACCGTGACGAGTACCCGACGCGCATCGTCGAGGGCCTCAAGGAACTCGGGCTGTTCGGCCTGATGATCCCGGAGGAGTACGGCGGGCTCGGTGAGTCGCTTCTCACATACGCGCTGTGCGTCGAGGAGATAGCCCGCGGCTGGATGAGCGTCTCGGGCATCGTCAATACGCACTTCATCGTGGCCTACATGCTGAAGCAGCACGGCACCCAGGAACAGAAGGACCATTTCCTGCCGAGAATGGCGACCGGCGAGGTCCGGGGCGCGTTCTCGATGTCCGAGCCGGGCCTGGGCTCGGATGTGTCGGCCATCACGTCCAAGGGCGTCCGGGACGGCGCGGACTACGTCCTCAACGGCCAGAAGATGTGGCTGACCAACGGCGGTTCCTCCACGCTGGTCGCGGTGCTCTGCCGGACCGACGAGGGGCACCCCGAGGGCACCGCGCCGCACAAATCGATGACCACCTTCCTCATCGAGAAGGAGCCCGGCTTCGGCGAGGTCAAACCGGGGCTGACGATCCCCGGCAAGATCGACAAAATGGGCTACAAGGGCGTCGACACCACCGAATTGATCATGGATGGGCTGCACGTTCCCGGAAACCGGGTGCTCGGCGGCGTCACCGGCCGGGGTTTTTACCAAATGATGGACGGCGTCGAGGTCGGCCGCGTGAATGTCGCCGCGCGTGGTTGCGGCGTCGCTCAGCGCGCCTTCGAACTGGGCGTCTCCTACGCGCAACAGCGACAGACCTTCGGAAAACCCATCGCCCAACATCAGGCCATTCAATTCAAACTGGCCGAAATGGGGACAAAGGTCGAAGCGGCGCATGCGATGATGGTGAATGCGGCACGCAAGAAGGACTCGGGGCAGCGCAACGACCTCGAGGCCGGGATGGCCAAGTACCTCGCTTCCGAGTACTGCAAGGAAGTGGTCGAGGACGCGTTCCGCATCCATGGCGGCTACGGCTTCTCCAAGGAGTACGAGATCGAGCGCCTCTACCGCGAGGCGCCGATGCTGCTCATCGGAGAGGGTACGGCCGAGATCCAGAAAATGATCATTGGTCGTCGGCTACTCGAGGAGTACCGACTCCAGGGATGATTGTCCCGATTGGGAGTGGTTTCACCGAGAAGAAGATCACACCGAGTCATCGGTGTTCGGCCATCGACTGGCCCTGGCGCTTAGCCAGTTGCCCGCCGTACCCGATAGCATCCCCGGAAAGCCGCCGTCCCCCAATCGTTACGCGGCACCACTCCGCTACGAAGGTCACCCATGCCCCACAGCTCTTCCTCTGCACCACGCGGCCGCGTCCGCCTTGCGCGCGGAGCATCGCCGTGGCTCCTCCCGACCGTCGCCACGGCTGCGGTCAGCCTCACCCGCGCCCGCCGTTCCGGCCGCTGGGCGGCGCTGGCCGTCCCCAGCACCGCGCTCGCGGCGGGCATGCTGTGGTTCTTCCGCGACCCCGATCGCGAGATCGCCGAGGGCCGGGTCATCTCCCCGGCCGACGGCGTGGTCCAGAGCGTCATGCCCTGGAAGGACGGGCGCACCCGCGTCGCGATCTTCATGAGCCCGCTGAACGTCCACGTCAACCGGGCGCCGCTGGCCGGCACCGTGACGTCGGTCGAGCACATCCCCGGTGGATTCGTTCCCGCTTTCAACAAGGAGAGCGAGAACAACGAGCGCGTCGTCTGGCACTTCGACACCGAGCTCGGTGACATCGAGATGGTGCAGATCGCCGGCGCCGTCGCACGGCGTATCGTTCCTTATGTACCGCAGGACACGAAGGTGGAGCAGGGCGAGCGGATCGGTCTGATCCGGTTCGGCTCCCGCGTCGACGTCTATCTCCCCGAGGGGATCGAGGCCGGGGTCGAGGTCGGCCAGCCCACCACGGCAGGGGTGACACGCCTTGACCGTGATTGATCCGGACACACAGGCCGCCTGGGTGCCGGAAGCCGAGCCGGAGGACGAGGTCGACATGCCGCTGTCCACGCGGCTGTCGATAGCGGACACGCTCACTCTCGGTAACGCGATCTGTGGCTTCATGGCGGTGTACTTCACCACCACCGGCGTCCTCATGCCGCACCTCACGGGCAACGAGGACGGCGGCATGGCCCGCCACAGCGCGGCCACGGCCGTGATACTGATGCTCCTCGCGTCGGTCTTCGACCTCTTCGACGGGCTCGTCGCGCGGAAGCTGCGCAGCTCGGCGATGGGCGCCGAGCTCGACAACCTCTCCGACCTGATCAGCTTCGGGCTGGCGCCCGCCTACTTCGTGGTCGTCTGGGGCGTCGTCGCCCAGGACGCCCACCAGCGGGTGTCGGCGGTGGCGGCGATCGTGGTGCTGCTGGCGGTGGTGCTGCGGCTCGCGCGCTTCTCGTGCGTCCAGCTGCGGGACGGCATCTTCCAGGGGATGCCGAGCCCTTTCGGCGCGCTGACCGTCGTGTCGATCGTGCTGCTGGAGCTGCCGTTCGTCCCGACGCTGCTGGCGATCGTGGGGGTGGCGTGGCTGATGGTGAGCCGCGTCGAGTACCCGAAGCCGCGGGGCCGGCTGGCGGTCGCCATGCTGAGCTGGATCGTGCTGAGCATGGGCCTGCTGGCGGCCTGGGCCTTCGACGCACCGGGCGGTGAGCTGCTGCTCCAGACCGGCTGCGCGCTCCAGGTCGTCCTGGGCGCGGTCATCCCGCTCTTCGCGACGGCGCGCCGCGTGAACACGTTCCGCGACAACCGCCGCGAGGCCCGTGAGGCCGAGGCGGCACAGCTGCCGTAACGCCGCGCTCGCGCAGCGGAACATCTCGTGGGGCCCGGGCAATCCGCCCGGGCCCCACGCTTTTGGGCACCGGTCGGCCCCGCAAAGGGGCCGCAGGCCCCGCAAGGGGCGCGGGACGGTGACACCATGCGGCTCCGCCCCTAGGCCCCAAGGGGCCGCAGGCCCCGTAAAGGGGCGCGGGGAACTGCGCGACCAGCCCCCACCGGCCCGCAGTGACACACAGAGCGCAAGAAGCTCGACCCGCAGCCGCGCGGAGCGCAAGAGCGCAGCCGAAGACAAGACGGTTCAGAGAAAATCCCCCGCCACCCGCTCCGCCACCCGCTCCAGCAGCTCCCCCGCCAGGGCCATGCACCGCGCGGCGTCCGGCTCCAGCTCCGCGAGGGGATAGGCCCGATCGATCCCGGCCCCCCGCAGTTCCCCCGCGGAGAGCGAAAGCACGCCGCAGACCGCCACCACCGGCACTCCCCGCCGTCGCGCCGCCGCCGCCACCCCCACCGGCGCCTTGCCGTGGAGCGTCTGCGCGTCCAGGGAGCCCTCCCCCGTGATCACGAGGTCCGCCCGGTCCAGTGCCGCGGCGAAGCCCAGGACGTCGAGCATGACCTCGATGCCGGGGCGGAAGGCGGCGCCCAGCCCGACGAGCGCGCCGTAGCCGAGACCGCCCGCGGCGCCCGCGCCGGGAGCCTCCGCGTACTCGGCGGCCCGGGGGCCGACGGCGTCGGCCAGGACGCGGGCGTACCGCGCGAGGGCCGCGTCCAGCGCGGCCACGCCGTCCGGGGTAGCGCCCTTCTGCGGCCCGTAGACCGCCGCGGCGCCCTTCGGTCCTGTCAGGGGATTGTCGACATCGCCGGCCAGGACGACCCGGGTGCGCGCGAGCCGCGGGTCGAGGCCGGAGAGGTCGGCGCGCGCGAGCCCGGCCAGCGGGCCACCGCCGGAGGTCAGCGGCGTGCCGTGCGCGTCCGTGAAGCGCGCGCCCAGGGCGCTCAGCATGCCCGCGCCGCCGTCCGTCGAGGCGCTGCCGCCGACGCCGAGGACGATCGTGGCCGCGCCCGCGTCGAGCGCCGCCCGCAGCAGCTCCCCGGTGCCGTACGTCCCGGCCGTGAGCGGGGCGTGCCGTCCGCCGGGCAGGTGCCGCAGGCCCGATGCCTCGGCCATCTCGACCACGGCGGTGTCACCGCGCAGCGCGTACGCGGCCGTGACGGGCTCCCCCAGGGGTCCGGTGACCCGCTCCGTGCGGCGCTCGAAGCCCGCGGCCACGGCGGCGGCCACCGTGCCGTCGCCGCCGTCCGCGACGGGCAGCGCCTCCGTCCGCACACCCGGCACCGCGCGCCGCAGCCCGTCCGCCACGTGCTCGGCGACCTCGACCGCCGTGAGCGAGCCCTTGAACTTGTCCGCGGCGATCAGCACCCGGCGGCCGGACGCGCCCGAGCCCCCCGCCGTCGCCCCCGCGGCTGTCGCGTCTGTCATCCCGCCGTCCCCTCGCCGGTCCGGGCCCGCGCCGCACAACGAGCACGGGCCGTCGCGCCGCGACCCTACCCGGGGGATTGCGTGTTGCCCATGCCTGTGGACGGCGTGCCAGGCCACCCATTTCAGTGCATCCCGGCCATAGTGGGGCGACATGAGCACCGACGCATACGAGTCGCCCGACCCGGCCCCCTCCTCCCCGGCCGCCTCCGGTCCGCCCGCGGACGACTCCCCCGACCGCACCATCGTCGCGATCGGCGGCGCCGCCGTCCTCGCGGTGGTGGCGTGGGCGGCGCTGGCCAAGCACTCCTTCGACCGCGTGACGTCGGCCGCGCTGAACTGGGTGCTGTCCAATTTCGCGTGGCTGTTCGTCATCGCGGCCGACGTGTTCCTCGCCCTGTGCGTGGTGATCGCGTTCAGCCGCTTCGGGCGGATCCGGCTGGGGCGGGACGACGACCAGCCGGAGTTCAGCAATCTCGCGTGGATCGCCATGATGTTCAGCGCGGGCATGGGCATCGGCCTCATGTTCTACGGCGTGGGGGAACCGCTGCTGCACTTCGTCTCCCCGCCCCCCGGTAGCGGTGTCACCGCCAACTCGCCCGCCGCGGCCCGTACGGCGCTGGAGTACTCCTTCTTCCACTGGACCCTGCACCCGTGGGCGATCTACGGCATGTCCGGCCTCGCCCTCGCCTACGCGGGGTTCCGCAAGGGCCGCGGCAACCGGCTGAGCTCGGCCTTCGTCCCGCTGCTCGGCGAGGAGCGGGCGGCGGGCTGGCCCGGGCGGGCGATCGATCTGCTCGCGGTCTTCGCGACCGTGTTCGGCACGGCGACCAGCCTCGGGCTGGGCGCGCTCCAGGTGTCCAAGGGCCTCAACATCACCACCGGCGTCAAGGACACCACCACCCTCGAACTGATCATCATCGGCGCGCTGTCCGCGGCCTTCGTGCTGTCGGCCTTCTCCGGCCTGCACAAGGGCGTCAAGTGGCTGAGCACGCTCAACATCGTGCTCGCCGCGTGTCTGATGCTGTTCGTGTTCGTCCTCGGCCCGACCGTCTTCGTCCTCAACACCATCCCGGCGGCCGCCGGCGGCTATCTGCACGATCTGCTGAACCTGGCGACGCGCACGGGGGCGTTCACCGACTCGGCGTGGCTGGGCGCGTGGACGATCTTCTACTGGGCGTGGTGGCTGTCCTGGGCGCCCTTCGTCGGGACGTTCATCGCCCGCATCTCGCACGGCCGGACCATCCGGGAGTTCCTGATCGGGGTCCTGCTGGTGCCCAGCGGGGCGACCGTGGTGTGGTTCTGCGTGATGGGCGGGAGCGCGCTGCGCCTGGACATGACGGGCACGGCCGACATGGCCGGGACGGTCAAGGAGGGGGCGGAGGCGTCGCTGTTCGCGCTGCTGGACACCCTGCCGCTGGACGTGCTCACCTCGTGGATCGCGATGGCGCTGGTGATGACGTACTTCATCACCAGCGCCGATTCCGCGTCCCTGGTGATGGGTTCGCTCTCCAGCCGGGGCGCGCTGCACCCGCGCACCTGGCTGGTGGTGACGTGGGGCGTGCTGATGGCCGCGGTCGCGGCGGTCCTGCTGGTGGCGGGCGGCCTGAAGTCGCTCCAGTCGGCGACGATCCTGGTCGCCCTGCCCTTCGTCCTGGTGATGCTGGCGCTGTGCTGGTCCCTCGTACGGGAGTTGCGCGAGGACCCGGGCGCGGGCCCGGCCCGGCACCACCCGCTGCACGGGCTGCGGGACGCGATGCGCACGATGATCGGCGAGGCGATCACGGAACAGGGCCCGGTCCGCCACCCCCGCCTGCGCCGCGTCGCGGAGAGCGCCCGCGAACGCGAGGACGGCGACAAGGGCGGCGGGGCCGGGGGCGCTTAGGCCGCGCCCCGCGGCTGCCTCTCCTCGCGCGCCAGCGCCTTCTTGTGCCCGGCGTCGAGCACGGCGACGACGGCGAACGTCACGAGCACGACCGCCACGGCCCCGACGTAACACCAGGGGGCGGACAGGTAGTTCACCGCGATCATCAGCGACGGCTCCTTGGCCGTGAACAGCCGGAAGAAGAGGGCGGCCGCCCCCTCCCAGAATCCCGCTATGAACACCAGGAGCATTCCCAGCCGGTACCAGGCCTCATTCATGGCCGCCTCCGGATCGCATCGTTCCGTCACGTGGACCTACGTTACGACCGTATCAACCATCGGGGAGGGAATTCCACGCATCCATGAGGCAATATCCCTTTTCATCACACATTCCAGCAGGAGTACGCTCCATGCATGCGTGACGAAAAGAAGGCCGTCGGCTGCCGGGTGTGCGGTGCGCCGCTGCCCCGGGCGAGCCGAGGCCGCCCGCCCGCGTACTGCTCGCGCGGCTGCCAGGCCAAGGCGTACCGGCAGCGGAAGAGGCCACCGGTGGCGGCGCCCCGGACTCCCGCCGGGCCGGGCGGCGCACGCGCCCGCAGGCGCCGCGAGATCGCCGAGGCCGTCTGGCGGATCGCGGCCGGGCGCGGGCTCCACGAGGCGAGCACGCGGGAGATCGCCGCCGAGGCGGGCGTGTCACCGCGGGTCGTGCAGTACCACTTCGCCGGCAAGCACGACCTCCTCGTCTCCGCGCTCCGGATGCTGCACGAGGAGAACGAGCGCAGCGCCCGGACCCGTGTCGAGGCGCTGCGGTGCCCGGACGACCCCCGTGCGCTGCTGCGGGCGATCCTGGACGAGTTCCTGCCGCTGGACGAGCAACGCCGCATGTCCTTGCGGGTGTTCGCCGCCTATTACGCGCGCAGCCTCACCGACCCCGGGCTCGCCGCGGTCTTCCTGCACGGCGGACAGCCCCTGGAGGAGCTCGTCGCGGCGATCCTGCGCGAAGCGCGGGAGGCCGGCAGGGCGGCCCCGGACATCGACCCCTCGCGGGAGGCGGACCTCCTGGTCTCGGGCATCACCGGCCTGGGCATGGACATCGTCCACGCCCGCCGCACGCCGGCGTCGGTGAGCGAGGTGGTGGACTACCACCTGAACCGGCTGCTGCCCGTGGAAATTCCGGGCACCTAGACCGTCTTGACCGCGCCCCCGTCGATCATCAGCTCGGCGCCCATGATGCTGCGGGCGTGGTCGGAGAGCAGGAAGGCGACCAGGGACGCCACCTCCTCGGGTTCGGTCATGCGGTTGGTCGTCATGCCGATCATCTGCGGGACCTGCTCCAGGAAGGTCGGCAGGTCGGTGCCCGCCGCCTTGGCGAGGTGGTCGCCGAAGCCGTTCTCGGCCTCCCACAGCGGGGTGCGGACCGGGCCGGGAGAGACCGTGTTCACGCGCACTCCGCGCGGGCCGAACTCCTCGGCCAGGGACTTGCCCAGAGCGTTCAGCGCGGCCTTGGCGGTGGTGTAGTCGACCGGTCCGCTGGAGGGCACGCGGGCGCCCATGGAGGAGATGTTGACGACGGCGCCGTCCCGCTCCAGCAGATCCGGCAGGGCGGCGCGGGTGACGCGTACGGCGCTGAAGAAGTTGATGCCGAAGGTGGCGGCCCACGCCTCGTCGTCGGTGGCGAGGAAGCCCTCGACGGAGTACGTGTCACCGCCGCCGACCCCGTTGACCAGCAGGTCGATGCCGCCCAGCTCGGCACGCGCCGCTTCCACCGCGTGGGCCGCGCCCTCCGCGGTGGCGAGGTCGGCCGTCACGGCGGCCGCGCCGCTCGCGGCCAGCTCGTCCGTGACCGTACGGGCCACGCCGACGGTCCGTACGCCCTCGGCGACGAGCCGGCGGACGGTGGCGAGGCCGATGCCCCGGCTCGCGCCGGTGACGAGGGCGGTCTTGCCGGTGAGGTGGAGGTCCATGGGAAGCTCTTTTCTTTACCTGTAGGTACAGAAACAAGGCAGGGGTGAGCCCGGCGAGCCGGGCGGGGTGGTTCAGAGGGGGCCGAGCACTCCGTCGATCACCCGGCGCAGCCGCTCCGGGCCGTCGGCGGTGCGGGCGATGACGCGCATGCCGATCACGGTCGCCAGCAGCAGGCTCGCGGTGGCCCGGACGTCGAGGCGGCCGTCGATCTCGCCGGAGCGCTGTCCCTCTTCGAGCGCCGCCCGGAAGGCCCCCTCGGTGCGCTCGAACATGCGGCGCACGAGCTCGGTGGCCTCCTGGTCCACGCCGCCGAGCTCGGTGGCGGTGTTGACGCCGAAGCAGCCGCGCCGGCCGGGGTCGCCGAGGTCGATCTCGATGAGAGCCTCGAGCCCGGCCCGCAGCCGGTCCCGCACGGAGCCGGGCCCGCCGAGCAGTTCGACGAGGGCGGCCGCCTGTGTGTCGCGGTAGCGCTCCAACGCACGGGTGAACAGGGCGTGCTTGCTGCCGAAGGAGTGGTAGAGGCTGCCCTTGCCGATGCCGGTCTCGTCGACGAGGTCCTGCGGCGTGGTCGCTCCGTAGCCCTTGCGCCAGAAGACGTCCATGGCCTGGTCGATCGCCATGTCCGGATCGAACTGCTTCGGTCTGCCCATGCGTGGAAGATTAAGCCGTTCTTGACCTGCAGGTCAACAACTGATCGCGAGGAATTCCGGCGCTACCAGTGGCGACCTTCGGGGAGTCCGGACAGGTGCGGAGCGGACAGGTGCAGCACCTCGTACCGCTCGGTGGCGCCCTCGGCCTCGGGCACGGCGTGCTCCCAGAGGACGAAGCGCATCAGCTGCCAGTGCCGGGGATCGACCGCCAGCGCGGCGGTGTGCACGCCGTCGCGCCGTGCCAGCGCGCGCAGTTCGTCGGTCTCGCGGCGGACGAGGTCGGTGAGGCCCATGGGGTCGGCGTCGGCGGGAACCGGGGTCAGACGACGGGAGGCGGCCTTCGGCGTCGCGGCACGGGCCGGCCCCGCCTCCGTGGCGACGCCCGCCCAGTGCTGGACGACCGGCCGCCCGAAGTCGCGGATGATTCCCTGGAAACCGCCCCCGCCGACGAGGAAGGCGCTCATCGCGCCGGTGTCGTTCCAGAGATAGAAGGGGGCGTACTGGTTGACGGGAGAGCCGTTCACGCCGCGCTCGCGCATGACGTACGCCTTCAGGGCGAGCCCGGCCCGGTCGTCGAGGGTGTGGCCGAAGTCGGCCACGCGCCGGCGGATGACCCGCATGCCGTAGTCGGCGGGCAGGGTGATCTCGTACTGCTGGGCGTGCATGCGGACCGGTGCCTTCCTGGTGGTGTCGGGGCTGATGGCGTCGGGGCCGGCGGCGTCCGGGTTTCTCATCGGGTGGCGGCGTGACCGGCCAGGAGGCCGAGCACTCCGCCCACGGCCTGCTGGAACGGCTCCACCGACTGGGCCGCGCGGGCCAGGACGTAACCGCCCTGGAGCACGGCGACGACGGCGGAGGCGGTGGCGACGGGGTCCAGCGCCGCGTCCAGCTCGCCACGGTCGCGGCCCTCGGCGAGGATCCCGGCGAGGCGGCCGCGCAGCCAGTCGAAGGTCTCGTCGACCGGACCGCGCAGCGCCCCGTCGGCCATCACCTCCGGATCCTGCGTCAGCCGGCCGACGGGGCAGCCCTTGAGGACATCGCGCTCGCGCAGGAGATACGCGGTGATCCGCTCCAGCGCCGTGCCCGGGGCGGAGAACTGCTCCTCCGCCGCGGCCCGCATCTCCTCCGCGGTGCGCCGGATCGCGGCGAGCGCCAGATCCGGCTTGCCCGCGAAGTGGTGGTACATGCTCCCCTGCCCGGCGCCCGCCCGCTGCTGGATGGCCTTGGGGCTGGTGCCGACGTATCCGCGCTCCCACAGAAGCTCACGGGTGCTCTCGATCAGACGTTCCGAGGTGCTCATGCGGCGAGTGTACATACCAGTAGGTACAGAGGAGAAGGAGCGAGCGGCCCGCCGACCGTCGGCGGGCCGCTCGGGGTGTCCGGCGGTCAGGAGGGCTGGCAGACCCCGAAGACCCTGAGGGTGACGTCGCTGGGGCTGACGCTGTTCACTCCCAGCACATAGCGGTTCTCCGCCACGAGGGGGTATTCGGCGACCTTCTCCAACGCCCCCGCCCAGGTGCCGACCTGGGCGTACCCGCCGCCGACGATCCGCGTGCCGGAGGGGCACACCGGGCTCTTCAGCACCTGCTCACGGGCGAGGGAGGCGACGGTGAACTCCTGTTGGACGATGCGCGGGGGGCCGCCGTTGCCGGGCGCGCCTTTGGGACCGGCGGGACCTGTGGGACCTGCGGGGCCCTGTGGGCCGACGGGTCCGGCCGGGCCTTGCGAGCCCGCGGGGCCGGCCGGGCCCTGGGGGCCCGTGGGGCCGCTGACACCTCCCGGGCCGGCGGGGCCGGTCGCCCCGGAAGGGCCCGCGGGGCCCCTCGCTCCGGGGTCCCCCTTGTTGCCCTTCGGGCCCATCGGGCCGGTGGGGCCCGACGGGCCCACGGCGCCACCCGGGCCGACAGGCCCCTGGAGGCCCGAGGGACCGGCGGGTCCGGTGGGCCCTGCCGGCCCCGCGGGGCCCGTGGGGCCGGTGGCTCCCGTAGCGCCGGTGCCGCCTGTGGCACCCGTGGCGCCCTGCTCCCCCCGAGGGCCGGGAGGGCCACCGGGTCCGGCCGGTCCTGCGGCTCCGGCGGGACCCGCGGGCCCGGCCGGTCCCGGCCTCCCGGTGGAGCCGGACGGCCCGGCGGGGCCGACGGGGCCGCTGGGACCCGTGGGTCCGGCGGGGCCGGTGTCACCGGGTTCGCCCCTGTCACCCGTGGGCCCGGCGGGACCGACAGGGCCTCCTGGGTCTCCCCGCTCGCCTTTGGGCCCGGCCGGACCGGGGTCGCCCTTCGGCCCGGCGGGGCCGACAGGGCCGCCGGGAGCTCCGGGGTCTCCCTTGTCACCTTTCGGCCCGGCGGGGCCGATGACACCGTCGGCCCCCGCATCGCCCTTGGGCCCTGCGGGACCGACCGGCCCGGCAGGCCCTGCGGGGCCCTTCGCTCCCGCAGGTCCCGCGGGTCCTACACGCCCTGGGTCGCCCTTTGCTCCTGCTGGTCCCGCTGGTCCCGCTGGTCCTACACGCCCCGGGTCGCCCTTTGCTCCTGCTGGTCCCGCTGGTCCCACACGCCCGGGGTCGCCCTTCACGCCCGCCGGCCCCACACGCCCCGGGTCACCCTTCGCGCCCGCCGGCCCTGCGGGCCCCACGCGCCCGGCGTCACCCTTGGGGCCGGAAGGTCCTGCGGGACCGGCCGGCCCTACGGGACCGAGGTCGCCTCTGGGCCCCGCCGGGCCCACACCACCCTTGTCACCCCTGTCGCCCTTGGGGCCCTTCGGGCCGGCGGGACCCGTCGGACCGATGGCCCCAGCCGGACCGGTCGCACCCTGCGGACCGACAGCACCCGTGCCACCCTTCGGGCCCGCGGGCCCCGCCGCACCCGGCCTGCCCTGCGGCCCGACCCGCCCCGGATCTCCCTTCGGTCCCTTCGATCCCATCGGACCGACATCCCCCTTCGGCCCCTTAGGACCCACCGGGCCGGTATCCCCCTTGGGTCCCTTCGGCCCTTTCGGTCCCTTCGGGCCTGCCGGGCCCACCGGCCCCCGGTCCCCCTTGTCGCCCTTGGGTCCCCTCGGGCCCCGAGCAGGGCGCCGGGGATCGTGACGGCCGTCGCCGCACACCGGCACCGAGCCATACGCGTGGACGTAGCGCGCGCTCATCCAGCCGCCGCCCCGGATGAGCCTGTACCACGAGCGATCCCCCCGGATGTCCTCACCGACACCCCTGCACTCGATACGGACGCGCTCCCCGGGGCCGTACGTGGCGACGATCGGCGTGGCGGTCGACGGCCCCTTCCGCACGTGCTGCCCCGCCCCGGCGATCACCTCTCCGGGAACCCCGTCGTAACGGCCTCGCGCGACCGCGGACAGCACGCCGCCCGTCGACGTGCAGAGCGCGAACATCACCCCCAATGTGACGGCGCCGCCACCCGCCACAAAGGCGCCGACCCGCCTCCTCTTTAGCGACATATCGCTCCTACTCACCCTCAGAAACCTGGAGTCGCACAGGAACACAGCCGCGGCAACGCACCACCGAGACAAGCCCGCGCCTTGGCCCGTATGCGGGCACCGCACCACCCGAGCGAGGGAAGACATGTCATACAAAACGACCCCGTAAGGGTGATGGGCCTCAATATCGATAAATCTCCAGTGAGGGCGAGCCCTTCTCGTCACCGGTCGAATATCGACACATCCACAGAATGGCGCGCACGAGGGCGTGCCCGCCGGCTCCGCTTAATGCCGTCGCCCGCGCGAGGTGTCGCTGCGTACGCTCGCGGCATGAGCAGCGGCGAGGTGTTGTCCGGGGCGCGGCGGCCCCTGGTGGTGGTCATGAGCGGGGCCGGGATCTCCACGGACTCCGGGATCCCCGACTACCGCGGGCCCAACGGGCTGTGGCGGCGCGATCCGGAGGCCGAGAAGCTCGTCACGTACGAGTACTACATGGCCGATCCCGAGATCCGGCGGCGCGCGTGGCGGATGCGGCGCGAGGGGCCCGCGCTGCGGGCGCGGCCGAACGTGGCGCACGAGGCGGTGGTGCGGCTGGAGCGGTCCGGTACGCCGGTGCGCGTGGTGACCCAGAACGTGGACGGGCTGCACCAGTTGGCGGGGATGCCCGAGCGGAAGGTGCTCGAACTGCACGGCTCCGCACGGTCGGTGCAGTGCACGCGGTGCAAGGCCCGGTCGGGCATGGAGGAGGCGCTGGAGCGGGTCGCGGCGGGCGATGCGGACCCGGCGTGCGAGGCGTGCGGCGGCATCCTGAAGTCGGCGACGGTGATGTTCGGCGAGGGGCTGGACCCGGCGGTGCTGGGCGAGGCGGTGGCCGTGACCAAGGCGTGCGTCAAGGAAAGGTTGACAAGCGATCGATGTCAAGGACATCTTGACGCCATGATCACCGACACGCGGTCGAGTACGGACCGCAGCTCAGCCCTCCGGGCCGCCGCCTGCGGCATGTTCCCCATGGCGGTCGCCCTGATCGTCATGACCACGCGACTCTCGGACGGCGCCGATGTCGCCCGTTACTTCGTCTGGGGCGCCGCCGCCTTCATCGTCCTCTGCGCCATCGGCATGCTCGTCGGGGCGGGCCGGGCCGCGCGGCGGGAGCGTGACCGCGCGACCCTGGACGCGCTGGAGCCGCTGCGCGTGGCGGACGGCCGATGAGCGACGAACCGCTGATCGGTCCGGAGGAGGGCGCGCGCATCCGTGAGGGGATCGCGGGCGCCGTCCTCGGCGCCCCGGACGGACTGGCCGAGTCGCTGGAACACGACGCCGAGGGCTACCTCCGCCTGGTCGCCGCCACCCGGGTCGGCGCCGAGGAGACCAGCCGGCTGCTGCGCGAGGCGGTGCAGGGCGCGCGGGCGGCGGGCCACAGCTGGGACACCATCGGCCGCATCCTCGGGGTGAGCCGGCAGGCGGCGCAACAGCGGTTCGCCGCGAAGGACTCCGCCACCGCGCCCGGCGTCACGGCCGCAGGGCCGGGCGTACCGGAGCGGCGGGTGCTCACCCCGCTGACCGCCTTCGACGAGATGGCGGCACTCGCGGAGGCGGGTCTGGAGGGCTGGCATGTCGTCGACTACGGCCCGTACTTCCACGTGGTGGAGGCGTCGGACCACCCGTGGGAACACCGCCGCGTCCCGTTCGCCCTGGGCAACCGGCACCGGCGGATGGAAGCGGAGGGCTGGGTGCAGGTGGGGGCGGGATCCTTCCCCTGGGCTTATTACAAGCGGCCGTTGAAGCTGAAGGGGCGGGGGCGGTAGGTGCGGCCGCCTGCGGCGGGCGCGTCCTTGAGCGTACGGACCGCATCGGCAACAACCAGCCCGTCCGGCGCTTGAGGACACCGCCGCGCGGCGGCGGTGCGGACGGGCCGGCCCGCACGGGCCACCGGGCCTTGACCATCGCCTAGAACAGCCGGTCCGGATCACCCGCCCCCGCACCGGAACCCCGCTCCAGCGCGAGCAGCGTCCGCTTGCGCTCCAGTCCCCCGCCGTACCCCGTGAGTCCGCCCGTCGAACCCACGACCCGATGGCAGGGGACGATGATGCCGATGGGGTTCTTGCCGTTCGCCAGGCCCACCGCGCGGGACGCGTTGGGCGCGCCGATGTGCTCGGCGAGTTCGCCGTACGAGAGCGTCTCGCCGTACGGGATCTCCAGGAGCCCCGCCCATACGCGCCGCTGGAACGGCGTGCCGTCCAGTCGCAGCGGGAGCTCGAAGCGGGTCGTCCCGCCCGCGAAGTACGCCGCGAGCTGACGCAGGGCCTCGGTGAACGGCCTGTCGTCCCGCTCGCCGAACGTCTCCTGGGGCGGCCGGTGCCGCTGGTCGGTCATATAGAGACCGGAGAGGGTGCCGTCGGTGGCGACGAGGGTCAGGGGACCGACGGGGCTGTCGGTGACGGTGTGTACGCGCTGCATGGTGCTCAGTCCTTGGGCATGTCGTTGATGGGGTGGTCGTGGGCCGCCCACAGGTGCTGGACGGCGTACGCCCGCCACGGCCGCCACGCGGCGGCGTGCCGGGTCAGCGCTCCGGGCGTCGCGGGCAGGCCGCGGGCGGCGGCGCCGTGCCGGACGCCGAGGTCCGTCGGCACGAAGGCGTCGGGGTCGCCGAGCGCCCGCATCCCGATGATCCCGGTGGTCCACGGGCCCATGCCGGGGAGCTCAGCGAGCTGTGCGTACGCCTGGGCGCGGTCGCTGCCGACGCCGAGGGAGAGTTCGCCGGACGCGAGGGCCCGGACCAGCGTCACGACGGTGGTGCGGCGGCCGCCGGGCATGGCGAGCGCCGCGGGGTCGAGGCCCGACAGCGCCTCGGCCGACGGGAAGAGGTGGGTGAGGCCGCCCCCGGCCGGGTCGTCGACGGGCTCGCCGTGGGCGGTGACGAGGCGTGCGGCGAGCGTGCGCGCCGCGGCGGTCGACACCTGCTGGCCGAGCACGGCCCGTACGGCGAACTCCTCCGGGTCCACGGTGCGCGGCACCCGGCGGCCGGGGGCCTTGGCGACGAGCGGGGCCAACCGCTCGTCGGCGGCGAGCAGTTCGTCCACCGCCTCGGGGTCCGCGTCGAGGTCGAGGAGGCTCCGGCAGCGGCTGATGGCTCCGGCCAGGTCGCGCAGGTCGGAGAGGGCGAGCCGGCAGTCGATGTGGTCGGGGCGCGGGACGAGGGTGACGGTGCCGTGGCCGTACGGGAGGCGCAGGGTGCGGCGGTACGCGCCGTCGCGCCACTCCTCCACGCCGGGCACGGCGGTCGCCACCAGGTGGCCGAAGAGGTTGTCGGGGCACAGGGGCGTCCGGAAGGGCAGCCGGAGCGCCAGCACGCCGGGCGTGGCGGGCTTCCGGCCATGGGCCGCGCGGGCGCGGAGCTCGGTGGGAGAGAGCGCGAAGACCTCGCGTACGGTCTCGTTGAAGGCGCGTACGGAGGAGAAGCCGGAGGCGAACGCGGCGTCCGCCATGGACAGTTCGCTGGTCTCGATGAGGATGCGGGCGGTCTGGGCGCGCTGGGCGCGGGCCAGGGCGAGCGGGCCCGCGCCCAGCTCGGCGAGCAGCTGGCGCTCGATCTGCCGGGTGCTGTAGCCGAGGCGGGAGGCGAGCCCGGGGACGCCCTCGCGGTCGACCGTGCCGTCGCCGATGAGCCGCATGGCCCGGGCGACGAGGTCGGCCCGCTCGTTCCACTGTGGCGAGCCGGGGCTGGCGTCGGGCCGGCAGCGCTTGCAGGCCCGGAAGCCGGCTTGCTGTGCGGCGGCCGCGCTGGGGTAGAAGGTCATGTTCCGGTCCTTCGGCGGCACGGCCGGGCAGCTCGGGCGGCAGTAGATGCCCGTGGTGAGCACGGCGGTGTAGAACCACCCGTCGAAGCGGGCGTCCTTGGAGCGGACGGCCCGGACACAGCGGTCGAAGTCGGTGTACATGCTTCAAGGATCGTCCGCGGCGGCGGCTTTGGCTCGCGGAAATCCGACATGGACGTTTGAGGGGCGGGAGGGGCGGAAATGGGTGCGCCCTCGATGCCCTCAAAGGCGCACCCTTGCCGGCCTAAGAGGCGAGCAGCTTCAGGATGTTCTCCGTGGTGTCCGTCTCGGCCAGGCGCGGGAAGGTCCGCTCCATGGCGACCCGGTGGATCTCGGGGTCGGGGTCGGTGACGGCGTCGGTGGCGATCGTCACGTGGTAGCCGTGTTCGTGGGCCGCGCGGGCGGTGGACTCGACGCCCGCGCCCGTCGCGATGCCGCCGAGGACGATCTGGGTGACGCCCCTGCGCCGCAGCTGGAGGTCGAGGTCAGTGGCGTGGAAGGCGCCCCAGGTGTGCTTGGTGATCACGATGTCGCTGTCCTGGCGGTCGAGTTCGGGGGCCAGGTCGGCGAAGTCGGCCGGGGGCTGTCCGCCGCGCAGCGGGGCCTCGGAGCGGCCGGACGCGGCGCCGACGACGCGTACGAGCACGACCGGCAGGCCGCGCTCGCGGAAGGCGGCGGCCAGCCGGGCGCCGCGGGCGAGGATCTCGGCGGAGGGGTGCGCGGTGGGGAGGGCGAGGATGCCCTTCTGGAGGTCGACGAGGACCAGCGCGGTCCTGGGGTCGAGGGTGGTGGCGGGCATGGGGCGGCTCCTCAGGTGCGGGTGCGCAGGGCGCGGTCGGTGACGGTCAGGACGACGAGGGACAGGCTCAGCGCACCGGTGACGGTGGCGAGGTGGTGCAGGCCGGCGTCGGTGGCCCGCTGTCCGTAGCAGAGGCCGATCAGGGCGGTGGCGGCGATGGCGCCGAGGTACTGCGCGGCGCGCTGGACGCCGGCCGCCGCGCCGAGGCCGCCGGGCGGGGCCTGGGCGTAGACGGCGGCCTGGTTGCCGGTGGAGGCGAGGCCCTGCGGTACGCCGAAGAGCGCGGAGGTCAGCAGCAGCGCGGCGAGCGGCGTGCCGCCGTGCGCGAGGAGCAGACCTCCGCTGCCGAGGGCGAGCAGGGCGGCCGCCGTGGTGAGGGGTGCGCGGAGGCTCTTCGTACGGGCGCCGAGCAGTGAACAGGCCGCCGCCGCACCGGACATGGGGAGTATGACGAGGCCGGTGGTGAAGGAGGAGTAGCGGTGGGCTTCCTCCAGCCATTGGGTGAAGCCGTACAGCGTGCAGTAGATGGTGAGGTAGGCGAGCCCATGCCGCAGGCAGGTGACGACGAGGGGCCGGTTGCGCAGGAGCGCGGACAGCGGAGTGGGCTCGGCGGGACGGCCGCCGCCGCGTGCCGGACGGGCGGTGTCGCGGGGCAGCAGGCGCAGGCCGAGGACGAACGGGACGATCGCCAGCGGCACGTTGACGGCGAAGATGCCGCGCCAGCCGGTGGTGGCGATGAGCAGGCCGCCGAGCGCGGGGCCGATCGCGGCGCTGCCGAGCGCCGCGAGGGAGAGCCGTCCGAGGACGGTGCGCGGTGGCTCGCGGCCGACGCGCAGGGATTCGGCCCGGAGCATGGCCATGGCGGCGGGATAGGCGGCGGAGGTGCCGATGCCGAGCAGGACGCGGGAGACGATCAGCTGCCCGAGGCCGGAGGCGAGGGCTCCGGTCAGGCCGGCGGCGCACACCACCACCAGGCCGGCGAGGAAGACGCGGCGCGGGCCGAGCAGGTCGGCGAGGCGCCCCATGAGGGGCTGGCCGACCGCGCTGGCGAGGTAGAGGGAGGAGACCAGCCAGGCGGTGCCGGACGGGCCGGTGCCGAAGTCGTGGCCGATGGCGACGAGGCCGGTGGCGATGGCGGTGGTGTTGACGGGGTTGAGGACCGCGCCGAGGAGGAGCGGTGCCATGAAGCGGCCACCGAAGGCCGGACCGGAGTCGCGGTCCGCCGGAGGCGGCGCGCCCGTCCCGCCGGTGTCACGCGCCGCCCCGGTGGCGGGGGTCCGGGGCGCGCGTCCGGGGCCTTTCATTCCGCGGCTCATTCCACGGTCATTCCTCGACCAGGCGTTTGAGCAGCCGGGTGGCCTCGATCAGGGCGCGCTGTTCGTCGGGGCCCAGGCGGCGCTCGATGGCGGCCGCGAGCCAGCTGTTCTTGGAGTCGCGTACGGACGCGAGCGCCTCCTCGCCCTCCGCGGTGAGGGAGAAGACGACCTGCCGGCCGTCGGTGGGGTGCGGGGAGCGGGTGACCATCTCCGCCTCCTCCAGCACGCCGAGGATCACGCGCATGGACTGGGGACGTACGAGCTCCGCGCGGGCCAGGGCGGCGGTCGTGGCGGGGCCGTCGGTGCCGAGCCGGCTGAGCACGGCGCGCTGGGAGGGGGTGAGGGCGCCTTGGGGTGAGGCCGTACGCAGGCGCCGCATGAGCTGGGAGACGGTGGCGGCCAGATCGGCGGCGGCGCGTTCCTGTTCCTTGTCAGGCATGGTTCCACCGTAAAGAACGACAGGGAAACTTGCAAGTTTGGCTGTCGAGTTATCCACAGGCCACGCGCCGGTCTTGCCACCGAGCGTGACGGGTCATACGGTCGCAGCACACGTGGATCTACGCGTGTCAGCCTGGCTGACGCCCCGGCAAAGGAGCAGCTCATGGCCAATGTTGTGCGCGCCGCTCTGGTTCAGGCGACCTGGACCGGCGACACCGAATCGATGATCGCCAAGCACGAGGAGCACGCCCGCGCCGCCGCCGCGCAAGGCGCGCAGGTGATCGGCTTCCAAGAGGTCTTCAACGCCCCGTATTTCTGCCAAGTGCAGGAGAGCGAGCACTACCGCTGGGCCGAGGAAGTGCCCGACGGGCCCACCGTCCAGCGGATGCGGGAGCTCGCGCGGGAGACGGGCATGGTGATCGTCGTGCCCGTCTTCGAGATCGAGCAGTCCGGTTTCTACTACAACACGGCGGCCGTGATCGACGCCGACGGCCGCTATCTGGGGAAGTACCGCAAGCACCACATCCCCCAGGTGAAGGGCTTCTGGGAGAAGTATTACTTCAAACCCGGCAATCTCGGCTGGCCCGTCTTCGACACGGCCGTCGGCAAGGTCGGCGTCTATATCTGCTACGACCGCCACTTCCCCGAGGGCTGGCGCTCGCTCGGCCTGGCCGGGGCCCAGCTGGTGTACAACCCCTCCGCCACCTCGCGCGGACTCTCCGCCCATCTCTGGCAGTTGGAGCAGCCCGCGGCGGCCGTCGCCAATGAATACTTCGTGGCCGCGATCAACCGCGTGGGCCGCGAGGAGTACGGCGACAACGACTTCTACGGCACCTCGTATTTCGTGGACCCGCGCGGGCAGTTCGTCGGTGATGTCGCCAGCGACACCAAGGAGGAACTGGTCGTCCGCGACCTGGACTTCGGCCTCATCGACGAGGTCCGCCAGCAGTGGGCCTTCTACCGCGACCGCCGGCCCGACGCCTACGACGGGCTGGTCCGGCCGTGAGTGCCGCACCCCCGGAGGTGCCTCCTCCCGGCCCCTCCGGCGACGCCCCCGCCGCCCGTCTGCACATCCGGCACCGGGCCGTGATGCCCGAGTGGCTCACGCTCTACTACCGCGAGCCGCTGGAGCTCACCCACGGCGAGGGCCGCCATGTGTGGGACGCCGAGGGCCGCCGCTATCTCGACTTCTTCGGCGGCATCCTCACCACCATGACCGCCCACGCCCTGCCCGAGGTCACCAAGGCGGTCGCCGAGCAGGCGGGGCGCATCCTGCACACCTCCACGCTCTATCTCGACCGCCACATGGTCGAGTTGGCCGAGCGGATCGCCTCGCTCTCCGGCATCCCCGACGCGCGGGTCTTCTTCACCACCTCCGGCACCGAGGCCAATGACGCGGCCCTGCTGCTCGCCACCACCCACCGCGGGTCCAACCAGATCCTGGCGATGCGGAACAGCTACCACGGCCGGTCCTTCTCCACCGTCGGCATCACCGGCAACGCCTCCTGGTCACCCACCAGCCTCTCCCCCCTGCAGACCCTCTATCTGCACGGCGGCGTGCGCACGCGCGGGCCCTTCGCACAGCTGTCCGACGCGGAGTTCACCGCGGCCTGCGTCGCGGATCTGGAGGACATGCTCGGCCAGGCGCACGGCAACGTCGCCGCGCTGATCGCCGAACCGGTCCAGGGCGTCGGCGGGTTCACCTCGCCGCCCGACGGGCTGTACGCCGCGTTCCGCGAAGTCCTCACGCGCCACGGCATCCTGTGGATCTCCGACGAGGTGCAGACCGGCTGGGGCCGCACCGGCGACCACTTCTGGGGCTGGCAGGCGCACGCGGCGAGCGGCCCGCCCGACATCCTCACCTTCGCCAAGGGCATCGGCAACGGCATGTCCGTCGGCGGGGTCGTCGCCCGCGCCGAGGTCATGAACTGCCTCTCCGCCAACTCCATCTCGACCTTCGGCGGCAGCCCCGTCACCATGGCCGCCGGCCTGGCCAACCTGACCTATCTGCTGGAGCACGACCTCCAGGGCAACGCCCGCCGCGTCGGCGGTCTCCTCATGGAGCGGCTGCGCGCCGTCGCCGGCGGGCTCCCCGTCGTCCGGGAGGTGCGCGGCCGCGGCCTGATGGCCGGTGTCGAGCTCGTACGGCCCGACGGATCGCCCGCGCCGGAGGCCGCCTCCCTCGCCCTGGAGCACGCCCGCGAGCGCGGCCTGCTGATCGGCAAGGGCGGCCACGACGGGAATGTGCTGCGCATCGCCCCGCCCCTCACCCTCACCGTCGCCGAGGCCGAGGAAGGCGTCGCGCTCCTGGAGCAGACCCTGCACCAGGTGCAGCACGCACAGGAGGGGGAACGGCCATGACCAGAACGGCCATTCGCGGCGGGCTCGTCATCACCGCCGCCGAGGAGACGACGGCGGACGTCCTGATCGAGGACGGCAGGATCGCCGCCCTGGCCACGCCCGGCAGCGCCGCCGCCCAGGGCTGGACGGCGGAGCGCACCCTGGACGCCACGGGGAAGTACGTCATCCCCGGCGGGGTCGACGCCCACACCCACTTCGAGTTCCCCTTCGGCGGCACCGCCTCCTCCGACACCTTCGAGACGGGCACCCGCGCCGCCGCGTGGGGCGGCACCACGACCGTCGTCGACTTCGCCGTCCAGCCGCGCGGCGGGGCGCTGCGCGAGGGGCTCGACGCCTGGCACGCCAAGGCCGAGGGCGGCTGCGCGATCGACTACGCCTTCCACATGATCCTCTCCGATGTGCACGAGAGCTCGCTGAAGGAGATGGATCTCCTGGTGGGCGAGGGCGTCACGTCGTACAAGCTCTTCATGGCCTATCCGGGGGTGTTCTACAGCGACGACGGGCAGATCCTGCGGGCCATGCAGCGCGCCGCGGGCAACGGCGGGCTGATCATGATGCACGCCGAGAACGGCATCGCCATCGACGTCCTGGTCGAGCAGGCCCTCGCCGCGGGCCGCACGGACCCGCGCTACCACGGCGAGGTCCGCCGGGCGCTGCTGGAGGCCGAGGCCACCCACCGCGCCATCCAGCTGGCCCGGGTGGCCGGCAGCCCTCTCTATGTCGTGCACGTCTCGGCGGAGGAGGCACTCGCGGAGCTGGCGCAGGCGCGGGACAAGGGCCTGCCGGTCTTCGGCGAGACCTGCCCGCAATACCTCTTCCTCTCCACGGACAATCTCGCCGAACCGGGCTTCGAGGGCGCCAAATACGTCTGCTCGACGCCCCTGCGGCCGCGCGAGCACCAGGAAGCGCTCTGGCGCGGGCTGCGCACGGACGATCTCCAGGTGGTCTCCACCGACCACTGCCCGTTCTGCTTCGCCGGCCAGAAGGAGCTGGGCCGCGGGGACTTCTCGAAGATCCCCAACGGCCTGCCCGGCGTGGAGAACCGCATGGATCTCCTCCACCAGGCCGTCGTCGAGGGCCGCATCACGCGCCGCCGGTGGATCGAGATCGCCTGTGCCGCCCCCGCCCGGATGTTCGGCCTCGCCCCGCACAAGGGCACCATCACGCCCGGCGGTGACGCCGACATCGTCATCTACGACCCGCACGCGCGGCAGACCCTCTCCGCCGCGACCCACCACATGAACGTCGACTATTCCGCCTACGAGGGCAGGCAGATCACCGGACAGGTCGAGACCGTCCTGTCGCGCGGCGAGACCGTCATCGAAGAGCGGCAGTTCACGGGGCGTGCCGGGCACGGCCGTTACGTACCGCGCGCCACTTGTCAGTACCTCGTGTAAGGAGCACCGCCGTGGACTTCGGAATCGTCCTCCAGACCGACCCGCCCGCCTCCGCCGTGGTGGACCTGATGCGCCGCGCCGAGGGCGCGGGCTTCCACTACGGCTGGACCTTCGACTCCGCCGTGCTGTGGCAGGAGCCGTTCGTCATCCTCAGCCGCGTCCTCGACCACACCGAGCGACTGATCGTCGGCCCCATGGTCACCAATCCCTCCACCCGCACCCCCGAGGTCACGGCCTCCACCTTCGCCACGCTCAACGACATGTACGGCAACCGCACCGTGTGCGGCATCGGCCGGGGCGACTCCGCGATGCGGGTGGCCGGCCGCAAGCCGAACACCCTCGCCTCCCTGAGCGAGGCGATGCGCGTCATCCGCGATCTCGCCGAGGGGCGCGAGACGGATGTGGGCGGCACGCCGATGCGCCTGCCCTGGGTGCGGGACGGCAGCCTGCCGGTGTGGATGGGGGCGTACGGCCCCAAGGCGCTCGCCCTCGCCGGGCGGGAGGCCGACGGCTTCATCCTCCAGCTCGCCGACCCCTTCCTCACGGAGTGGATGGTCAAGGCCGTGCGGACCGCGGCCTCCGACGCCGGGCGCGACCCGGACTCCGTCACCGTCTGCGTCGCCGCGCCCGCCTATGTGGGCGACGACCTGGACCACGCGCGCGAGCAGTGCCGCTGGTTCGGCGGCATGGTCGGCAACCACGTCGCCGACCTGGTCGAGCGGTACGGCGAGCACTCCGGTCTGGTGCCGGAGGCCCTCACCGCATACATCAAGCAGCGCCACGGCTACGACTACAGCCACCACGGCCGCGCGGGGAACCCCTCCACCGACTTCGTGCCCGACTCGATCGTGGACCGGTTCTGCCTGCTCGGCCCCGTCGAGGCGCACCGCGAGCGGCTGGAGGAGCTGCGGTCGCTGGGGGTGGACCAGTTCGCCCTCTACGCGATGCACGACGCGAAGGAGTCGACGATCGACGCCTACGGCCGGGACGTCATTCCCGCGCTGGCCGGCTCCTAGGAGCTCCGCCCCGGCCGCCGGACCGGGCCTGCTCCCCCTCCGACGGTCGGCGGCTTCCCGTACGGGCTACGGGTATTCGCATACGCGATACCGCGAGACCGCGAGACCCCCGCACCTCGCCTTCACCTGCCTGTCTCCTGACCTTCGCACCGCCGACGCCCGTCCGGCGACTTCCCGGACGCACACTGGCCACACCCGGCGCACACGCCTCGCGGCGCACGCGACGCCCGCCGCCGGGCCCCCGTTCCCCCGCTGAAGGAGGCAAGGCCCATGCCCGTGCCCGTCTTCCTCCACGGCCGCGGTGTGCGGCTGGAGCCGCTCGGCGAGCGGCACGTCGAGGCGCTGGCCGCGGCGGCGGCCGAGGACCGCGGCAGCTATGCCTTCACGCCCGTGCCCCATGGGGTGGAGGCCACGAAGCGCTATGTCGCCGAGGCGGTGGCGGCGCGGATCGCGGGGCGGGCGCTGCCCTTCGCCGTGGTCCGCGCCGCGGACGGCCTGGTGGTGGGCTCGACCCGGTTCTGCGAGCTGGACTACTGGCAGGGCCCGGTGCCCTGGCCGCCCGCTCCGCGCGAGCCCCTGGGCGACCCGCTCACCGCGATACCCGACGCGACGGAGATCGGCGGCACCTGGCTCGCCCCGCGCGCCCAGGGCACCGGGATCAACGCCGAGGCCAAGTTGCTCCTGCTGCGCCACGCCTTCGAGACGTGGGGCGTCCGGCGGGTGTCCCTGCGCGCCGACGCCCGCAACCTGCGCTCGCGCGCGGCGATCGAACGTCTCGGCGCGGCCCTCGAAGGCGTCCGCCGGGCCCACACCCGCGGCCTGGACGGCATGGTGCGGGGCACGGCCTTCTACTCGATCCTCGACGAGGAGTGGCCCCACGTGCGCGAGCGGCTCGAACAGCGGGTGGCGGCGGGCCCCAGGCCGGAGCGGTCGCGTCCGCTCATGTCGGCCTAGGCCGCCCCTTCCCAGGACTTACGGGACGCGCGCCGTCCACTCCTCCGAACTGAACTTCGTCTCCGCCAGTGCGCGGGCGCGGGCCATCTCCTCAGGCGTGACCGCGCCCTCCGTCAGGCCGTAGCGGTCGCGGAAGGAGGCGATCATGCGCTCGATGACGGCCGCCCGCGGCAGGCCGGTCTGGCGGCGCAGCGGGTCCACGCGCTTCTTCGCGCTCTTCGTCCCCTTGTCGGACAGCTTCTCCTTGCCGATCCGCAGCACGTCGAGCATCTTGTCGGCGTCGATGTCGTAGGCCATGGTCACGTGGTGGAGCACCGCGCCCTCCGCCCCGACCAGCCGCTTCTGGGCCGCGCCCGCGATCTTCCCGGAGTCGGTGGCGATGTCGTTGAGCGGCTGGTACCACGCCTTGACGCCCATGCCCTCCAGCGCGCCCAGCACCCAGTCGTCCAGATAGGCGTAGCTGTCGGCGAAGGACAGGCCCTGCACCAGGGCGTCGGGCACGCACAGGGAGTAGGTGATGGTGCTACCCGGCTCGATGAACATGGCTCCACCACCCGAGATCCGGCGGACCACGGTCATGCCGTGGCGGGCCGCGCCCTCGGGGTCGACCTCGTTGCGCAGGGACTGGAAGCTGCCGATGACGACGGCGGGCGAGCCCCA
Source organism: Streptomyces sp. NPDC025618 (assembly GCF_055558795.1). Taxonomy (NCBI): domain Bacteria; kingdom Bacillati; phylum Actinomycetota; class Actinomycetes; order Kitasatosporales; family Streptomycetaceae; genus Streptomyces; species Streptomyces sp. NPDC025618. The sequence goes on along the minus strand of NZ_JBVHLW010000026.1, from coordinate 5,561 downwards.
CTCCCACACCCGCAGCGTCGGCGGCCGCCGCCCGGCCGCGACCTCCGCGGTGAGCACCTCGTCGAGGGCCATGTGCAGGGCGGGTGACTGGGGTCCGGTATGGATGAGCTGCCAGTCGTAGTCGTGCCAGTCGGTGGCGTTCGCGAGTGCGCGGCGGACGGCGACCCCGACGGCCTCGGAGGTGAGGCCGAACATGACCGCGCCCTCGGGGAGCGCCGCGTCGATGCGGGCGGCAAGCTCCGGGGCCGGCAGGTCGGCGTCGGCCCCTTCGAGCGCCCGGTTGATGTCGAACAACGCCTCATCCGGTTCGAGGAAGAAGTCACCGGCCACCCGGACGTCACGCAGGGCTCCGTCCTCGACCTCCAGGTCCACGACGACGAGCTTTCCGCCCGGAACCTTGTATTCGCCGTGCACGGCCGCGTCCTCCCGCTATGTTCTCTCCGACCGGTCCTCCGGCCGACAGCGGAATCAACCGTAACTCCGCCATCTACTGTCACTCTCGTGGGTGAAGCACCTACACTACGTGCACCCCACACATAACACCGCTCCTTCTCTTCACCTCCCCCCACCCGCTCCCCCGGTCTGCCGGGCGTCGGCTCGTGACCGGGTGCGGGGCCATGCGCGGAAACGTTCCGACGCAGCAGCCCGTTCGAGGGGGGAACCCGAACGTGAACACCTTTCTGTCGCGCAGGGCGAGACGGACCGGAGCGGCTCTCGCCGTCGCGCTGACGCTGGGGATCGGCGCGGTCGCCTGCGACGACTCCGACAAGTCCGCGGACACCAGGCCGACCGCCGCCACCTCCGCGCCGGTCACGCCGTCCCAGGAGCCGACGACCGCGCCGGCCTCGGCCCCGCCGTCGTCCGCGCCCGCGTCCACACCGGGCGGCGCGTCCCCGACGCCCGCGCCGACGCCGAAGGAGGAAGCGCCGTCCGGCGGCGGCACGGCCGGTTCGGCCGGTTCAGCAGGCACGGCCGGTTCGGCAGGGGGCGGAGGCGCCCACTCCACCACCGGCGGATCCGGCGGCACCACGTCGACCGGCGGTTCGCCCGCCTCCGGTGACCACGCGGGCGCGTCCGCGATCTGCAACGACGGCTCGTCCTCCTACTCCGCGCACCGCAGGGGCACGTGCTCCCACCACGGCGGTGTCGCGCAGTGGTTGAAGGATCTTCCCTCCTGAAAGGTCCGGGAAGACGCGCCCGCATGGTTGAAGGAACCGCCTCCGCGGGATCTCCTAGAGGTCATGTTCACGACGCGGCCCACCTTGCAGGGCACCTTCGGCATGGTCTCCTCCACGCACTGGCTCGCCTCGCAGTCCGCGATGGCCGTGCTGGAGGGCGGGGGCAACGCCTTCGACGCCGCGGTGGCGGCGGGCTTCGTCCTGCACGTGGTCGAGCCGCACCTGAACGGCCCGGCCGGCGAGGTGCCCGCCGTCATCGCCCCGGCGGGCGGCGCCGTACGGGTGCTCTGCGGTCAGGGGCCCGCGCCCGCGGGGGCGAGCATCGCGCACTACACCTCGCTGGGGCTGACGCTCGTGCCCGGCACGGGGCCCCTCGCGGCCGCGGTGCCGGGCGCGTTCGACGCGTGGCTGCTGCTGTTGCGCGACCACGGCACCAAGCCGCTCGCCGACGTCCTGTCGTACGCCATCGGATACGCCGAGTCCGGGCACGCCCCGGTCGAGGGGGTCGGCCGGACCGTAGCGGCGGTGCGGGAGCTGTTCACCCGTGAGTGGCCGGACTCCGCCGCGCTGTATCTGCCCGGCGGGCGTCCGCCCGCCCCCGGCCGGCTCTTCCGGAACCCGGCGCTCGCCGCCACCTGGCGCCGCCTCCTCGCCGAGTCCGACGCGGCGGGCGGCGGCCGGGAGCGCCGCATCGACGCCGCCCGCCGCGTCTGGCGCGAGGGCTTCGTCGCCGAGGCGCTCGTACGGGCCGCCGCCCGCCCCACCCTGGACTCCTCCGGCGAATGGCACGCGGCCCCGCTCACCGGTGACGATCTCGCGGGCTTCCGTGCGAGCTACGAGGACCCGGTCACGTACGACTGGAACGGCTGGACCGTGTGCAAGGCCGGCCCCTGGTCGCAGGGACCGGTCCTGCTCCAGCAGCTCGCCCTGCTGGGCGAGCTGCCCGAATACGGCACCGGCGACTACGTCCACACGCTCGTCGAGGGCGGCAAGCTCGCCATGGCCGACCGCGAGGCGTGGTACGGCGACGCCACCGGTGACGTGCCGCTGCGCGAACTCCTCTCGGACGACTACAACTCCGCCCGCCGGGCCCTGATCGGCGACTTGGCGTCGTACGACCTGCGCCCCGGCAGCCCCGGGGGCCGCACCCCGCGCCTGCCCCGGCACGCGCTCACCCCCGCCGACGTGGCGCGGGTGCCGCTGCTGCCCGGCGGGGGCGAGCCGACCCTCGCGTACGACACCGACCCGGCCGTCGGCCCCGACGGGGTGACGCGTGGCGACACCTGCCACCTCGACATCGTCGACCGCTGGGGCAACATGATCTCCGCGACGCCCAGTGGCGGCTGGCTCCAGTCGAACCCCGTCGTCCCCGAGCTCGGATTCCCCCTCGGCTCACGGCTGCAGATGACCTGGCTGGAGGCCGGGCTGCCCAATTCCCTCACCCCCGGGCGGCGGCCGCGCACGACCCTGACGCCCTCCCTCGCGCTGCGCGGCGGCGAGCCGGTGCTGGCCTTCGGCACACCTGGCGGCGACCAGCAGGACCAGTGGCAGCTGCACTTCTTCCTCGCGGCCGCGCTGCGCCCCGCCGTGCGCGGCGGGCTCGACCTCCAGGGCGCGATCGACGCGCCCCAATGGCATCAGGAGTCCTTCCCCAGCTCCTTCCACCCGCGCGAGACCCGGCCCGGATCGGTCACGGTGGAGGCCCGGATCGGGGAGCGGGTCATCGGGGAGCTGCGGCGCCGGGGCCACGACGTGGCCGTCGCCGGGCCCTGGTCGCAGGGCCGCCTGAGCGCGGTGGCGCGCGACCCGGAGACGGGCGTGCTGTCGGCGGCCGCCAATCCGCGGGGCATGCAGGGCTACGCGGTGGGCCGCTGACCCCGGGGTCCGTTCACGGGGAAGCCATCCTGTGGCCATGACCACGCCCCCGGATGTCGGTGGGGCGTGGTTCGATGGACGCATGATCGATGAATTTCTCGCAGGTGATCTGAACCACGTCGAGGAGGCGGTCCGCAAGGCGGCCGCCACCGAGATCATGCCGCGTTTCCGGCAGCTCGCCGCGGACGAGATCGTCGAGAAGAACGGCCCGCACGACCTGGTGACGGTCGCCGACCGGCTCGCCGAGGAGCACCTGACCGCCTCGCTCACCGCCCTGCTGCCCGGCTCCGTCGTCGTCGGGGAGGAAGCCGTGCACGCCGACCCCGGCATCCTCACCGCCCTGCGCGGCAGCGACCCGGTGTGGATCGTGGACCCGGTCGACGGCACCCGGCAGTTCGTCCACGGCGACCCCGGCTTCACCACGCTCGTCTGCCTGGCCCACCACGGCGAGCTGCTCGCCTCCTGGACGTACGCGCCCGCCCTGGAGCTGATGGCGACCGCCCGCCGCGGCGGCGGCGCGGAGCTCAACGGCACCCGCCTGAGCTCCGGCTCGCCCGAGCCGGGCAAGGTCCTCGAAGTGGCGACCTCGCACTACGACTTCACCAACGACGAGCAGAAGCGCGTCCTGGCCGCCCTGCGCACGGACGGCGTCGCGCCGCGCCCCTGCGGCTCGGCCGGGCTCGAATATCTCAACGTGGCGCGGGGGCACATCGACGGGCTCGCCTTCTCCTGGGAGAACGCCTGGGACCACGCCGCCGGGCTGCTGCTGGTCGCCGAGGCGGGCGGGGCGAGCGGCACGGTCGCGGGCGAGCCGTTCCGGATAGCCGGGGGCAACGCCCTGCCGTTCGCCGCCGCGCGGGACGAGGTGACGCTCCGGCATATCCTGGGCCTGCTGGCGTCCGCCGGCTGATCCACGGGGACGAGGGGAGTTGCGTCCGGTGCCCACCATGCTCGACGCGGTCGTCGTAGGTGCCGGGCCCAATGGGCTCACGGCGGCCGCCGAACTGGCCCGCCGAGGCCTGGCCGTGGAGGTGTTCGAGGCCGCGGAGGCGATCGGCGGCGGCGCGCGCACGCAGGAGCTCACGCTCCCCGGCTTCCGCCACGACCCCTGCTCGGCCGTGCACCCGCTGGCGGCGGGCTCGCCCGCCTTCACCAGGATGCCGCTGCACCGGCACGGCCTGGAGTGGATCCACCCCGAGGTGCCCATGGCGCACCCCTTCCCCGACGGCAGCGCCGCCGTCCTCTCCCACAGCATCGGGGAGACGGCGCACTCGCTGGGGCCGCGCGACGCGGGCGCCTACCGCCGGCTGGTCACGCCCTTCCGGGGGCACTGGGACGCGGTGGCCGCGGACTTCCTGCGCACCGCCTGGCAGGGCCTGCCGCGCGACCCCCTGCTCTACGCGCGCTTCGCCCTGCTCGCCGCGCAGCCCGCGGCCCTGCTGACGCGCCGCTTCCGCGACGCGAAGGCCCGCGCGATGTTCGCCGGGCTCGCGGCGCACGGCATCGCGCCGCTCGGCGGCTTCGGCACCGGCGGTATGGCCCTGATCTTCGCGCTCGCCGCGCACGCGGGCGGCTGGCCGGTGCCGCGCGGCGGCTCGCAGTCGATCGCCGACGCCCTCGGCTCGTACGTGAGGGAGCAGGGCGGCGTCCTCCACACCGGCTTCGAGGTCAAACGCCTCGACGACCTCCCGCCCGCCCGCGCGTACGTCTTCGACACCTCGCCCACCGCCCTCGCCCGCATCGCCGGGCTCGGCGACGCCTACCGGAACTTCCGTTACGGCCCCGCGGTGTTCAAGATCGACTATGCGCTGAGCGGCCCCGTGCCTTGGGCGTCGGAGGCCGCGCGCCGCGCGGGCACGGTCCATATCGGCCCGACGTACGAGGAGGTCGACGCGGCTCTCGGCGCCGCGCTCCACGGCGCCGACCCCTCGGTGCCCTTCCTCATCACGTCGCAGCCCAGCGTCGTCGACCCCACCCGGGCCCCGGAGGGCAAGCACACCTTCTGGGTGTACGGCCACGTGCCGAACGGCTGGCAGGGCGACGCGACCGAGGTCATCGAGCGTCAGCTCGAACGCTTCGCACCGGGCTTCCGCGACCTCGTCCTCGCCCGCGCGACGGCGGGCCCGCCGGAGCTTGCCGCTCGCAACGCGAATTATGTCGGCGGTGATATCGCCGCCGGGTCGGTGGCGGGGTTGCGGTTGGTGATCCGGCCGAAGCTCTCGCTCGTGCCGTATGCGACGGCGCGGCCGAATGTCTTCATCTGCTCTTCGTCCACGCCGCCGGGGCCGGGTGTGCATGGTATGTGCGGGCATCATGCGGCTCGGGCGGTCTGGCGGGGGTTGCGGGGGGCTTACTGAGCGTTTGGTCCGTTGATTCGTGTTTGGTCCTGGGGTTTAGGCTCCGCGCCAGTTCAGGGTGGTTTCGCCGGTGAGGCGGCGGGTCATGAGGTCGATCATCGCGAGGTGGATCATGGCTTCGGAGCGGTGCGGGTGGGTCTCGTAGTCGCGG